>JAJYXY010000198.1 GCA_021801465.1 Pseudomonadota bacterium
GTCCTCGGCGTCCTCGCCGGCCGCCGCCCCGACGCGCCGCCGCCCGATCCCTGGCTCACCACCTGGGAAGGCTGGGTGCTCGGGCAGACGGCGGCGCCGCGCGCGGTTACGCCGGGCGCGGTGCACGCGGCATGAGAAGCGGCGTGATGAGACCGACGCCGATGCCCCAGAAGCCGTTGATTAGCAGCGAATCGACCCAGGGGATCAGGGCGAAGCCAAAGCCGATCGGCAGCCCCTTGATCGCGGTGACGATGAACAGGCCGACCAGGGCGGCAATGATGCCGAGCACGAGGCCCGAGAGCCAGAGCGGGCGCGGCAGCGAGGGTAGCGCGAGGCCAAACACCGCGCCATAGAGCCCGCCCCAGAAACAGAGGCTGATGATTTTGGGAACGCCGAGCGGCGCCGTCGGCGCCATCGGGAAGGGCGGCGGCATCATGTGCGCAACGTGCAGCGCCGCCCACATCGCCTGATGGAATGTGAGGGTCGAAATCACCGCGGCGATGAAGCCGAGGAGGGCACGGGCCGGCAAGCCTGGGCTAGTCATGGCGTTTCCTTTCCTGTCATGCCGAAATAGCGCTGGACTTGCGGGCGAGCATTCGATAAGAGCCCGCCTTCATCTGGAACGCGGGAGGCCGGGCGTGCCCGGCCGCTTGTACCGCGGTCCCTTGGTGTTTTGTCCGGGTGATGCGGCGTTGGCGCGCCGTGTGCCAGGAGCGTTCGTCTCGACATTTGGCCTCGCTGCGAGGTGCGGAGAACCAGGGATATGGCGAAGAAGATCACCGGCTACATCAAATTGCAAATCCCGGCGGGGAAGGCCAATCCTTCGCCGCCGGTCGGCCCGGCGCTCGGCCAGCGTGGCTTGAACATCATGCAATTCTGCAAGGAATTCAACGCCGCGACCCAGACGATGGAGCCCGGGATGCCGGTGCCGGTGGTGATCACCGCCTATGGCGACCGCACCTTCAGCTTCATCATGAAGTCGCCGCCCAATACCTATTTCCTGAAGCGGGCGGCGAAGATCGAGAAGGGCTCCTCGACGGTCGGCAAGGGCGGCGCGGTCGGGCGGGTGACGATGAGCCAGCTCCGCGAAATCGCCGCGCAGAAGATCCAGGACACCAACGCCAACGACATCGAGGGGTTGGTGCGGATGCTGATCGGCTCGGCCCGCTCGATGGGTCTCACCGTGGTGGAGGGCTGAGCGATGGCGCACAATAAGCGGCTGCGCGCGGCGTACGCGGCGATCGAGGCGAACAAGCCTTACCCGCTCGACGAGGCGGTCCGGCTGGTCAAGGCCAATGCCCGCGCCAAGTTCGACGAGACGGTGGAGGTCGCGATGAATCTCGGCATCGACCCGCGCCACGCCGACCAGATGGTGCGTGGCCTGGTCAGCCTCCCGAACGGCACCGGCAAGACGCTCAGGGTCGCGGTGTTCGCGCGCGGCGCCAAGGCCGAGGAAGCGCAGGCGGCTGGCGCCGACGTGGTGGGCGCCGAGGATCTGGCGGAGAAAGTGCAGGCTGGCGAGATTGCGTTCGATCGCTGCATCGCGACCCCGGACATGATGGCGCTGGTCGGGCGGCTCGGCAAAATCCTCGGCCCGCGCGGGCTGATGCCGAACCCCAAGCTCGGCACCGTGACGATGGACGTGAAGGGCGCGGTGTCGGCCGCCAAATCCGGCCAGGTCGAGTTTCGCGCCGAAAAAGCCGGGATCGTGCATGCCGGCGTCGGCAAGGCGAGTTTTCCTGAGGACAAGCTCCTCGAAAATATCCGCGCCTTCGTCGATGCCATCCAGAAAGCGAAGCCGACCGGCGCCAAGGGCACCTATGTCCAGAAGGTCGCGCTGAGCTCGACGATGGGGGCCGGAATCCGGGTCGATATCGCGTCCATAGCCCCGTAAGGGGCACGAAATACGCCGGCGTGAGCCGGCGGGCAGGGTGACGGGCTTCGCTCGCCGCCCGAACCTGTCCGAGACCGCACGTGGTTTTCCCTGATCGGGGAAAACCTTAAGGGGCCAAGGCCCGCGCGCGGGAGACGGGGAAGCCCGGGAAGCTGGCGGCATGGTCCGGCGGCGCGCCCTGGCGGTTCCGTATGCAAGGGACAGGCGAACCGGGTCGCGGGGATGATCTTCGCGGCTCTAGGGGCAACCCGGCTCGGCGCGCGCTTGCGTCGGGCCAGAACCAGGAGACTTGTGTGGACCGTACGGAGAAGCGGGAATTCGTTGCCTCGCTCGCCGCGGTGTTCGCCGAGACGTCGATGGTGGTGGTCACCCGCAATAGCGGGCTGACGGTCGCCGAAGTGACGGATCTGCGGCGCCGGATGCGGGCGGCGGGGGCGCAATTCAAGGTCGCGAAGAACCGGCTGGCTCTGCGCGCCTTGGATGGGACCCAATTCGACGGCATCGCCAAGCTGCTGAAGGGGCCGACCGCGCTCGCGTGGTCGTCTGATCCCGTGGCAGTGGCGAAGGCGGCTGTCGAGTTCGCCAAGATCAACGAGAAGCTGGTGGTGCTGGGTGGTGCGCTGGGATCACGGACGCTGGATGCGGCCGGGATACGCGCATTGGCCGAGCTGCCGTCGCTGGAGACGCTGCGGGCGCAATTGCTGGGGCTGATCAATGCCCCGGCGACGCGCCTCGCCGGCGTTCTGCAGGCGCCGGCGGGCCAGCTCGCGCGGGTTTTCGGGGCCTATGCCAAGACCGCCGAGGCGGCTTGATCGCAACGCGACGAAGGATGGCCCCTCGTGTCCTGCCCATGAAATGCTTTGGCATTTCAGGGGGCAGCTGGCCACGAAGAGTAAAGAGCGCGTGCCCATGGGATTCGCTTGCGAATTTCCGAAACGGGACATTAGGGGCTTGCATGCAACCGAATAGGGCTTATAAATAGGAGACTGACGTTATGGCTGAACTAGCGAAGTTGGTAGAGGAGCTGTCGAGCCTCACGGTGCTCGAGGCTGCCGAGCTCTCGAAGCTTCTCGAGGAGAAGTGGGGCGTTTCTGCGGCTGCCCCAGTGGCGATGGCCGCGCCGGCTGCAGTGGCTGCTGCCGCGGCTCCGGTCGAGGAGCAGACCGAATTCACCGTCATCCTGGCCAAGGCCGGAGAGAAGAAAATCAACGTCATCAAGGAGATCCGCACGATCACCGGGCTTGGCCTCAAAGAAGCCAAGGATCTCGTCGAGGGCGCCCCGAAAACCGTCAAGGAAGGGGTCAACAAGGACGAGGCGGAAAAGCTGCGGAAGATTTTGGAAGAGCAGGGCGCGACTGTCGAGATCAAGTAGCGCGAGGGGGCGTCGTCCCCGCTATGTTTGGGGTCAGGCGGAGATCGGGTGCGATCTCTGCCTGGCTTCGTGTTGTCGGGGCTGATCGTGGTGACGTGGGACGCCGGATGCGGCGTTCGGCCGAGATGAAGGCTCAGGGCCAAAAAAACTTCCCCTGGGCAAGACGAAGACGGACTGGATAGGGCGCTCTCCGGGCTTATTCCGGGGCGCGCGGCGGCTACTCCGCCGCATTGGCGATCTTGAGGACAGAGCATGAACGCGATCACCAAAACATTCAACGGGAAATCCTTCACCGGGCGCAAGCGGATCCGCAAGAATTTCGGGCGGATCCCGGAGGTCGCGCCGATGCCCAATCTCATCGACGTGCAGCGCGCGAGCTATGAATCTTTCCTCCAGATGCACGTCGCCCCTGACAGCCGCACCCATTCCGGCCTTCAGGAAGTGTTCAAATCGGTGTTCCCGATCGACGATTTCGCTGGCCGTGGCCGCCTCGAATTCGTCCATTACGAGTTCGAGGAGCCGAAATACGACGTCGAGGAATGCATCCAGCGCGGCATGAACTATGCGGCCCCGCTCAAGGTCGTTCTCCGTCTGATCGTGTGGGACGTCGATGAGGAGACCGGCGCGCGATCGATTCGCGACATCAAGGAGCAGCCCGTCTATATGGGCGACATGCCGCTGATGACCGATAACGGCACGTTCATCATCAACGGCACCGAGCGCGTCATCGTGAGCCAGATGCATCGCAGCCCAGGCGTGTTTTTCGACCACGACAAGGGCAAAACCCATGCTTCGGGCAAGCTTTTGTTTACCGCCCGCGTCATTCCCTATCGCGGCTCCTGGCTCGATTTCGAGTTCGATGCCAAGGATCTCGTTTATGTGCGCATCGATCGCAAGCGCAAATTGCCGGTGACGACGCTGCTTTACGCCCTCGATAGCGCCGCGACCGAGACCCTTCGGGCGGCGCGGGCGGCGCAGGGTGGGGTGGTCGATCTCGGTGAGATCCGCGGCATGGATGCCGAGGAAATGCTCAGCTATTTCTATGGTCGCGTGGTATTTTCGCTGACCCCAAAGGGCTGGGCGCGACCATTCGAGGCGGATGCTTTCCGTGGCATGAAGCTTCTCGAGCCGCTCATCGATGCCGAGACCGGAGAGGTAGTGGCCAAGGCGGAGGACAAGCTCACCAACCGGCTTGTGCGCAAAATCGCTGAAACCACCAAGGAGGTTCTGGTCGGGCGCGCGGATCTGATCGGCCGCTTCATTGCCGAGGATCTCGTCAACGCCGAAACCGGCGAAATCTATGCCGAAGCCGGGGAGGAGTTGACCGAGGCGCGGCTTGCCGCGCTGGAAGAGGCGGGGGTGACTGAGCTGCCAACGCTCGCGGTCGATCAATCCAATGGGCCGTGGATCCGGAACACGCTTTCGGTTGACAAGAACGCCAACCGCGACGACGCGCTGATCGATATTTATCGCGTCATGCGCCCGGGCGAGCCGCCGACGCTCGAGACCGCGGAGGCTCTGTTTCGCGGCTTGTTCTTCGATTCCGAGCGTTACGATCTCTCCTCCGTCGGTCGGGTGAAGATGAACATGCGGCTCGGCTTCGAGACCGATGATCAGCTCCGCGTCTTGCGCAAGGAGGACATCCTCCGCACCGTCAAGGTGCTGTGCGACCTCAAAGACGGCCGCGGCA
>JAJYXY010000214.1 GCA_021801465.1 Pseudomonadota bacterium
CTCGCCCTCAATTTCGTCCAGCAGAAGCTGCCTTTCGTCGCCGTCGCCGCGATGTTCCAGAAAGATCCCTCGGTGCTCATCGCCCATCGCGGCCAGGGCCATGACAGTTTTGCAGCACTCCGCGGCCAGCCGATCATGATCGGCGCCGATACCCGCGCCGGCTGGTGGAATTTCCTGCGCGCCAAATTCGGCTATAGCGACAGCCAGATCCGCCCCTATACTTTCAATCTCGCGCCTTTCCTGCACGACAAATCGGCCGTTCAGGAGGGGTATCTCGGCTCTGAGCCGTTCTCGATCGAACAGGCGACGGGCGAAAAACCCGTAGTGCTTTTGATCGCCGATGCCGGGTTCGCGGGCTATGCCAGCCTGATCGCGACCAGCCGCAAACTGACCACGGACAAGCCCGATCTCGTGCAGCGCTTCCTCGATGCCTCGATCGAGGGCTGGTATGCCTATCTCTATAACGACCCAAGGCCCGGCAACGATCTGATCAAGAAAGAAAATCCGGAAATGACCCAGGCTTTGCTCGATTATGGGCGAGGCGTGCTCAAACAACACGGCATCGTCGATTCGGGCGATACCGAAAAACTCGGCATCGGCGCCATGACCGCCGCGCGCTGGCTCGAATTCTTCCAAAGCATGCAGCAGGCTGGGCTCTATCCGAAGGACTTGGACTGGCGCAGCGCCTACACGCTCCGCTTTGTTGATCGTGGTGTCGGGCTTCAGATGCGGCCAAAGAGTCCCTGATACCGGTTTTGCTCTCGCTCGAAGAAGTTGGCCGCCGCTTTCCGAGCGGCACCGAGGCCTTGCGCGGGGTCTCGCTCAAAATCGCGGCGGGTGATTTCATCACCCTCCTCGGCCCCTCCGGCTGCGGCAAATCGACGCTGCTCCGGCTGTTGGCCGGGCTCGACCGCCCGGATCACGGCCGGCTCTCGTGGCAGGGCGCGGCCCCGGCGCCGGGCGAGATCGGCTTCGTCTTCCAAGACCCGACCCTGCTCCCTTGGGCGAGTGCGGCGGAAAACGTCTATCTGCCGCTCCGTCTCCGCGGAGTCGGGCGGGCGGCGGCGATGCCGCGTGTGTTCGCGGAACTTGCCTCGGTTGGGCTCGCGGGGTTCGAACAGGCGCGCCCAGCGCAGCTTTCCGGCGGCATGCGGATGCGGGTCTCGATCGCCCGCGCGCTCCTCACGCGGCCGAAATTGCTGCTGATGGACGAGCCTTTCGCGGCGCTTGATGAATTCACCCGCCACAGACTGCAGGCGGATCTCCTCGCCTGGTGGCAGGAGGCCGGCTGCACCATCGTCTTCGTCACCCACTCGATCTATGAGGCAGCGTTCCTCGCCCGCCGCATCGTCCTGATGAGCCCGCGCCCGGGGCGGATCGCGGGCGACATCGCGGTCGATCTCCCGGCAGGGCCTGCGCGCCGGCTCGATCCCGCCTACGCAACCCTGGTCGCTGCCATCACGCGGCGGCTCGAAGAAACGCTCAACACCGCCGCGGCGCCGGCATGACGCGTCTCGCCCCGCTGCTGTTCGGCCTCGCCGCCCTCGCGCTTTGGGAAGGCTTGGTGCGCGCGCTCGCCGTTCCCGCCTATCTCGTGCCCGGCCCGCTCGCGATCGCCGCCGCCTTTCTCGGCGATCCCGCTGGGCTAATGGCGGCGCTGGCGGCGACGCTGACCGTCACCCTCGCCGCGCTGATCGCGGCGACGGCGCTCGGCGTTGCCCTCGCGCTCCTGGTCGCGGCGAGCCCGCTGCTCCGCGCCGCGATCCAGCCCTGGGCGGTCGCCTTGCAGGTGACGCCGATCGTCGCCATCGCGCCGCTGATCATCGTCTGGGTCGGTGATCCCTTCGCCGCCCTCGTCGTCTGCGCCACCATCATCGCGTTTTTTCCGGTTTTCTCGGCGACCGCCGCCGGGCTCGCCGCCGTCGCGCCGGACTATCTCGATCTCTTCCGCCTCAACGGCGCAAGCGGCTGGCAGACGCTCTGGCTTTTGCGGCTGCCCTCGGCGCTGCCCTATTTCCTCGCCGGGCTTCGGATTTCCGGTGGCCTCGCGCTGGTCGGCGGAATTCGTCGCCGGCTCCGGCGGCTTCGCGACCGGGCTCGCCTACCGCCTGATCGAAGCCGGCTACCGCCTGCAAATCCCGCGCATGTTCGCCTGCCTCGTTCTGCTCGGCGCCACCGGGCTTGCGATCAACGCCACCCTCGGGGCGCTCGAGCGCTGGTTTCTGGCGCGGCGGTAGAGGGAAGGTGTTCTTTTTTGAAAAAAAGAACCAAAAAACTTTCTCCCGTTGGGCAGTGCCGGAGGCACTGCCCGCGCCGAGAAAGCCGCTGCTCCGAGAAACCGGGGAGAAAGTCTTTTTGGGTCTTTTTCGGAAGTCAAAAGAAAGTTTTTGGTGATGGTCTTTCCCCTTCGCCCATGTGCGTGCCCCCTTGTTCCGCGTGCCCCCTTGTTCGCCGGCCGCCAACGCCGTATCGGGCAAGGGCGTCAGAACCGCAGGGAGAACACGCCATGGCCGCGATCGCCGATATCACCGCCCGGGAAATCCTCGACAGCCGCGGCACCCCGACCATCGAGGTCGATGTCGTCCTCGATGACGGGATTTTGGGTCGCGCTGCCGTGCCCTCCGGCGCCTCGACCGGCGTGCATGAAGCGGTGGAGCTGCGCGACGGCGACCCCGCGCGCTTCGGCGGCAAGGGCGTGCGCCAGGCGGTCTCCAATGTCGAGGGCGAGATTTTCGACGCCATCGCCGGCATGGACCCCGCCGCGCAGATCCTCATCGACGAGACCCTGATCGATCTCGACGGCACCCCCAACAAATCGCGCCTCGGCGCCAACGCGATGCTCGCGGTTTCGCTGGCAACCGCCAAGGCGGCGGCGGCGGCACACGGGCTGCCGCTCTGGCGCTATCTCGGCGGCAGCTTTGCGCGGACGCTGCCGGTGCCGATGATGAACATCGTTAATGGCGGCAAACATGCCGACAATCCGATCGACATCCAGGAATTCATGATCCAGCCGCTTGCCGCGCCTTCGCTCGCCGACGCGGTGCGCATGGGCGCCGAAGTCTTCGCCGCCCTTAAGAAAATCCTCGCCGAAGCCGGGCACAACACCAATGTCGGCGACGAGGGCGGCTTCGCGCCCAATCTCCGCTCCGCCGACGAGGCGCTTTCCTTCATCAGCCGGGCGATCGAAAAAGCCGGCTACCGTCCCGGCGATGACATCGCGCTGGCGCTCGACTGTGCCGCCAGCGAATTCTTCAAGGACGGGCGCTATCATCTCGCCGGCGAGGGCAAGACCCTCGATACCGCCGGGATGATCGCCTACTTGGAAGATCTGATGGCGCGCTATCCCATCACCTCGATCGAGGATCCCTTCGCCGAGGATGACTGGGCGGGCTGGAAACAGGGGAGCGACGCCCTCGGCAAGCGGGTGCAACTGGTCGGCGACGATCTCTTCGTCACCAACCCCGAGCGGCTGCGGCGCGGCATCCAGGGCGGCATCTGCAATGCGATCCTGGTCAAGCTCAACCAGATCGGCACCTTGACCGAGACGCTGGAGACCATCGAAATCGCCCAGCACGCCGGCTATAACGCCGTGATCAGCCATCGCTCGGGCGAGACCGAGGACACCACCATCGCCGATCTCGCGGTCGCAACCAACGCCGGCCAGATCAAGACCGGCAGCCTCTCGCGCTCAGACCGGCTGGCGAAATATAACCAGTTGATCCGTATCGAAGCCGAACTCGGCCGCGCCGGCCGCTATGCCGGGCGCACCATCCTACGCGGGTGAGAAAATCGCCGGGCGGCGGCGAAATGACCAATTTGACATGCGATGGAGACGATTTGGTTACTCTTTTTGGGTTTCAATGCGGATGTTCGAAACGCAGAGGAAACCCTTTATGCTCAGCGTCCATTTTCGCCGTATCGCCCTCGCCCAGGGCCTGCTTGCCGCCGATGCGGAAAAATCACCAGCCGCCGAGCACGCCGCCCCGACCCCGCGCCCCGAGCGTGAGGATGCCGCGGGCAAGGCGGCGCCCCGGCCTCATCCCCATCCCCATCCCCATCCCCATCCCCATCCCCATCCCCATCGCCATCCCGAATCCTGCGAAACCTCTTGACGCTTCGCCCGCGCCGGGTCAATTATTTGTATACAAACAATATCTGATCCTACCCCACGCCTGACACCAGGGCGGGCTGGCTCGGCGAGAGCGAGAGCGAGAGACATCGATGACCAAGGCTGCCGGCATGCGCGCGCCAGCCTGTGACGAGGCCGCTGCTGGCGAGACCCCGGGGTGGGGAGGGTACGTGGTGGAGGCGCAGGTCGGTTTCCTGCTGCGCCGCGCCCATCAGCGCCACGCCGCTTTGTTTCAGGAAATGATGGGCGCGCGCGACCTCACGCCGACGCAGTTCACCGCCCTCATCAAAATCGTCACCTGCGGCGCGGTGACGCAAAACCGCCTCGGCCGGCTCACCGCGATGGACCCGGCGACGATCCAGGGCGTGGTGCGGCGTCTCGTCGCGCGCGGCCTGGTCGAGCGCGCGTTCGATCCTGCCGACCGCCGCACCCATGTCCTCCGCGCAACCGCGGCGGGGCTTGAACTGGCCCGCCAAGCCGTGGCATGCGCAACCGAAATCACCGCGGCGACCCTGGAGCCACTTTCGCTGGCGGAGCAACCTTTGTTTCTCTCTCTCCTCAAGAAGTTGATTTGAACGATGCTAGAACACCCCGCCCCCACGCTCGGCCTCGGCTTCGATTTCCCAACGCTTGCGACACGGGAGGGGCTGATCCGGCTCGATCAGGTGTTTCTCGCCGCCCTCGGCGCCGAGGAGCCGGCGCTGGCGACGCGCCTGCTCGCCGCCCGCGCGGCGCCCGAGGCGCTCGCGCCCAAGGATGAAAGCGATCTGGTGATCGCGCTCGGCCGCCATCTCGATCGGTTCGTTACAAA
>JAJYXY010000090.1:0-4288 GCA_021801465.1 Pseudomonadota bacterium
CGACGATGAAGGCGCTGGCCGGGCTTTTGCCGGCCCGCAAGGGAAGCATGCGGCTCACTGGCCGCGATGTCACCGGTGCGCCCCCCTATCGTCTGGCGCGCCTCGGCCTCGCCTATGTCCCCGAAGACCGGCAGGTTTTCGCGGCCCACACGGTCGAGGACAATCTCCTGATCGCGCAGAAGCCCGGCCCCGAGGGTGAGACGGCGTGGACGCTCGCGCGGATTTGGGAGAGTTTTCCCCTCCTCGTGCCACTTCGCCGCCGCCTGGCGGGACGGCTTTCGGGCGGCGAGCAGCAAATGCTCGCGATCGCCCGCGCCCTGATCGGCAATCCGAAAATCTTGCTCCTCGATGAACCGAGCGAGGGATTAGCGCCCTTGGTCGTCGCGAGCATCGCGCGCTTGCTGCGCGATCTCCGCGCGCAAGGGGCGACGATCCTGCTCGCCGAGCAGAATTTGCATTTCTGTCTCTCGATCGCAAGCGACGCCCTGATCATCGACAAGGGCCAGATCGTCTACCGCGACAGCATCGCCGGCCTGTCCGCCAACCACGAAGTCCGCAGCCGCTATCTCGCGCTCTAGTGTCCACGCCATTCGCTTGCCAATTTCTAAAACAAGACACGCGCTTGCCGGTCGGTAGCGAGAGGTGCTAGAGATACCCGATACCGGTACCTTGCGAGGATCGCCATGCACGAGGACACCAAGGCCGCTGTCGAGGGGCGGCTGGCTCGCATCGCGGGCCAGATCAGCGGGCTTCAGCGCATGGTGGCGGCGGATCGCTATTGCGTCGAGGTGCTGACGCAAATCGCCGCCGTGCGCGCGGCGCTGCACAAGGTCGAGGAACAAATTCTCCGCGACCATGTCGAACATTGCGTCGCCGACGCCTTCGCCAGCGGCAGCATCGCCGACCAGCGCCGCAAGGTCGAGGAGCTGGTCTCGACCATCGGCCGCATGACCCGCTAAAGCACGCGACAGCAATCGAAAATTTCGGAATGAGGAGCAGGGTCGTGATGCTTTGGACCTATCTCGCGATCGCCGTCGGGGGAACACTCGGCTGTTGGGCGCGTTATGCGATGACGGTTGTGATCCAGGCAGCGTGGGGCAACGCTTTTCCCTATGCGACACTCAGCATCAACCTCATCGGCAGTTTCTTGATGGGCTTTCTCTTCATTCTAACCCTCGAGCGCCTGATCATCCCGCCGGAGATGCGAACCGGCATCCTGACCGGCGTTCTTGGCGGGTTCACCACCTTCTCAACCTTCGAGATGGAGGTTTTGCAGCTCGTCGAGCGTGGCGAAATCATCAAAATGGCGCTTTATGTCGGGCTTTCGGTCGGGATTGGTTTTCTCGGGGCGTTTTTCGGCGCCTATCTCGCCCGCACTCTCTAGGAGCAATGCCATGGCCGATGACATCCTGGTCGCACGACTTTATCTCAGCGAACGAGATCACGGCAAGCGCCGCTCGCTGCTCAAGGAGTTGCTGGATATCCTCCGCAACGAGCTCGGTCTCCCCGGCTGCGTGGTATTTCGCGGGATCGCCGGCTTTGGGCCCGGCGGTGAGGTCCATGCCGAAGACATGCTACGCCTCAGCGTCGATCTGCCCGAGGTGATCGAGTTTTTCGCCGACCCGCCAACGGTCGCGGCCGCCATCGCCCGCGTCAAACCCCTCCTCCCCCCGGGCCATATCATCCATTGGCCGGCGACCCGCGCCGGCACGTGAGCGCCGTCGCGGCGGGCGGGCGGCGCCCGTCTCTCGCGCCGCTTCCCGCGCTCATCGGGCTCATTGCGGGGACGTTTCTGCTCCGCCTCGCCTTCGGCTGGGCGCTCGGGCTTGGCATCGACGAGAGCTACATGGTTGCGGCCGGGCGGGATTTGCGGCTCGGCTATTTCGACCATCCGCCGCTGGCGTGGTGGCTCACGTGGGGCGCCGAGCGCGTCTTTGGCTCCGGCGCGCGCCCGCTTTTGCTGCGCCTTCCCTTCATGGTGCTCTTTGCCGCCGCGACCGCGCTCCTCTATCGGCTCACGGCGCGCCTGTTCGATCGCGAGGCCGGGCTATGGGCAGCGATTCTCTTCAATCTCGCGCCGGTTTTTGGGATCACGACCGGCAGCTGGATTCTCCCCGATGGCCCGCTCGATGCCGCACTGCTGGGCGCGGCCTTGGCGTTGGCGCATGCGATCGAGAGCGGGCGGGCACGCTGGTGGCTCGCGAGTGGGATATGCGCGGGGCTGGCCCTCGATGCCAAATACTCGGCGAGCCTCACGCTTGCTGGCGCCGGCTTTTTCCTCATTACCACGCGCGAGGGGCGGGCGGCATTACGGCGCTGGCCGGTTTATGCGGCGCTCGCCCTCGCTTTGGTCGTCTTTAGCCCCGTCTTGGCGTGGAATGCGCAGCATGGTTGGGCCTCCTTCGCGTTTCAGGGCGGGCGGGCGCTTGCCGGCGGGCATTGGCACCCGTGGGCGCCGCTCATCGTTTTCGGCGGCGAATCGCTGTTTCTGCTCCCCTGGATTTGGCTCCCATTGATGATCTCCGCCTTCGCGGCCGCGCGCGACGGGCCGCGGCTTTGGCAGAGCTGGCTTTTGCTCTCGCTCGCAGCCCCCCCGGTGATCCTCTTTGCCATCGTCGCGGTGTGGGCGCGGCAAAAGATTTTGTTCCATTGGGCGGCACCGGGCTATTTGTTTCTCTTGCCACTGCTCGGCCGGGCGGTTGCCGCGCGCTTGGCCGCCCGCGCGCGCGGGATCAAGCCTTGGCTCGCTTGCTCCGCGATCGTCGTGCTCGCGGGCGTTCTTCTCGTTGGCAGCGAGGTCCGCTTTGCCTGGCTTGCGGCCCTTTCGCCACGCTTTCGCGGGGCCAATGCCCCCGATCTGCAGGCGGTGGATTGGACCTCAGTGCGCGACGAACTCGCCGAGCGCGGCCTGCTCGGCCCGCCGCCACCGGTGATCGCGGTGGTGCGCTGGCAGGATGCGGGCAAGCTCGATTACGCCCTGGCGGGGGATGCGCGGGTGATTTGCCTCGGCCCCGACCCGCGGCAATACGGCATCAATGGCGCGACCACGGCGCCGGTGGGAACGGATCTCCTGATCATCGCGCCGGGAATGGATGCGGCCGCGCTCCGCGCCCGGCTCGCCGGGCAGGTTGCGGATATCGCGTCGCTCGCGCCGCTCGCGCTCCGCCATGCCGGGCGGATCGCGGCGCTGATGCCCTTATTTCGCGGGAAAATGGCGCCATCGGGCGCCAGCGCCGAGGAAAAATAGAGGGCGCCAGACGGTCTGTAAGCCGGGTTCTGTCCGCGCCCTGCGGCGCGGGACGGCCATTCCTCTGGGATGCGATTCGCATCGCACCTCACGCGACCAACCCGGGCGGCGGGGTGAGAATGCCCCTGGTCGCGGCCTAAGCCGCTTCCAGCCGCCCCTATTCGGTCTTGCTCCCGGTGGGGTTTACCTTGCCACCCGCGTTGCCGCGGGCGCGGTGCGCTCTTGCCGCACCCTTTCACCCTTGCCTGGCGGGCGCGAACGCCAAAGCCAGGCGGTTTGCTTTCTGTGGCACTTTCCCTGGGGTCGCCCCCGCCGGCCGTTAGCCGGCACCGTATTCCCATGGAGCCCGGACTTTCCTCCAGCGTTACCGCCGGCGGCCGTCCAACCGTCTGGCCTCCGTCATGTGCGCGCGCACCCGCGCGCCGTCAATCGCCGCCGCCCCGCCGCGCCGGCCAGGGCGCTTCACGCCGCCGGCCGGAGGCCAAGCGTTGCGGCAAGACTCTCGCGAATGAAGCCGACCAGCGGCGCGGCCAAGGCGCTTCGCCCCTCGGCGTCGCCGAAAATCGCCATCTCGGCGGTGCCGAGCCGTGGCAGGCCGGGGATTTCGCGCAAATCCGGCGGCAGCGACGAGCGGCCGAGGACAGTCACCGCAAAACCCGCCTGTGCCGCAGCGATGACCCCAAGGAGGCTCGCCGAGGTATAGACGATCTCATGGGCGAGATTGTTCTTGCCGAGCAAGGCGAGAGCGCGATCGCGGAACATGCAGCCCGCCGGCAGCATGGCGAGCGGCAGCGGCCGGGCGCGCGGATCGGGGGGCGTGAAATCCTCCGCCCCGACCCAGGCGAGGGTCTCGGTCCAGATCGGTGTGCCGGCGGTCTCACCCTCGCGCCGTTTGCCGATGGCGAGATCGAGCAACCCCTTCTCGCAGGCGGCACGCAACTCCTGGCTGCGCCCGACCTCGACCTCGAGCCGCACCTCGGGATAGGTGCGGGCGAAGCGCGAGAGGATCGGCGCGAGGTGCTGCGGCACGAAATGATCGGC
>JAJYXY010000090.1:4298-4917 GCA_021801465.1 Pseudomonadota bacterium
GGGCGAGATCAGCCGGCGCACCGCCTCGTCGTTCAAGGCGAGCAGGCGGCGGGCATAGACCAGCAACAACTCCCCATCGCGGGTGAGCGCGATGCTGCGGCTGGTGCGGACGAAAACGCGCTTACCGACCACCTCTTCGAGCCGTTTGATCTTGAGGCTGATCGCCGATTGCGTGAGGCCGAGCGCGGTGCCGGCGGCGGTGAAGCTGCCCTCGTTTGCAACCGCGACGAAGGAACGCAGCAAATCGAGATCAAGATCGGGATAGCGCATAGTGCCGCGGTCAGATATCGTCAAACGAGGTGTCGTCGAAGCTGGTATCGTCGGGCAGGTCGGCCGTGTCGTTGATATCTCCGGCTGAGGGGTCGTTCTGGGCGGCATCCCAGCCGGCGGAAGGCTCCGGCTGATTGATGGCGCTATCCCACGGGTTGGCCGCTTCCGGGGCGGCGCCTGGCGCCCCCATCGGCCCCGCGGACCAGGGCGATGCGGTCGGCTCCATCATCCCGAAGCCGCCGGCCTCGGCGTGGCGGGGGGACAAAAGATCCACCAGCGCATTGCCGACCACCATGCCGCCGGCGACACCGGCCGCCGTGGTTAGCGCCGAGCCGAGAAAGCCCGAGCC
>JAJYXY010000177.1 GCA_021801465.1 Pseudomonadota bacterium
TTTCTGGCACCGCTTCTACTCCCATCAGCCAGATCTCAATTACGACAATCCGGCGGTGTTGCGTGCCGTCCTCAGCGTGATGCGGTTTTGGTTGGATCTCGGGGTCGATGGGCTGCGGCTCGATGCCGCGCCCTATCTCGTCGAACGGGAAGGAACCAACAACGAAAATTTGCCGGAGACCCATGCGGTGCTTCGTACGATCCGCGCCGCACTCGACGAGTACGCACCGGGAAAGGTTCTCCTCGCCGAGGCCAACCAATGGCCGGAGGACGTGCAGGAGTATTTCGGCGCCGGTGATGAATGTCACATGGCGTATCATTTTCCTTTGATGCCGCGTATGTACATGGCGGTGGCGCGCGAAGACCGCTTTCCGATCACCGATATCCTGCGCCAGACGCCAGAAATTCCCGACAACTGCCAATGGGCGATTTTTCTGCGTAACCATGACGAGCTGACGCTCGAGATGGTGACCGATCAGGAGCGTGATTATCTCTGGGAGATTTATGCGAGCGATCGCCGCGCTCGGCTCAATCTCGGCATTCGCCGCCGTCTCGCGCCCCTGATGGAGCATGACCGGCGACGCATCGAACTGATGAACAGCTTGCTCCTCTCGATGCCCGGCACGCCGATCATCTATTACGGCGACGAAATCGGCATGGGTGATAATCTTCACCTCGGCGACCGCAACGGCGTGCGCACGCCGATGCAGTGGTCGCCCGATCGCAATGGCGGGTTTTCGCGTGCCAATCCCGCTGACCTGGTGTTGCCGCCGATCATGGATCCGATCTATGGCTATGACGCGGTGAATGTCGAGGCGCAATCGAGTGATCCGCATTCCTTGCTCAACTGGATGAGCCGCATGATAGCGGTGCGTGGCCGGTTCCGCGCCTTCGGCCGTGGCAGCCAGCGCCTGCTTTATCCCGGCAACCGCAAAATCCTTGCGTTTCTCCGCGAATATCAAGACGCGGAGGCAGAAGAGATCGTGCTTTGCGTCAGCAATTTCTCGCGCACGGCGCAGGCGGTCGAGCTTGCGTTGGGCGAATTCGTCGGGCGCGTGCCGGTCGACATGATCGGGGGTTCGGTCTTTCCGCCGATCGGCCAATTACCCTATCTGCTGACTTTGCCACCCTATGGGTTTCTGTGGTTTTCGCTCAGCCTCGAGGCGGCGCTGCCGCAATGGCATACGCCGGCGCCACAGCCGCTCGCGGAGTTCGTCACCCTCGTCATCCGCCGCGAGATCGCGGAAGTCTTGGCACCACCCAACCGCGTCGTGTTGGAGCGCGACATTTTTCCCACCTATCTGCAAAAGCGCCGCTGGTTTGCAGCAAAGGACGCGGCGCTGCGTGGCTGCCATATCGGCTTCGCGGCCCCCCTCGGGAGCGGCGCCGATGCTGTTTTACTCGCCAAGTTGGATATTGCGCTGCCGACAGCGCAAGAACACTATCTGCTGCCGCTCGGCGTTGCCTGGCCGGGCGAGACCGCAGAGGCGTTGCCAGAGCAACTCGGCATCGCCCGTCTCAGACGTGGCCATCGCGTCGGCATGTTGACCGATGGTTTCGCCCTCGATGGGCTGGTGGATGCGGTTTTGGCGAAGTTTCGCGATGGTGCCGAGATCTCGCTTGGCGATGCCGGCGCCATCTGCTTTCTGCCCAGCCCGCGGCTCGCCGAGAGCGGCCTTGCGCCAGCGGCGAGCGAGATTCGCCGCCTGGCCGTCGAGCAGACCAATTCGTCGCTGGTGATCGACAATGGCGCGGTATTGAAATTGATCCGGCGAATAAGCCCAGGCGTTCATCCGGAAGCGGAAATGACGCGCTATCTGACCGAACGCCACTACCGCAATTGCGCCGCCCTGCTCGGCGAGGTGGTGTGGCGCGATAGCGCTGGAACCTCCTCCACCCTGATGCTCCTGCAATCCTTCATTCGCAACCAAGGTGATGGCTGGATCTGGACACTCGATTTTCTGGCTCGTGTGGTGGGTGAGCTTGCCGTGAGTGAGGTGGACGCGGCGGCGGTTGCGGATGCATTCGCACCCTATCTCCTCTTTGTCGGCATTCTCGGCCAACGCTTGGCTGAGCTTCATGCCGTCTTGGCGGCGCCGAGCGATGATCCGGCCTTTGCCCCTGAGCCCGCCGATGCCGAGCTGACGCGGGCATGGGCGAGGTCAGCCGCGGCGGAGATCGACGGCGCCGTTGCCAGCCTCGGCGCGATCACCGATTGGCCTGACCCGGCGATGCAGGCGCGGGCCGCCGAGCTGGTGGCGCGGGCCCCTGATCTGCGCCGCGCGGTGACGCGGCTCGCCGAGCACGGGCAGGGGTCGCTTTCGACGCGCGTGCATGGCGATTTCCATCTCGGTCAGGTGCTCACGGCCAAAGACGATGTCTTTCTCATCGATTTCGAGGGGGAGCCGGCGCGTCCGCTCGCCGAACGGCGCGGGAAATCCTCGCCGCTCCGCGACGTCGCCGGGCTGCTCCGTTCGCTCGACTATGCCGCCGCCGCTGCCAATCAGGGCTTGGTCGGACAATCCGACGCGGTTTTGGCGCGGCGCGAAGATTTGCTCGAAGAGTTTCGTCTCAAAGCCAAGGCGGCATTCTTGGAAGCCTATGACGCGGCGCATGCGCGGGCGCCGCAGCGTTGGACGCGGCCGGAGCAGGAGCCGTCGCTTTTGACGCTGTTCCTCATTGAAAAAGCCGCTTACGAAATCCGCTACGAGGCCAGTAATCGGCCGTCATGGCTTCCTATTCCGCTGCGTGGGCTTGCCGAACTCGCGTCCCGGCTGGCGGAGGGGGAGTCTCGCGATGTCTGATCTCGCGCCCGATCCGACGGAGATGGAAGCATTGGCGGCGGGGCGGCATCGAGACCCGTTCGCGGTCCTTGGCCCGCATCCGGTTGGCGCGGGGCAAGTCGTGGTGCGGAGTTTTCAGCCGAGCGCCGTGCGGGTGGAGGCGATCGATCGTCATGCCGGCCATCTTCTCGCCGAACTCGAGCGCGTGCATCCGGCCGGGCTGTTCGTCGGCTTGTTGCCTCCCGAGGCGCCGTATCTGCTGCGGATCGATGATGGGCGGATGCGACACGAGACCGAGGATGTCTATGCGTTCGGCCCGGTGCTCGGCGATTTCGACCTCCATCTCCTCGCCGAGGGCCGCCATCACGATCTCGGTCGTTGTCTCGGCGCGCATGTGACCCGGCATGAGGGCATCGCTGGGGTCCGCTTTGCCGTCTGGGCGCCGAACGCGCAGCGTGTCTCCGTGGTCGGCGCGTTCAATGGCTGGGATGGCCGCTGTCATCCGATGCGGCTTCGCCATGGCGCTGGCGTCTGGGAAGTGTTCATCCCGCGCCTTGCGCCGGGAACCCTCTACAAATACGAAATCCTCGGGCCGCATGGCGAATTGCTGCCGCTGAAGGCCGATCCGGTGGCGGCGGCGACCGAGCTTCCGCCGGCGACCGCGTCCGTCGTTGCCGCACCCGACTGGACGGGCTGGCGGGATGCCGAGTGGATGGCGGGTCGGGCGGCGCGCCAGAGCGCGGCATCGCCGCTGACGATCTATGAAGTCCATGCCCTCTCTTGGATCCGCGTTGAGGAGCCGGGGCGCTGCGGCTGGGAAATTCTCGCCGCGCGGCTGATCCCCTATGCCGTGGCGATGGGATTCACCCATCTCGAATTGATGCCGGTGATGGAGCATCCTTTTGCCGGCTCCTGGGGCTATCAGCCACTGGGGCAATTCGCGCCGACGGCGCGGCTCGGCCCGCCGGAGGCATTCGCGCGTTTCGTCGATGCCTGCCATCAGGCCGGGCTTGGCGTGATTCTCGACTGGGTGCCGGCGCATTTTCCCAATGACGCGCACGGCCTGATCCGCTTCGACGGCACCCCGCTCTATGAGCACGCCGACCCGCGCGAGGGATTTCACCCCGATTGGAACACGATGATCTATAATCTCGGCCGCAACGAGGTGCGCGGCTTTCTGATCGGTAGCGCGCTCTCGTGGCTCGAGCGCTATCATGCCGATGGGCTGCGCGTCGATGCCGTCGCCGCCATGCTGTATCGCGATTATAGTCGGCGCGCCGGTGAGTGGATACCCAACCGTTATGGCGGGCGGGAAAATCTCGAAGCGATCGACTTTCTGCGCGAACTCAGCGCCACCATCGCCGCGCGTTGCCCGGGCGCGCTGTTGATTGCCGAGGAATCGACCGCCTGGCCCGGTGTCACCGCGGCGCCGGCCGATGGCGGGCTCGGCTTTGACTTCAAATGGAACATGGGCTGGATGCATGACACGCTGCGCTACATGCACGAGGATCCGATCCATCGCCGCTATCACCACGATGACATGACCTTTGGCATGGTCTACGCTTTTTCCGAGCGCTTCGTCCTGCCGCTCTCGCATGACGAAGTGGTCTATGGCAAAGGCTCGCTGCTCGGCCGCATGCCCGGCGATCGCTGGCAGCGTTTTGCCAATCTCCGCGCCTATTTCGCTTTCATGTGGGGCCATCCCGGCAAGAAGCTGCTGTTCATGGGCGGCGAGATCGGCCAGGAGAGCGAATGGAACCATGACGCTTCGGTCGAATGGGAGCGGCTTGACGATCCCGCGCATCGCGGCGTGCAGAGTTTGGTGCGCGATCTCAACCATCTGCTCGCCGCAACCCCGGCGCTTTACCGGCGCGATGCCGACGCGGAAGGTTTCCGCTGGGTCGTGATCGATGATCGTGCGCAAAGCGTCTTTGCGTGGCTCCGCTTTGCAGGTCCCGACGATCCGCCGCTGCTCGTCGTCTGCAATTTCACGCCGGTGCCGCGCGCGGGCTATCGGATCGGTGTGCCACGGGGCGGGGTTTGGCGGGAGGTTTTGAATACCGACGCCGAGAGCTATGGCGGCAGCGGCATGGGCAATGGCGGGCAGGTGAGCGCGGAGGAAGCACCCTCTCA
>JAJYXY010000114.1 GCA_021801465.1 Pseudomonadota bacterium
GAAGCACTCGCCCAAGCCTACGCGAGCAGCGATGTCTTCGTTTTCCCAAGCGAGACCGACACGTTCGGCCTGGTGCTCCTCGAAGCCTTGGCCTCGGGGCTGCCGGTCGCGGCATTTCCCGCCGCCGCCCCGCGCGCGGTCTTGGGGGGGGCGGCGCTGGGGGGAGCCGCGCCACCGGTCGGCGCGCTCGATCGCGATCTCGAGGCGGCTGCGCGTGCCGCCCTTTCGCTTGACCGCAGCGCCTGCCGGCGCTTCGCGGAGGGGTTTTCCTGGGCGGCATCGGCGCGGCAGTTCCTCGAAAATCTCGTGCCGCTCATCCCGCGGCGATCGGGCGCCGCCGCGCCGCGCCCGGCCGCGTCCCAACAATCCCTGCCCACCCCAACCACGCATATCAAGGAGAGCGTTCCATGCTGATCAGCTTCGTCGTGCCGGCCTATAACGAAGAAGCGCTGCTCGCCGAGACGCTGGCCGCGATCAGGGCCGAAATCGCCCGCGAGGGGCTGATCCTCGGGCAAGAGGCGGAAATCATCGTCGTCAACAATGCGAGCACCGACGAAACCGGCGCCATTGCCCGCGCGAGCCCGGGCGTGCTCGTGGTGGATGAGCCACGCAAGGGGCTGGTGCGGGCGCGCTTTGCCGGATTTCTCGCGAGCTCCGGCGCGCTGGTTGCCAATATCGATGCCGATACCCGCCTCCCCGCCGGCTGGCTTGCGCGCGTCCGCGCCGAGTTTGCGCACGATCCGCGGCTCGTGGCTTTGAGCGGCCCTTATCTCTATCACGATCTGTCGCCGGGCGTGCGCCGTGTGATCGGGTTCTATTACCGCCTCGCCTATGCCGCCTATCTCGTCAATCATTACGTGCTCAAGGTCGGCGCCATGCTCCAGGGCGGCAATTTCGTGGTCCGGAGCGACGCCATGGCCCGGCTCGGTGCGGCCAATGACCGTTTTCGCTTTTATGGCGAGGATACCGACCTCGCGCGCCGTTTGAGCCGTTTCGGGCGGGTGAAATTCACCTTCGCGCTGCCCGCCCATTCCTCTGGCCGGCGCCTCAAGGGCGAGGGGGTGGTGACCATCGGGCTTCGCTATTCGCTCAATTTCTTCTGGGCGACCTTCCTCAAGCGGCCCTTCACCGAGGAATGGCGCGATATCCGCGAGCCGCGCGAAGAAGAAGCGATTTCATAGAGGCGGCCGAATAGCCTGGTGGCTGGCTGCGATCTTGACCGGCGCGGCCGCATCCCCGATCACGGCGCGGTTGTCGTTGCGCGAGGAGAAACGCCGGATGATCGCCGCCTTGATCGTTGCCGCTGGGCGGGGCAGCCGCCTTGGTGGGCCGATCCCGAAACAATATCGCCGGCTTGGCGACGCGCCGGTGCTGCGCTGGACGGTGCTGGGCTTGCGCGCCCACCCGGCGGTATCACGCGTCCAAGTAGTGATCCACCCCGACGATGCGGCGCTTTATGCCGAGGCGGTGGCAGGGCTGGAGATGCCGCCAGTGGTGTTTGGCGGGGCGACACGCCAGGCATCGGTGCGGCGCGGGCTCGAGGCGCTGGCTGACGTGCCGCCGGAGAAAATTCTCATCCACGACGCCGTCCGCCCGTTTGTGACGCAAGAGACCATCGCCGCGGTGATCGCCGCCCTGTCGCACCATCGCGCGGTGGTGGCCGGGCTTCCCGTTTTTGATACGTTGAAGCGCTGCGCTGGCGGGATCATCACCGAGACGCTCGCTCGCGAAGGGATCTGGCGGGCGCAGACGCCGCAGGGCTTCGACTTCAAATCTCTTCTCGCTGCCCATCGCGCGCTTGCCGATGCTGGCACCGATCTCACCGATGATAGTCTCGTCGCCGAACGCGCGGGCATGAAGGTTGCGATGGTGATGGGCGATGAGGCGGCGTTCAAAATCACCACCGAACCCGATCTCGCCCGCGCCGAGGCTTTTCTCCGCGGCCGGCAGACGCGCGCGCATCTTGGGTGAGTGGGTAATCACCCCTGCGCGCATACCGGTCAGCGATCTCGCTGACCGGTATAATATTTCAGGATAATGACAATCTCGTTTCGTCGTCGTTGCAGCGCGATGACTTTATAATGACCACGATTTCGTGAAGCAATTGTCACATTTCTGTGCGCGTTGGCGGCGACGCCATTCGTTAAGGGCGGCATTGTCTTTCCTCTGCCCCCTCTCGCACCAGGAACATGATCATGCCGCTCTCACAGCGTCTCGCGCGTCGCGCGCCGTCTTTCTTGCTCATGGCGTCCACGTTGCTTGCCGGCCATGCAGCACTGGCGCAGGTCGTCACCGGCACGATTAGCAGTGGCAGCAGCACGCCGATGCCGCTGCCATTGGTGTCGGATGATAATACGCAGCTCGCGCAGAACGCGGCGGGTGCCGGCGGGGTGGTGAATGCCGGCTCGGTCAATGCGGCGGGCGAGGGCGGCACCAGCGCCGCGCCGGTGCCGGGTGCCACGGTGCCGCCGACGCAGCAGCAGCTCTTTCAGTCCGGCCAGACCACCCGCGTTCTCGATCAGCAGCAATTGCAAGCGGTCGGGCCGATGGGCGGCGGTGCACAGGCGATCGGAATGGCGCCGGGCGCGCAGGTCACTGGTTATGGCGACACCGGCTCGACGAAATACAATGTCTCGCTCGATGGTCTTGCGAATGGCTGGGGCGGCTTCGGCGGCCAGACCGGCAACAACAATTTGATGATGACCTTCGACGGCGTGCCGATGAACAATGTAGCGACCGGTCTTTGGGCTTCGGCTTCGGTGCCGCAGATCGGCATGATCCAGAACATCAATGTCGGGTATGGCCCGGGCGACGCTGCCAATCGCTGGTACGATACCACCGGCGGCTCGATCGAGTTCACCCCGATCCAGCCGACCGCGAAGGCGGGCGGGGACATCGTTGCGAGCTATGGCAGCTATGACACCGTCAATCTGAATTTCGACCTCCGCACCGGCAATATCGACGGCTGGTCGACGGTGATCGCCGGCGGCGTCGGCCAGGGCAATGATTTCCGCACCTCGCAGAATGGCTTCGATAGTCCTGCGGAAAACTACGCCTTCTACGTCAAGACCATCAAGAATTTCAGTGATGGCGACGTCTCTTTCGGCGGCTACATCGCCCAGGGCGGCGGCTATCGCCCGAATGTCATTCCCGTGAGCCCGATGGCGGGTGTCAGCGTGAATGGCGCGGGTGCGGCCGGGCCGCTTTACAACGAGAAAGTGAACATGTTCGCCGCCCTCGACCCGCAGGTCTGGGCTAAATTTGATCAGAATCAGTTTGCGACGGTTTACGCGAAACAGAATATTCATCTGGACGACTACACCACGTTCCATAACATGGCGTGGTACAGCGACGAGAAGCGTCTGCATTCCGATTTCAACAATTTCCAACCAAACTACAATCAATTATATGAGATGAATACGCCGGACAACTGGACGCTCGGCGACAAGCTGTGGTTCACGACCACGCTTCCTTATAACACCGTCGATTACGGCGCTTATTATATCTATGGCCTCTATCAAACCGTAAACTCGTTCTGGAGCCCGGAGGCCCCGTATTTTGGCAGCCAGTATGCGCCCAATGGGAATTACCGGTTCGGCAATTTTTATAGCGGCGATGCAGCGCTCTTCCTCCAAGACGATATCCATCCCTTCTCGCAGCTTCACATCACGCCGAGCATTCGCTTCATCGACGACACGCTGCAATACGCGAACGGCGCCGGCCAGTATGGCGCGTTCCCCAATGCGACCGGCCGCGATCAGGGCGGGTTCGGATCACAGCAAGCGAGCTGGACCGGCATCGAGCCGGGCGTGAATGTCAATTATCAAGCGCTCAAATGGCTCGCGCTCTACGGCAATTACGAGGAATCCTATCAGACCCCGACCGTCGGCGGCGGCGGTGGCTACTTCCAGGCTTTTCCGGTGACGGTTGCGACCGAGCCCAAGCTCGAACTCGCGCAATATTGGCAGATCGGGGCGAAAGCGAAATTCAATGACCCTGATTATTACGTGAAAAATTTCCTCCTCGACGTCAATTATTTTGATCTCCGACTCGCCGACCAAACTGCCAACGTCGCGCTCAATGTTAACGGCAACGAAGTCACAACGGTTGGCACCTCGGAATATAAGGGCGTCAACATTGCCGCCGACGATAACCCGTTTTCGACGGTGCACACCTTCTTCAATGGCGCGATCATGAATGCGCTCTATACGAATTATGACGTGATCGGCGGCTCGAATTTCAACGGCTCGCATGTGCCGTATGTTCCGGACACGACGCTCAATCTCGGCGTCGATTACACCTATTTCATCGGCGATACCGCGGTGAAGCCGAGCTTCTGGTGGCAGTTCACCGGCCCGCAATATTACTTCAACAACATCACCGCCGCCCCCACGAACACCACGATGGGCGCTTATCAGACCTTGAATGCCTCGATCGACGTGAAAAAACCCTTCTCGGTCGCGGGCTTTGGCAAGACGCTCGATGTCTCCTTCACGATCCTGAACTTCACCAACAATCGCTTCAACATCTACGAATATCTCGACTCCGCCGGCGATTATTTCGGCCCCAGCGCCGCCTCCGGCATCCTCGGCTTACCCGGCGCCCCGCTGACGGCCTATGGTCAGATCGCGCTGAGCTTCTGAGACAGAACGTACTCACAAAATCGCGATCGGGTTGTCATCCATCGGTCACCGAACTGACACCAATCGATCACACAACCGCCGATCAAGAATGGCTAGAAAGCACCCGAACGCAGGTCCGCGTTCGGGTGCCGCGGCGACCCGGGCGCGGTTTCGCCACGGCAGGCAGCGAAGGCAACGATCATGAATTTCGACTATCTCATCCATATCGCCAACTACTCCGACGGCGTGATCTACGCGCTCGCGGCATTGTTGCTCATCGAGCTCGCG
>JAJYXY010000036.1 GCA_021801465.1 Pseudomonadota bacterium
CCTCGGTGCCGGTGGCGGAGAGATCGGCGCTGCCGACCGGGAACAAGACCTCGCTTTGGAAGACGAAGCGGTCGCCGACGATCTGGATGCCCGGCCGGTTGGCGAGAACCTCGCGCAGCCGGCCGAAAAATTCCGAGCGATAGCGCTGCAGCTCCTCGACCTTGGCGGCCAGCGCCGCGTTGAGGCGCTGGCCGAGATTAGCGATTTGCACGTCTTTCGCTTTTGACGCCTCTTCGGACGCCGCGAGCGCCGTGGAAAGCCCCTGCAATTGCTTGCGCAATTCCGCCATCTGCTGATTGAGGAGGGCGATTTCGGCCCGCGCGCTGTCGGTGAAATTCTGTGCCTCGGCCAATTGCGCGGCAACCGCGGCGCGGCGTTCGGCCTCGGTGGTCGCGCGCACGGCGGCATCCTCGGCCTTTTTTTCCAACTCGTCGCGCAGCGCGCTCAAGGCCGCGACCTGCTCATTGAGGCGGGCGAGATCGGCAAGCCGGGCATCGAGCGTCGCCTGATCGGCCTTCACGGTCTTTTCCCATTCCGCCCTCGCCGCCGCCAGGGCCGCGTCGGACGCTGCGCGCTCCCGGTCGCTCGCGGCAAGTTTTTGCGCGAGATCGGCGCGCGCGGAATTGGCGGCGGTGAGATCCGTCTGCAAACTCGCGATGCGGGTCGAGAGGTCGGCGGTCTTGCTTTTTTCCAATGCCAAGAGATCGGCGAGCTGCGAAACCTTGCCATTGAGCTGATCGAGCGCCTTGTTGCGGTTGGAGAGCACGACCGAGAGAAACGCCTGCGCCAGCACGAACACCAGCAATACGAAAATCGTCGTCATCAGCAGCGTCGAGAGCGCATCGACATAGCCCGGCCAGGGGTTGAGGCCCTCTTGGTGGCTGCGGCGGCGAGAAAGCGCCATGGGTCGGCTCCTGAAACAGCGATATCGGCGGTGTCGCGGCTATTTCTGCGGCTCTTCGGCGAGGGCTGCGATGGTGCGGGTGAGCAGGCGAAGATCGCTTCTGAGATCACTGGTGCTCTGCGCGCGCCCTTGCTCGATCTCGGTCGCCATCCGCTGCAGGGTCAATTCGATATTGCGCAGATGGGCGCGTGTCACCTCATCCCCGGTCTCGAACTTGGCCTCGCCCAGGCGTTGCAGCGCAGGCGCCAGCGCCGCCTGCGCCTCGGCGATGCGCAGCATCAGTTGCTGGCTTGCCCGCATCGTGTCCGAGAGCATGCCGACGCGCTCGGTCAGCGCTTGCACCGCGTGATTGGCCTGAATCCGGCCTTCTTCGCCGCGCGCCAGAATGCGCTGGAGATTTTCCATGTTTTCTGCGGTTTGTTCGAGCAGCGCCTGGACATAGACCGGGATCGACCCTTCGCCCTCGCCACCGAGCGGGCTGGTGCCGATGCGGGTGATGCCGGCGAGCCATTCCTCCAACTCGTTGAAGAAGCGGTTTTGCGCTTGTCCGGCGGTGAGATCGAGAAACCCGAGAATGAGCGAGCCGGCGAGCCCGAACATCGAGGCCGAAAACGCCATGCCCATGCCGTGCAGCGGCTGTTGCAGGCCGGATTTGAGCTGCTCGAACATCACCGTGACATCGCCAGTGCCGATCGCCATCGCGCCGATGACATCGCCCACCGCCCCCACCGTGCGCAAAAGCCCCCAGAACGTGCCAAGAAGGCCGAGAAAAATCAAAAGCCCGATCATGTAGCGCGACAATTCGCGGCTCTCGTCGAGGCGGCTCGCGATGGAATCGAGCAGGCTCCGCATCGCCGCCGCTGACAGCGTGAAGCGCTCGCCGCTCTCGCGGCTTTTGTTGCGCTGGGCGGCGAGCATGTTCGCCATCGGCGCAAGCAGCCTTGGCATCGGCAAGGTGGAGAGCCGGGGTCGCGCGGTGCGGAAGGTCTCAACCCACGTGACCTCGGGCGAGAGCCGCGTGACCTGGAGGAAATTCCATACGATTCCCGCGCCCAGCACCGCGAGGATGAGGCTGTTTAAGATCGGGTTGTTGCGAAATGCGAGTTCGAGTATCGGCGCGAGCAATGTCACCACGCTGCCGGCGATGATGAGGAAGATCAGCATCCGCAGAATATAGAGAGTGGGCCGGGTCATGGTGGGGGGGATTTCATGGTTGGGGGCGACGGCGCGGCGTCGCCATTGGGTACCGCCGGCTGAGGCGGGCCGGGTTTCGGTGGGGTTGCGGCGAGAGCCGCCTCTGAATTAACGACCACGAGATCGACGCGGTCGGGCGGGCCTTCGCGCGATGCGGTGCCGAGCGCCCGGAGATAGATCCGGGTCGACGGCACGCCAGCCGCCATCAGCACCGCCCGCGCGGCAAGCGCCCGATCGAGCGATAGGCGCCGCGGCGTCGACGGGTCTTCCGGGGGGCCGCTCGCATAGGCGATGACATTGACCACCGCGGCGGGCGATTTCGCCGCCTCCGCGCCGATCTGGCGCAAGGCGGCATCGGTTGCGGGGTTGAGATCGGCGCTTTCGGGGGCAAAGGTGATCCGTGTGCCGCCGGGAACCTCGATCACCTCGCCAGCCGCCGCGGCGACCACTGGCGGCGGCGGCGGCGTGACATTGGGATGGGCGGGTGGCGCCGGCGCCGCCGGCGGGAGAAGCGGCGAGGCCGGCGGCGCGGCGGGGACGGTGAGGTTTTCCGGCGCCGTTCCGAGCCGCACTGCGGGCGGCGCTTCGACGGGCGATGGCCGGCTCGTAGCCGCCGGCGCGGCTGCGGGCGGCGGCGGGACCGGCGGTGTCGCACTCGCGGCGGGTTTGGGCTTTGCTGGCAGCTTGGGCTTGGGTTTGGGCTTGGCTTTGGGTTTCGACTCTGATTTGGCAGCTGGCGCGGCGGTGCCGCTTTCTGGGGCGGGCGCGCCTGCTTGCGGCGATGCGGGGGACTGATCGAGCGCGCCAGGGTTGACCGTCACCTGTGCCGCCACCGGCCGCGCAAGCGCCCAAAAAAGACCGAGGGTGATGAAAACTCTGCGCATGCCACGGCAAACCTAGCCTGATTCCGTGCATTTCTCAATCGGACGCGCGCTGGGCGTGTCGCTTCAGGCGCATCTATGTCTTTCGCATCATTTCACGATACGATCTAATGGGGCTCTGTGGATGCCATCGATGCTATGCGATATGTTTCCGATGGCCCTGTTTTTTTGATGTGAGGAATGGGCGGCTGGTCGCCTGGCGAAGCCGGGCATGGGTGGAGGAAGGCCGCGCTGATCGGGAGAACGCCATGAGCCAGTATTTCACCGAGGCGAATTCGGAGGAGACCGTCAATGCCCGCATGGGCGCGGCTGTCGATCCGCGCTTGCGCGAGATCATGACGGCGCTAGTCCGCCATCTGCATGCTTTCGTCAAGGAAACGGCGCTGACCGAGGGGGAATGGGGGATCGCCATTGATTTCCTGACCAAGGCCGGTGCGATGTGCAGCGAAGAGAGGCAGGAATTTATCCTGTTTTCCGACGTTCTCGGCGTCTCGATGCTGGTCGATGCGATCAACCATCGCCGACCCGAGGGCGCCACCGAGAATACTGTCCTCGGCCCATTCCATGTCGCGGGCGCGCCGGTGCGGGCAATGGGCGATCGCATCACCTTCGACGGCAAGGGCGAGACCTGTCTTTATACTGGCCGCGTCCTCGCCCTCGATGGCGCGCCGATCGCCGGCGCGCGGATCGATGTGTGGTCGGACAATGCGGAGGGGTTTTATTCCGTCCAGCAGCCCGGCATTCAAGACAAGTGGAACAATCGCGGCGTCTTCATCACCGGGGCAGACGGGCAGTATGAGTTCATTGGCATCAAGCCAGTGAGCTACCCGATCCCCGATGACGGGCCGGTGGGCAAGATGCTCATCGCGCTTGGGCGCCATCCGCGCCGCCCGGCGCACATGCATTTCATGATCACCGCGCCGGGCTATCAACGTCTCGTGACCCATACGTTCGTCGGCGACGATCCCTGGCTCGCGTCGGACGCCGTGTTTGGGGTGAAGGAAACCCTGATCGCGCCCTTTGTGCCGGCCGAGGATGGGCGGACCCGCTGGCGCTCGCCGTTTGATTTCGTCCTCATCCCAGACGCGAAGGCGCGGGCCGCCGGGTGAGCGACGGCGCCGCCGCGCTTACCCCGCGTGCGCTTCGGCCTCGAAATTTCCTTCCGCCTGATTCCAAGCGGCGCTTGTCGGATAGGCCTCGGCGAAGGCTGCGAGGATTTCATCGCGCGGTACATCGCTGAACGTGCCGCGGGCGCGGACATATTCCATGTGCCGCCGGCCGCTGGCATCGAACGGGTGAAATATTGAATCCTCGCGCCCGTCGAACGTGAGCGGTAGAATGCCCGCCTTCTCGCAAAGCGAGCGGTTGAAGGCGGGCGTTGCCTTCACCCAGCGCCCATCGAGAAACATCTCGGTATAACCATGAAAGACGAAGACATCGGTCTGCATGATCGCTCGCAGCCGGGCGCTGGTGAGGTGGTTTTTCACGTCTGCGAAGCCGAGGCGGGCGGGGATGCCGGCGGCGCGGGAAACGGCCGCGAGCAGGGCGGCCTTGGTGATACAGAACCCATAGCCGAGGGCGAGCGCGCGGCTCGCCTTCAGCCCCGCCTCGCTGAGATCGACGCGATAGGGATCATAGCGAACCTCATCGCGCACCGCGTCATAGAGCGCGACCGCTTGCGCCCGCGTGTCGCCCGCGCCGGCATGGGCGCGCGCGAACGCAATGACCGCCGGGTGGTCGCTATCGACGAAGCGGCCGGGGGCGAGATCGGCGCGGCTTGGTGTGTCTGCGGTCATTTCGGCGCCATGCGGATAGCGCCGTCAAGGCGGATGGTTTCGCCGTTCAGCATCGGGTTGGCGATGATGTGCATGGCCAGCGCCGCGAATTCTTCGGGCTGGCCGAGGCGGCGCGGGAAGGGGAT
>JAJYXY010000027.1:0-977 GCA_021801465.1 Pseudomonadota bacterium
CAAGAAATCCGAGGATCTCGCGCGTATCGTCCATGAAGCCTTCTATGTCGCGCGTTCGGGGCGGCCGGGGCCGGTGGTGATCGATCTGCCGAAGGATATCGTCATCAACCCCGCCCCCTATGCGCCGGCACCGACGGCGCCGCACCGCAGCTATCGCCCGCGTCTTGACCCCGACCCGGCTGCGATCACGGCGGCGGTTCAGCTTCTCAAAAGCGCGAAACGGCCGATCATCTATACCGGCGGCGGCGTGATCAATGCCGGGCCGGAGGCAGCGGAGATGTTGACCGCGTTCGTGCGCGAAACCGGGTTTCCCTGCACCTCGACGCTGATGGGGCTCGGCGCGTTTCCTGCGTCCGACCCGCTTTTTCTTGGCATGCTCGGGATGCACGGGACGGTTGAGGCCAATCTCGCGATGCACGGCTGCGACGTCATGCTCGCGGTCGGTGCGCGCTTCGATGACCGCGTCACCGGCCGGCTCAACGCCTTCAGCCCGAACGCGCGAAAAATCCATATCGACATCGATCCCGCCAGCATCAACAAGAACGTCGCGGTCGAGGTTGCCATCGTCGCTGATGCCGGGCGCGCGCTCGCCGCTCTGCTCGCCGCTTGGAAACAGGATAAGACGCCGCCCGATCGCGCCGCGCTCGCCGCCTGGTGGCGCGAGATCGAGACTTGGCGAGAGCGCGATTGCCTGCGTTACACCCAGGCGACGGCGCCGGGGGCGATCATCAAGCCGCAACACGCGATCCGCAGGCTCTACGAAATCACCAAGGAGTCGGGGCGCGAGACCTTCATCACGACCGAGGTCGGCCAGCATCAGATGTGGGCGGCGCAACATTTCCGCTTCGAGCGCCCCAATCGCTGGATGACTTCGGGCGGGCTCGGCACCATGGGCTATGGCTTGCCGGCGGCAATGGGCGTCCAAATCGCGCATCCCGACGCGCTGGTGATCGATATCGCCGGCGAGGCCTCGATTC
>JAJYXY010000027.1:987-4850 GCA_021801465.1 Pseudomonadota bacterium
GATGAATATCCAGGAGATGAGCACGCTCGCGCAGTATCGCCTGCCGGTAAAAATCTTCATTCTCAACAATCAATACATGGGCATGGTGCGGCAATGGCAGGAATTGCTGCATGGCGGCCGCTATGCCGAGAGCTATACCGCGGCGTTGCCGGATTTCGTCCGTCTCGCCGAGAGTTTTCATGCCGTCGGCCTCCGCGCCCGGACGATCGAGGAGCTTGACCCGGTCATCCACGAGATGCTCGCCAGCGATCGCGCGGTGATCGCCGATATCGCCGTCGATCAGGCGGAAAATTGCTTTCCGATGATCCCCTCGGGGGCGGCGCATAATGAAATGATCCTCGGCCCCGAGCATGAGAGCGAGGCGGCCGGCATCACCGATGAAGGGCTGGTGCTGGTGTGATGGCGAACGGCAATGGCATGCGCACCGCGACAATCTCGGTGCTGGTCGACAACGAATCTGGGGTTCTCGCCCGGGTGATCGGGCTTTTTTCCGGGCGTGGCTATAATATCGACAGCCTGACGGTGGCGCCGGTCGAGGATGGGCGCGGGCGTTCGCGCATCAATGTCGTGACCTCGGGGACCGAAATGGTGATCGAGCAGATCAAGGCGCAACTCGATAGGCTGGTTCCGGTCTATCGTGTCGCCGATCTCTCGAAAGAGGGGCCGCATCTTGCGCGCGAAATGGCGCTGATCAAAATTCTCTGCACTGGCGACAAACGGGCCGAGGCGCTGCGCCTTGCCGATGCGTTCCGGGCCCGCGTCGTCGATGCGACGACCGAGAGTTTTGTTTTCGAGATGACCGGCAATCCCGACAAGCTCGATGCGTTTCTCGATCTGATGCGCCCGCTGGGCCTGGCCGAGGTTTCGCGCACGGGGGTTGCCGCGATCGCGCGCGGGCCGCACGTGATCTGATGGCGAGCGCGGCCGCGCCCTCCCGCTCGGCGTCGCGCGAGCATGTTCTTGATGTCTATTTCCGGCTCTATCAGAACCACACCACGATCATGATGCACCAGGAGCGCTCGCAGTATATTTTGATGCGGGCTTTTTTCCAGATCATCACGGTGGTTTTCGTCGTCGAGCATCTGCCCCTGCAAATGATCCGCGAGCAGAACATCGTCATGCTTTTGAGTTTCTTCATCAAGGCGTCGCTGTTTCTGACCAGCTACACGATGCTGCGTAAGGCCCATCGCGCCAACTACCATGAAGAGATCGCCAGGGCCTATCTCAAGAAAATCACGGAATTCTTGAAATGCGAGGATAACGAGATCGATCCCACCGTGACAGAGCGCCAGGCGCAGGATAAATACCGGTTTCTCGGCTACCTGATTTTCCCGCAGATCAATCGCATGGCCGTCGGCATCACGTTCCTGCTGTTCAGCTTTGCTATCGCCGCTTTCGTGACCATAAAATAGGGGTAAGACATGCGCGTTTACTACGACCGCGATGCGGACGTGAATTTGATCAAGGCGAAGAAAGTCGCCGTGATCGGCTATGGCAGCCAGGGCCATGCCCATGCCAACAACCTCAAGGAGTCCGGGGTGAAGGACATCGTCGTCGGGCTTCGCCCGGGCTCGGCCGGGGTCGCCAAGGCGGAGGCCGCCGGGCTTCGCGTTCTCGCGCCCGCGGAGGCGGCGAAATGGGCCGATGTGGTGATGGTGCTGACCCCGGATGAGGGGCAGGGCGATCTCTACCGCGATCATCTCGCGGCCAATATGAAGCCGGGGGCGGCGATCGCCTTCGCCCATGGCCTCAACATCCATTTCAACCTGATCGAGCCGCGCGCCGATATCGACGTTTTCATGATCGCGCCGAAAGGCCCCGGCCATACCGTGCGTTCGGAGTATCAGCGGGGCGGCGGGGTGCCGTGCCTGGTCGCGGTCGCGCAGAACCCTTCCGGCAACGCGCTCGAGATCGCGCTTTCTTACGCCTCGGCGATCGGTGGCGGCCGCGCCGGGATCATTGAGACGACGTTCAAGGAAGAATGCGAGACCGATCTCTTCGGCGAGCAGGTGGTGCTCTGCGGCGGTCTCGTCGAACTCATCAAGGGGGGCTTCGAGACGCTGGTCGAGGCCGGGTATGCGCCGGAAATGGCGTATTTCGAGTGTCTCCATGAGGTCAAGCTGATCGTCGATCTGATCTATGAGGGCGGCATCGCCAACATGAACTATTCGATCAGCAACACCGCCGAATATGGCGAATATGTCAGCGGCCCGCGCATCATCACCGCCGAGACCAAGGCCGAGATGAAGCGCGTCCTTGGCGACATCCAATCCGGCAAGTTCACCCGCGATTGGATGCTGGAAAACCGCGTCAATCAGACCAGCTTCAAGGCGATGCGCCGGCGCATGGGCGAGCATCCGGTGGAGCAGGTCGGCGAGAAGCTGCGCGCAATGATGCCGTGGATTGCGAAAAACGCGCTGGTCGATAAGACCCGGAACTAGCGGGTTAGCGCCCGGCGCGGGTTGCGCAGAATTCCGCGAGTGATGCGGCCTCGGCCCGGCGCGCATCCTCCCGCCGCGCCGCCGCGGCCGCTTTGGTGAGGTTTTCGGCGACGCTGAGCTCCTTTTGCGCAACCCGAAGCCGCGCCTCCGCCGCCGCGATATCATCCTCGAGGGCGGCGCTGAGGGCGGCGAGGCGCGCGCCCGCGGCGCGGTGCATCGCCCGCCAGCCGGGGAGCAACGCCGCGCCGTCGCCAGGCGGGGCGTGTTGGAGAAAATCGGCGACCGCTTCCAGGCGCCGGCGCCGCCCGCGTTGCCATTCCACCTCCCGCGCCGCTTCCTCGCGCGCCGCCTCTCGCGCGAGCTGCAAGGTCGAGAGCAGAGCCGGGGTGAGAAAATCAAAACGTGTCATCGCCACCTCTGCGCCAGAACAGCACCCTGCACGCGCATCCCCGCCCACCTTTCGCCGCCCGCCTTTCCCCGCCCGCCTTTCCCCGCCCGCCTTTCCCCGCCGGTCTCCCCGAGTCGCGGCCAGATCGCGCGCGGACAAGGGTTGCCGAAAAAGATTAAGGAAACGTGCCGCGCGCGCCGCTTGTCGGGGCGCGGGAGAAGCCTTATTGCGTCGCGACATGCGCCGACACCTCATCCCCCTCGCCATCCTCGCCCTCGCGCCCCTGTTCGCCGCCGCGCCGTTTGCCCCCGCTGCCGCGCAAGGGGCCAAAGCCGCGCCCGCGCGGCCCGATCAGCCGCGCCCGCTCGGCACCTTCGAGGCGTGGACGGCGGCGACCCATCACGAAGCCGATCAGCTCGTCTGCTACGCCTTCACCCGGGTGCGCAGCTCGTCGACGAGAATCGTCGGCCGCGGCGATGTTATCCTTTCGGTGACCGAGCGCCCCTCGGGCCGCGACGCGGTGGCGCTCAGCGCGGGCTACACCTATCCCCCCGGCGCCGAGGTTCGCCTGCAGGTGGAGAAGGCGAGTTTTCCCCTCTATACCGCGCAGCGCTCGGCTTTCGCGCGAGACGGCCATGCCGTCGTCGCCGCCCTTCTCAAAACCCATGCGCGCGAGATCCAGACCCATGCGCCGGCGCTGCGCCATTTGCAGGTGACCGATGAGTTTAGCCTGCGCGGCTTTGCCCAGGCCTATGCCGCCATCACCAAGGCGTGCCCGGCGAAATGAAGCGCCGGCGATGAGCGGCGCCGACCTTGCCCTTCGCGATGATGAACGGGCGCGCATCCTCGCCAAGGCGGCGCTTTTTTCCCCGCCCAGCGCCGAGCTGCCCGATGGCAGGCGCGCGCTGATCGGGCTTTCGCGTGATGAGCTGGCGGCGGCGTTGGCCGCGCTCGATCTGCCGCGCTTTCGCGCCAAGCAAATCTGGCATTGGGTCTATCATCAGGGGGTGCGCGATTTTTCGCGCATGTCCTCG
>JAJYXY010000190.1 GCA_021801465.1 Pseudomonadota bacterium
GCCCGGGCTGGTCTTGAGCCATCTCAATGCCGCGTTGCGCGAACACGGCCTCTTTTTCCCGGTCGATCCCTCGACGCACACCCGCGCGACGATCGGCGGCATGGCGGGGAATAATTCCTGCGGCGCGAAATCGATCCGCTATGGGCTGATGGCGGACAACGTGCTGGCGATCGAGGCCATTCTCGCCGATGGCACGCGCGCGCGCTTCGCCGAGGACAGCGCCGAGCCGGCGGCGCTGATCGCGCGTTTGCGGGCGCTTGGTGCGGCTGAGGCAAGCGAGATCGCCGCCCGTTTTCCGCGCCAGCTCCGCCGCGTCGGTGGCTATAACATCGATGCGCTGACGCCGGCGGCGCGCGCGGCAGGGCGCGGCAATCTCGCCCGCCTCCTGGTCGGTTCGGAGGGGACGCTCGCGTTTTCGGCGGCGCTGACGCTCAAACTCGCGCCGATCAAGCCGCGCAAGGTGCTGGGTCTTTGCCAGTTTCCCAATTTCCGCGCGGCGATGGCGGCAACGCCCCATCTCGTGACGCTGGATCCGGAAGCGGTGGAACTCGTCGATCGCACGATGATCGATCTCGGCCGCTCGATCGCGATCTTTCGCCCGACCATCGAGCGGATGGTGCAGCCGGGGACGGATTGCCTGCTCATCGTCGAATTCCACGGCCATGAAGAGGCGCCGCTTCTCGCCAAACTCGCCGATCTCGAGACGATGATGGCCGATCTCGGCCATCCCGGCGCGGTGGTTGCGGCAACCAAGCCGGCCTTCCAGGCGGCGATCGCCGAAGTGCGCGAAGCCGGGCTCAACATCATGATGTCGATGAAGGGAGACAGGAAGCCGGTTTCGGTGATCGAGGATACCGCCGTCGATCTCGCCGATCTCGCCGATTACACCGAGCGGCTGAACGAAATCCTCGAGCGCCACGGCACGCGCGGCACCTGGTATGCGCATGCCTCGGTCGGGTGTCTGCATGTCCGCCCGGTTCTCAGCATGAAGGATGTGGGCGATGTCCGCCGGTTTCGCGCCATCGCCGAGGAATGTTTCGCCCTGGTGCGCGCCTATCGCGGCTCGCATAGCGGCGAGCATGGCGATGGCATCGTCCGCTCCGAATTTCATGAAGCGATGTTCGGGCCGCGCATCGTTCGCGCCTTCGAGGCGGTGAAGGACGCGTTCGACCCCGCGGGTTTCTTCAATCCGGGCCGCATCGTTCGCGCCCCGCGGATGGATGATCGCAGCTTATTCCGCACGCCGCCCGGGTATGGCCCGGATCCCGCCTTCATCCCGAAGCTCGATTGGTCGGAGCATCCCGGCGGCCTCCTGGGGGCTGCCGAGATGTGCAACAATAACGGCACCTGCCGGGGGTTTGAGGCCGGCGCGATGTGCCCGAGCTATCGCGTGACCCGCGATGAGCAGCATCTGACGCGCGGGCGCGCCAATACGCTCCGCCTCGCCCTCTCTGGCCAGCTCGGCGCCGATGCCATGGCGTCGGACGCGCTGGCTGACGCGATGGCGCTTTGTGTTTCGTGCAAGGCCTGCCGGCGGGAATGCCCGACCGGCGTCGATATGGCGCGGATGAAGCTCGAAGTGCTCGCCGCGCGCGCCGAGCGGCAGGGGATTCCGCTCCGCGCCCGGCTGCTCGCGGCGCTGCCGCGTCTGGCCCCGCTCGCCGCACGGGTGGCGCCGGTCGCGAATGCTTTGGCCGGACTTTCGCTCACCCGGCGGCGGCTCGGCTTCGCGCCTGATCGCCGGCTTCCCGCCTTCCGCCGCGATGCGTTTCGTGACCACGAAGCGCCGGCGGGGGATGGGCCGAAGGTCTGGCTGCTCGCCGATACCTTCAACCGCTATTTCGAGCCCGAGAATCTGCGTGCCGCCGTTCGTGTTCTGCGGGTTGCCGGGTTTCGCCCGGTGGTTGCGCGGGCACCGGGCGGCCCGCTTTGCTGCGGGCGGACGGAACTCGCCGCCGGCCGGCTCGAGGCGGCGCGCAGGGCGGCGTCGCGGGTGATCGCGGCTTGCGCCGGCGATGAGCCGGTGGTTGGCCTCGAACCCTCCTGCTTGCTCACGCTCCGCGACGAGTATTCGGCCCTGCTCCCGGGAGATGCGGCGCGCGACCTTGCCGCCCGGGCGCGGCTCTTGCCGGAGTTCCTCGAAGAGAGATGCCCCTCGCTTCCCGTCTCGGCGATGGCGACGACGGCGCATGTCCATGGCCATTGCCATCAGAAAGCGCATGGCGCCTGGCCGGCGACTTTGGCGATGCTGGGGCGCATCCCTGGGCTCACCGTCGCGCCGATTACCTCGTCTTGCTGTGGCATGGCCGGGAGTTTCGGCTACCAGGCCGAAACCGCCGCGATCTCGCGGGCGATGGCGGAGGCGGCGCTCTTGCCGGCGGTGCGCAAGGCGGCGGCGGGGGATGTCATCGTCGCCGATGGCACGTCTTGCCGCCATCAGATCGCCGATCTCGCCGGGCGCCGGGCGGTGCATTCGGTGCAAATTTTGGCAGAGTCGCTCGACAGCGCTTGAGCGGGGGCGCTTGAGCGGGGGCGCTTGAGCGGGCGTTCAGGTGGCGAGGCGCGCTATCTCGTCACTTTCACCGCGACTTCGTTGCGGCGCATGAAGGGAATGGTCCAAGGCGGGTCGTAGAACCAGGCGATGGGTGAACCGGCCGGTGTCCAGCCCGAGTTTTGCAGAGAGGCGAGCAATTTCCCGGTCTCGGTCGCAACGCTTGCGGGCGTCGGCAGGCCGGAGAAGCGGAGCACGGCATAGTCTTCCGCCGGCACTTCGACGAGATGGACCAAAGGATCGTCGGGCACCGGCAAGGTTGCCATGGTGTAGGTCGCGGGCATGAAGAATTGGATGGTCCACGCGCCTTCGCCGGCGCGCGTCTCAGCGACCGGCGCGGTCATGGCGATTGTCTGCGAGGCCGCGCTTTGCCCAACCGGCGCGGTCATGGCGATTTTCTCGCCCTGATGGTTCTTACCAAAAATATACCCGGCCAAGCGACGGAAGCCGGTATAGCGCGCCTGCGACTCGCTCGCCTGGACAAGTGTCTCCGCGGCGATACGATTTGCATAGCGGCGAATCTCCACGGCGCCGACCTTGCCGATCACCTGATATTTCGGCGTCTCGGTGTCTGAGCGGACGCCGACGACCGAGCAGGCCGAAAGCGCGGCACCGAGGAGGAGCGGGGCAAGTCGCCGCGCGATCATCGCCTCGACCTTTTTCGTGGCCGCGCGACGTCGCCGCCAGACCGGATAAAAGTTTTTTGGTTCTTTTTTCCAAAAAAGAACATCTTCCTTACTTCCTTTCCCCAAGCGGCAATTCTGTTTGCACTGGCCGCGGGCGATCGGTGGTAGCGCGGAGGGTGCCATCGAAAAATTCGATGCCGATCCGGCCTCCCGGTTGGATCATGGCGGCTCGGGTCAGCACTTGGCCGCCTTCCGCGCGGATGAGTGCGTAGCCCCGCGCGAGGACGGCGCGGTGGGAGACCGATTCCAGCCGCGCGGCGAGGCCGGCGAGATGAGTGCGGCGTTCGCGAAGACGGGCGAGCAAGGGCGCCGGCGTCAAGCGCGCGAGGATGCGCGTTGCCTGCCCGCGCCGCGCGGCGGCGAGGTGGCGGAGCGCCGCGTCAAGGCCGGTCGCAAGCCGGTCGAACCCGTTCCGACGCTGGGTAAGATAGGCGGGCAGAGCGCGCCCGAGCCGCCCGGCGCGGTCATCGAGGCGCTGCTGCGCGGCGCCGAGCAGGGCGCGAAGATCGGGCAGTTTCGCCGCCGCCCGGGTGAGGCGAAGCCGCGCCGCCGATACCCGCGCGGCGAGCGCGCCATCGAGGCGCGCCACTTTGTGGCTGAGATCGGCGAGAAGATCGGTGCGCGCCGGCACCGCGAGCTCGGCGGCGGCGGTCGGCGTCGGAGCGCGGCGGTCAGCGGCGAAGTCGATCAGGGTGGTATCGGTCTCGTGCCCGACCGCTGCGATCAGCGGGATCGGCGAAGCCGCCGCCGCGCGCACCACCGCCTCGTCATTGAACGCCATCAGATCTTCGAGGCTGCCGCCGCCGCGCGCGACGATCAGCACGTCAGGCCGCGGGATCGGCCCGTCGGCGCTCAAGGCCCCGAAGCCTTCGATCGCGGCGGCGATGCGGGGTGCCGCGCCATCGCCCTGCACCGGGACCGGCCAGAGCAGGATCGGGCGCGGAAAGCGGCGCGCGATGGTGGTGCGGATATCCTGGATCACCGCGCCCTGTTCAGAGGTGACGACACCGATGGTACGCGGCAAAAGCGGCAGCGGCCGCTTACGCGCGGCATCAAACAGCCCCTCGGCCTGGAGGCGAAGACGGAGCGCCTCGATCCGTGCGAGCAGTGCCCCGACCCCGGCATAATCTAACCGCTCGACGATAAGCTGGTAGGAGGAGCGGTCGGCATAGGCGGAAATCCGCCCGGTCGCGATCACCTCGACGCCGTTTTCCGGCTTGAGGTCGAGTTTCTGGGCGGTGAATTTCCAGATCACCCCGGCGAGTTTGGCGCCCTCGTCCTTCAACGCAAAATAGACGTGGCCGGAGGGGTAGCGCTTGCACTCGGTAATCTCGCCGCGCACCCTCACACGGCCGAAATTGCCCTCGAGCGTCCGTTTCACGGCGCCGGAGATTTCTGAAACCGTATATTCCGGGACGTTGGAGACCGGGCTAAGGAGAGGGGGTGACTCGTCGCTCATGGCGGCAAGAGTAAGGGTTTCGCGCCGAAGGTGAAGCCTCGGCCGGGTTTTGGTGAAGGAAAAAGAATGCGGGTTCTGGTGGTGGGTGCGGGC
>JAJYXY010000157.1 GCA_021801465.1 Pseudomonadota bacterium
ATCGGCGCAACGCGCCGCCTGCTGCATGTTGTGCGTGACGATGGCGATGGTGAAATCAGCCTTCAGCTCATCGATCAGTTCCTCGATCTTGAGCGTACTGATGGGATCGAGGGCGCTGGTTGGTTCATCGAGAAGAATGATTTCGGGGCGGATCGCGATCGAGCGTGCGATGCAGAGTCGCTGCTGCTGGCCGCCGGAAAGCCCGGTCGCTGGCGCGCGCAGGCGATCTTTCACCTCGTCCCAGAGAGCCGCGCGGCTGAGCGACCATTCGACGCGCTCATCGAGATCGGCGCGCGTGAGACGCTCGTGCAACCGCGCGCCAAAGGCGATGTTGTCGTAGATCGACATGGGAAACGGCGTTGGTTTTTGAAACACCATGCCAACGCGCCGACGCAGCGTGTTTACGTCGGTATCGGGGCCGATGATGTTCTCGCCATCCATCATCACCCGCCCGGTCGCGCGCTGGCCGGGATAGAGATCGTACATCCGGTTGAGCACACGAAGCAGCGTCGATTTGCCGCAGCCAGAGGGGCCGATCATACCCGTCGCCTGCCGGTCGGGGAGGGCAAGGGTGATATTTTTCAGTGCATGCGTCTCACCATAATAAAAATGCAGATCCTCGATCATGATCCGCGGCGTCGCCGCATCCGTGCTGGCGGCGGTGAGCATGTCGCTCTGGGCATCCATCGGTGATCCTTTCATCGGCGGCGCGGCGCCCTCACCGCGTCCTCACGCGGACCATGAAGCGCGCGCCGAGACTGAGTAACAAAACAAACAGCGTCATCAGGAGCGCCCCCGCCCAGGCAAGACTTTGCCAGGCGGGATAAGGGCTCAGGGCAAACTGAAAAATCACGACCGGCATATTGGCGAGCGGCCGCGTGAGATCGAAGCTCAAATATTGGTTGTTGAGCGCGGTAAACAAAAGCGGTGCCGTCTCACCGCTGATCCGTGCGAGACCAAGGAGAAGCCCGGTCAACATCCCCGCGCGCGCCGCCGGATATAGAACGAACAGCACCATCCGCCAGAGCGGCGCGCCGAGCGCGAGGGCTGCTTCGCGCAGCGAAACCGGCACAAGCCGGAGAGTCTCGTCGGTGGTGCGCACGACCACCGGCAACAATACCATCGCCATCGCGATGGCGCCGGCGAGCCCGGAAAAATGCCCGCTCGGCTGGACGATGATTTCATAGACGAAGAGGCCGATGACGATCGAGGGTGCGGAAAGTAGGATGTCATTGACGAAACGCACCAATTCCGCGATCCAGCGCCGCCCGCCGCTTTCGGCAAGATAGGTGCCGGCGAGAATGCCGATCGGCGCGCCGATCAACAAGGCGAGGGCGGTCATCATCGCGCTGCCGAGAAGAGCATTGAGTACCCCCCCCTCGGCGCCGGGTGGCGGCGTTGCGCGGGTAAAGAGATGTGGCCCGAGCGCCGCCGCGCCATTGATGACGATGGTCGCGAGAATCCAGACCAGCGCGATCAGCCCCACCAGTGTCGCGAGCGTCGCGAGGCTGAGCGCCAGCGTGTTCGTCGCCTGGCGACGCAACAAGCGCCCTCGGTTCGGCGTCACCGCCGCGATCCTTCCGATTGTGCCAGACGCGCGAGCATGAGCTTGCCGAGCGCGAGCACGATGAAGGTGATGACGAACAGCACGAAGCCGAGCGCAACCAGCGAGGCACGATAGAGATCGCTGTCTGCCTCAGTGAATTCATTAGCGATCGCGGCAGCGATGGAGGTCGAGGGCATGAACAGCGAGAGGTTGAAATCATGGGCGTTGCCGAGGACAAAGGTCACCGCCATGGTCTCGCCGAGCGCGCGGCCGAGGCCGAGAAACACCCCGCCGAGCACGGCGCTTCGCGTGTAAGGCAGCACCACGCGCCAGACCAATTCCCAGCGCGTAGCACCGAGGCCCAACGCCGATTCGCGCAAGGCTTGCGGCACCAAGCGGAAGACGTCGCGCATCACCGCGGAAATGAACGGCACCACCATGATGCCGAGGATCAGGCCGGCAGTGAGCATGCCGATGCCAAGTGGCGGGCCATCGAATAGCACGCCGAGCAAGGGGAGGGGGCCGAGCAGGGCGGTCAGCCCCGGCTCGACGTGATCGGCCATGAACGGGGCGAAAACGAACAGGCCCCACATGCCATAGATGATGCTCGGAATGCCGGCGAGCAGCTCGATCGCAGCGCCGATCGGCGCGCGCAGCCAGTGCGGCGCGACCTCGGTCAGAAACAGGGCGATGCCAAAGCTTACCGGCACCGCCGTAATCATAGCGATCGCCGCCGTCACGAGCGTCCCGTAGATCGGCACCAGGGCGCCGAAATCCTGACGCACCGGATCCCAGGCGAGGCGGGTGAAAAATCCGAGGCCAAAATGGCGAAAGGCTGGCAATCCGCCCCAGAAAATGGCTATCGCCGCGCCGCCGAGCAATGCGAGCACGGAGAGCGCGGCGCCGATGAGAAGGGCGCGAAACAGCCGGTCACCAAACGGCCCAACCGCCGGCCGCGCCGCGATCTCTGACCGCGCGACCAGAAGACCGCTCATCGCCGCGGATCCCGCCCGTTCACGGCGAATTGGCCTGCCAGTAGGCTTCGATGGCCGCCGTGAGGCTCGGCGGCAGCGGAATATAAGCCAAGGCCTCGGCATCGGGCCCGCCTTGGGTGAAGCCCCAGCGGAAGAAATCGAGCGCGGCCTTGCCCGAGGGCGTCGCGAGCGCGGCGCGGTGGATCAGGATGAAGGTGGTCGCGGTAATCGGATAGGCATTATCGCCTGGCGCGTTAGTGAGCACGAGGTAGAAATCCGAGGTTTTGGACCATTCCGCGGTCGCCGCTGCCGCCTGGAAGGAGGCCTTGCCCGGCTCCGGATATTGCCCGGCCGCGTTCTGGACCAGGACGAAGGCCATTTTGTTCTGCAGAATATAGGCATATTCGAGATAGCCGATCGCCCCCTTGATGCGCTGAATATACGCCGCGACCCCTTCATTGCCCTTGCCGCCAACGCCGGCCGGCCAGGAGACCGAGGTGCCCTCGCCAATGCGCGCCTTCCATTCCGGGCTTACTTTGGAGAGGTAATCGACCCAGTTGAACGTCGTCCCCGAGCCGTCCGAGCGATGCACAACGGTGATCGCGAGTGCCGGCAGCACGAGGCCGGGGTTGAGTGTCACGAGTTCCGGGTCATTCCATTTCTTGATGCGCCCGAGATAGATATCGGCGAGCGCGGGCCCCGTCAGATGCAGCGCCCCGGCCGCGACCCCGGGCAAATTCACCGCCGGCACCACCGCGCCGACCACGGCGGGGAACTGGAGCAAGCCGGCCTCGTGCAGGTCGGCGGGAGAAATCGGCATGTCAGACGCGCCGAAGGTCACGGTTCCAGCCTTGATTTGCGCAATGCCGCCGCCCGAGCCGATGGATTGGTAATTGATCTTCGTGCTGGTCTGCTTGCTGTAATCATCGGACCATTTGGCGAGCAGCGGATAGACGAAGGTAGATCCGGCTCCGGTAATCTCCTCGGCGGTGGCCACGCTGGACCTGATTCCTAAAAAAACGGCAAGCGCCAGGGTAAGCGCGGTGATGACTGACTTCATAAAAAACTGCCTCTTTGCAAAGCGCCGACGCGGCGGAAACTAGAGGGTGATGGCGGCGTCATGATTGCATTTTTATGAAGCTTTTATGACAATGGCGCCAGAGCAGGGGCATTTCGGCGGCTGAGACCGCAGATTTATGACAGAACGGTGACAAAAGCCGCCATAAATTACGCCCGACGACGCTACGTTGTCTCCTGCGCGTTTCCGCCGCCGTAATAGGCTTCGATTCGGTAGCCGTCGGGGTCGATCACGAACGCGGCATAATAGCCGGGCTCATACGCCCGCTCACCCGGCGCGCCATTGTCGCGCCCACCGGCGGCGCGTGCTGCGCGGTAAAACGCATCGACCGCCGCCCGGCTCGGGGCACGAAAACAGACATGAAGGCCCGAGGCCGGATCCGGCGGCACCGGCCGCTCGGCGACGACGATCCAGAACGCCGCGTCGTCATCGCCATAGCCCGCTGTGGTCTCGCTCCCACGCAGATAGCGATAGCCGAGCGGCGCCAGCGCCGCGTCATAAAAGCGCCGCGCACGGGCGAGGTCGGCAACGCCGAACGAGAGATGGTCGATCATTTATTTATGCGGAATGAGATTGGATTGTTGGAACCAGTCGATCATGTGCAAGAGCCATTTGTCTGCTGGGATCTGCGTCGTCTTCGTGTGGTGCGCTCTCCACGCATCGATCGACGGCAGTACATCCTCCCTGATAAAATCGGCCAGCCGACGTATTTTAACGTCATGGATTTTATCTAATGCACTATAAACATTTTCGCTAACATTGATGCAGACTATATATTTTTGATAATTTGCTTTTTCTGACATTTCACAGCCGAAAATTTGACCAAAGCGCTTTCGCACTGCTTGCTCGATCTTTGGGGAGAACTTCTTAGAATATCTCTCGGCTACCTTTTCGGGTTTGTCGATGAGGTGCATCGCGGCCTCGTAATGACGGATCACGAGAGTTCCATCCTTTTGGCGTTTCGCGCCCACCGCATCTGGAGAAAATCGGCCGCCGGCATTCGCCGGAACAAAAACGCTGGTGGAAATGGCGAAACCCTCATGGTCCAGCCACTCGATAACGAGTTCCTCCAGCCAGTTCGCTGGAAACGGCATGGCTCCCTCCTGCCGATGGCGAAACAGATATTTTTTAAGACGGGTCGTTGACGCTACTATAAATC
>JAJYXY010000213.1 GCA_021801465.1 Pseudomonadota bacterium
AGAACGAGATCGGCGCGGCCGAGGAAGAACCCGGTTTCGACGACGCCGACGAGGCGGCGGAGCGCCTCATCGAGCGGCGCCGGCTCGGAAACCGCGCCGAAGTCGCAATCGAGGATGACATTGCCGCCATCGCTGCGATAGGGCGCGCCATCGGCGGTTAGGCGGAGGCGCGGCTGGCCGCCGAGGGCTGCGATCTTGCGCGACGTCGCCTCCCAGCCGAAGGCAACCACCTCGACCGGAACGATACCCGAGAGCGTCGTGACCAGCTTGCTCGCATCCGCCATGATCACCAGCCGGCGCGCCGCGTCGGCGACGATTTTTTCGCGCAAAAGCGCGCCGCCGAGCCCCTTGATCAGGTCGAGGCGGCCGCTGGTGATCTGATCGGCGCCGTCGATCGCGAGATCGATCACCGCGTCTTGCGCGAAATCGGTAAGCGGAATGCCGGCCGCTTGCGCCGCCTGCGCGGTGCGCTCAGAGGTCGGGATGCCGCGGACGCGGAGCCCCTCCCTTTTGATCCGCTCGCCGAGCAGGGTGATCATGAAGGCCGCGGTCGAGCCGGTGCCGAGCCCGAGCACCATGCCATCGACGATTTCCGCGACCGCCGCCGCCGCCGCCTGCTGCTTCAAGCACTCGTGATCCATACCCGCTCATCCCCGCCCGCGGCCCGCGGCCGCCGTTCCGACGCCTCATCTGCCCCCATGTTCCAAACGAGGCAAGAGGCGGAGGGGCCGCCGCTCTTGAGCGTAGCGGCTCAACGGGTAATCTCCAGGGATAATCTCTCGCTTCCGGCGTGGCGTTTTATGAAAGTATCGAACATGACCAATCCCCTGGCCCAGCTTCCCACCCTCGGCCAATCGGTTTGGCTCGATTTCGTGAGCCGCCCGTTATTGGAGAAGGGAGACTTGCAACGCCTGATCGCCGAAGACGGTATCCGTGGCGTTACCTCCAATCCCTCGATCTTTGAAAAAGCGATCGCCCATTCGACGGATTACGACGCCGATCTCGCCGCTTGCGTGCGCGCCGCCGATCGCGACGTCGATGCCCTGTTCGAGCATCTCGCCATCGCCGATATCCGCATGGCGGCCGACCAGTTGCGCCCGGTCTATGAGCGGACCAAGGGGGTCGACGGCTATGTCAGCCTCGAGGTCTCGCCTTATCTCGCGATGGACACGGAAGGCACGATCGCCGAGGCGCGGCGGCTCTGGCGCGCCGTCGAGCGCCCCAATCTGATGATCAAGGTGCCCGGCACCGAGCCCGGCGTGCCGGCGATCCGGACCCTGATCGGCGACGGGATCAACGTCAATGTCACCCTGCTGTTCTCGGTTGCCGCCTATGAAGCGGTGGCGGAGGCCTATCTCGCCGGGTTGGAGGCCGCCAGTGCCGCCAAGCGCGACATCGCCGGCATCGCTTCCGTCGCCAGCTTCTTCGTCAGCCGGATCGACGCCGCGGTCGAACGCGAGGTCGCCGAGCGGCTAAAGACCGCCTCCGCCACGCAAGCCGAGGCGCTGCGCGCCCTTGACGGCAAGGTCGCGATCGCCAACGCCAAACGCGCCTATCAGCGCTATCAGGCGCTGATCGAGACTCCGCGATGGCGAAAACTCGCGGCCAAGGGCGCGCGGCCGCAACGCTTGCTCTGGGCCTCGACCGGCACCAAAAGCAAATCCTTGCCCGATACGCTCTATGTCGATGAACTGATCGGGCCGGAGACGGTCAACACCATGCCACCGGCGACGATGGACGCGATGCGCGACCACGGCCACGCCAAGGTGACATTGACGCAGGGCCTGGCCGACGCCGAAGCGGTTCTCTCGTCGCTCGCGCGCCTGCATATCTCGCTCGATGCGATCACCGAGGCGCTGGTCATCGATGGCGTTCGCCGCTTCGCCGACGATGCCGACAAGCTCTTTGCCGCCGTTGCGCGCCGCCGCGCCGAGGTGCTGGACGGCAAAGCGCCGCGCCAGGTGATCGCGCCGGGGCCGGACGGCGAAACCTTCGCCGCCGAGATGGAGCGCTGGCGCGAAGAAGGCCTGATCCGTCTCCTCTGGCGGCGCGATTCGGCGCTCTGGACGGGTGGCGACGAGGATCACTGGCTCGGCTGGCTTGACGCCATTGCCGCCGGCGAGGCGGCGCTGCCGGCGCTCACCGCGTTCGGCGCCGAGATCGCCAAGGAGGGCTTTACCGACATCGTGCTCCTCGGCATGGGCGGCTCCAGCCTCGGCGCCGAAGTGCTGGCGACGACGCTGGCCCCGGCCGTCAAGGGGCCACGCTTTCACATGCTCGATTCCACCGACCCGGCGCAGATCGCCGCCCTCGAAGCCGCGATCGCGCTCAAAACCACGCTTTTCATCGTCGCCAGCAAATCCGGCTCGACGTTGGAGCCCGAGCTGATGCGGCGCTATTTCTTCGCCCGCGCGAACAACGCCAAGCAGTTCGTCGCGATCACCGACCCCGGCTCGGCGCTCGAGAAAATCGCCAAGACGGATGGCTACCGCGCGATTTTTCCCGGCGAGAAGACGATCGGTGGGCGCTATTCGGTGCTGTCGCATTTCGGCCTGGTGCCGGCGGCCGCGCTCGGGCTCGATGTCGCGCAGCTCCTCGCCCTTGCCAAGCAAATGTACCATGCCTGCGGCGCGAGCGTGCCGCCGAGCGAAAATCCTGGCGTCGCACTCGGTGTCTTCCTCGGCATCAACGCCCGCGCCGGACGCGACAAGGTGACGATCATGGCGTCCCCCGGGATCAAGGCGATCGGTGCCTGGCTCGAACAATTGCTCGCCGAATCGACCGGCAAACAGGGCCTCGGGCTGATCCCGATCGCGGGCGAGCCGCCGGTCGCGCCCGAGGCGTATAGCGAGGATCGCGTGTTCGCCTATCTCGAACTGCAAGACCACGCCGACGCAGCACAGGAGGCGCTGGTCGCGGCCCTGGAGAAAGCGGGCCGCCCGGTCGCGCGCCTTCGCGTGCCCTCGCCCCATCATATCGGCCAGGAATTCTTTCGCTGGGAGATCGCGACCGCGGTTGCCGGCAATGTCCTCGGCATCAACCCGTTCGACCAGCCCGATGTCGAGGCGAGCAAGGTCAAGACCAAGGCGCTCACCGAGGCGTTCGAGAAGACCGGCGCCCTTCCCGAAAGCGAACCGCTGCTTCGTGACGGCGAGATCACGGTTTACGCCGATCCCCTGAATGCGCGCGCACTCTCAGGGGCGAAAACCCTCGCCGAGGCGCTCGCCGCGCATTTCGCACGCGCCAAAGCCGGGGATTACGCGGCACTCCTCGCCTATATCGCGCGCAACCCGGCGCATGAGGCGGCGCTCGAAAAACTCCGCACGCATATTCTTGCCGCCAAAAAAATCGCGACCTGCGTCGGCTTCGGCCCGCGCTTTCTGCACTCGACCGGCCAGGTTTACAAAGGCGGGCCGAATTCCGGGATTTTCCTGCAGATCACGGCATCGGACGCGAACGACATCGCGGTCCCCGGCCAGCGCGCGAGCTTTGGCGTCGTCAAAGCGGCGCAGGCCTTGGGGGATCTCGAGGTGCTCGTCGAGCGCAAACGGCGCGTGCTTCGCCTTCATCTCGGGGGCGACCTCGCGCACGCGCTCGCCGCCCTCGAGGCTGCTCTCGCGCGTGCTCTCGCCCTGACATCATGAGGAAAATACCATGAAACTCGGCATCATCGGACTCGGCCGGATGGGCGCGAACATCGCCCGGCGGTTGATGCGCGCGGGCCACCAAACCGTCGTCTTCGACCTCTCGGCCGACGCGATCGCCACCCTCGAAAAGGAGGGCGCCGAAGGTGCCCCCTCGCTCGCAGCACTCGCCGAGAAGCTAACGCTGCCGCGTATCGCCTGGGTGATGCTGCCCGCAGGCCATATCACCGAGGACACCATTGCCAAAATCGCTGAAATCTTCACAAAAGATGACATCGTCATCGATGGCGGCAATACCTACTTCAAGGACGATATCCGCCGCGCGAGCGAATTGCGAAAGCGCGGCCTGCATTACGTCGATGTCGGCACGTCGGGTGGCGTTTGGGGGCTCGAGCGCGGGTTTTGCATGATGATCGGCGGCGATAAGCCGACCGTTGATCACCTCGACCCGATTTTTCGCGCGCTTGCGCCTGGCGCGGGTGATGCGCCGCGGACCCCGGGGCGGGAGAAATTCGACCAACGCGCCGAGCAGGGCTACCTCCACGCCGGCCCGGCCGGCGCCGGGCATTTCGTCAAAATGGTGCATAATGGCATCGAATACGGCCTGATGCAGGCCTATGCGGAAGGGTTCGACATTCTCCGCCATCGCGTCTCGGAAGCGCTGCCGGAATCCGAGCGTTTCACCCTCAACCTCCCCGATATCGCCGAGGTCTGGCGCCGGGGCAGCGTGATTTCCTCCTGGCTGCTCGATCTCACCGCCGCGGCGCTCGCGGAAAATCCCGATCTAACGCATTTTTCCGGCCATGTCGCCGATTCCGGCGAGGGCCGCTGGACGATCGAGGCGGCGATCGACGAGGCGGTGCCGGCCAACGTGCTCTCTGCGGCACTTTATGCTCGCTTTCGCTCGCGCGAGGATGAAAGCTTCGCCGACAAGCTGCTGTCCGCCATGCGCTATGGCTTCGGCGGCCATGTCGAGCAACCCACGAAATGACCGGATCGGAAGGTTAGGGAGGGTAGACTCCTTGTTCTTTTTTGAAAAAAAGAACCAAAAAACGTTTGTCTGTTGGAGATTACCGGTGCAGGGGAAATGGGAGGAAAG
>JAJYXY010000030.1 GCA_021801465.1 Pseudomonadota bacterium
CGCCGAGGCCAGGGGTTGCCACCTGCGCGAACGCGCCATTCGCCACCAAGCCGGTCGCGAGCAGCGCCGCCAACGCCAGCGCGATCGCACCGGCGCGCCATCGCGAGCGATGATCGGCAAAAACGCGCATTGAACCCTCTCGCTCCTTCAGTTCAGCCACCAAAATCCGGCATTGAGATAGGCAGCATAGAGCACCCAGCCCGCATAAGGCAGCATCAACGTGGTGGCAAGCCGATCGATACGCGAAAAAGCGACGATGGTGATGGCGATCATGACGATCAGCGCCGCCATCACCGCAAGGCCGGCGAGCGGGCTTTCGAGCCCAAAAAACGCCGGCGTCCAGAGCGCATTGCACAGCAATTGCCAGCCCCAGAGGCTGAGCGCCCGCGCCCGCCGGGGTGTCACGACGCGCGGCTCGCGCCAGACCCGCCAGCCGGCAACGCCGATCAGCACATAGAGCACCGACCAGACCACCGGGAAAGCCCGGTTGGGCGGCGTCCCAGGCGGGCGGGTGAGCGAGGGATACCAATCATGCACCGAAATCTCGGTGATCGCGCCGGACGCGCCGCCAACGAGCAGCGCGAGCCCCACGAACCCGATCAGCGCGAGCAGCGCCGGCCAAGGCGGGGACGCGCCCGGTGATGTGCCGCGTTCAGGGGAATCGATGTTTTGGAAGACACACCCCTCCCTGCTGTCGATGGTGGCTCGCGCCGCTCATCGGCCTTCTTCCCGCCAGGCGATGAGCATGAGCGCGAGAATGATCGCCAATGCGGCGACGTTCGGCAAGAGCGGCAACGCCGCGATGCCGGTCACGATGTGATCGTGATTGCGGCGCAAGCCAATCCAATGCGCGCCGGCGCCGCGGGCATCGGGTTCGGTGCGGCGGAGCGCCGGCGCGCCGTCGGGGTCGAGCCAATGGATGCTGCCGCCGCTCGCCGCAACCAGCGGCGCGAGCTTGGTCGCGGTGGCGCGGAGATCGGCCATTTCCAGCGGGTCGCCGCCGGCCGCGGCGGCGAAAGCGGTGCGCCCGTCCGCATCCGCCCGCCACACGCCGGGCACGCTTGCCGGTAGTGTCGCCGTCGCCCGTCCCGGCGCGGTCTCGCTCAGCGCGACCGTGCTCTTTCGCCCCTCGGGGTCGGTCACCGTCACCGCGCCCGGCGGATGGGCCGCGAGGCTGCGGCTTTCGATCGAGAGGCGTCCGTCCTCGATGCGCGCCGAAAGGGCGTTTTCCTCGAGCTCGGGCTCCTTCATCAGCCAATGCGCGACCCGCCGCAACAATTCCGCTTGCGGCCCGCCGCCCTGATGGCCGCGCGACCAGAGCCAGATCTGATCGGAAAGCAACAGCGCGACCCGCCCCTTGCCGACATGATCGAGCAGCAAGAGCGGCTGGCCGTCCGGCGTCTGCATCACCACTTGGCCATGCCCCTCGCCGACCGCGATATGGCGATACCACGACCCCCAGGCCGGCGCCGCCCCCTCATGCCAGCCGGGAAGAGCGGCGGTCACCGGATGGCGTTCGCCGAGCGCCGTCACCTGCGGGCGGAACGCGCCGTTGACCACCGCATCCTCCCCCTCCGCCGGCTCGGCCGGCAGAATATCGGCGAGCGGGGTTGCGCTCAGGCTGCCGGGGCCGGCGAATTCCGGCCCGACGCTCATCAACAGCGCCCCACCCCGGCGGACATAGTCGGCGATATTCTGGAGATAGATCATCGGGAGAATGCCGCGGCTCTGGAAGCGGTCGAGAATAATCAGATCAAACTGGTTGATCTTGACTTGGAACAACTCTCGCACCGGAAAGGCGATCAGGGCCAGCTCGTTGAGCGGCGTCAGATCGTCCTTCTCGGGCGGGCGGAGGATGGTGAAATGAACGAGATCGACCGCCGGATCGGCTTTCAGGAGACGCCGCCAGGTGCGCTCGCCGGGATGCGGCTCGCCAGAGACCAGAAGAACCCGCAGGCGATCACGCACGCCGTTGATGGTGACGACGGCACGGGCATTGAGCGCCGTCACCGCCCCCGGCAAAGGCGCCGCTTGGAGATCGATCACCGAGGGGCCGGCCCGCGTGATCGGGATTTCGATGTCATAGGGCCGGCCGATCGGCGCTTGCAGGATGCGCGGTGGCTCGCCATCGCGCCGCAACGTCAGCGCCGTCTCGCGCGCGGGGTGGGCAACGCCAAGATCGTCGATCTCAATCCGCATGCTGACGGAATGGCCGACGATGCCATAGCCCGGCGCATCGATGACGCGAAGACTGCGATCGGTCTCCTCGCCCTTGGCCGGAATAAGCACCTGCAGCGGCGCCGTGCCCCAATCGGGCTTGGCGGGAATGTCATGGACCTCGCCATCGGTGATCGCGATGATGCCGGCGCGGCGGCTTTCGGGAATATCGGCGAGCGCCCGCCGCGCTGCGGCGAAAAGCTGCGTGCCGTCATGGCCGGTGTCGGGGACGATGACGCTGCGAAGCTCGAGATCGGGGAATTTTGCCGCGTCTTCGACGAGCCGCGCCCGCGCCGCGTCCGCAAGTGCGGCGCGCTCGCCGATCGCCATCGAGGCGCTGTGATCGATCACCAGCAAACCGATATCGCTCAAGCCTTGCCGCGTCTCCTGCACCAGGCGCGGCCCGGCGAGCCAGAGCAGCAGAACGAGAAATGCGGCGAGGCGCCACCAAACCCCCCGCGCCCGCCGCCACAGCGCCGGCGCCAGCACAATAAGCGCCGCGAGCGCCAAGAGGCCGAGCAGCCAAAGCGGCACCAGCGGCGCGAAGCGAAGGGCGGCGATCGTGTTGGCCGCGCTCATTGCCCAAGCCGCTCCAGAAGTGCCGGCACATGCACCTGATCGCCCTTGTAATTGCCGGTCAGGGCATACATCACGAGATTGACCCCGAAACGGTAGGCGAGCAGGCGCTGGCGCTCGCCGCCGGGGATGACGGCGTAGGGGTGGTGGCCGTCGGCATCGGTCGCCCAGGCCGCCGCCCAGTCATTGGCGCCGATGATCACCGGGCTCACGCTGTCATTGCTGCGGTCCTGATCGCGCTGCACCCAGACCGTCGCGCCGTCATAACGGCCGGGAAAATCGCGGAGCAGAAAAAACGTTCGCGCCAGCACGTGATCGACGGTAAGCGGCGCGAGCGGGGGGATGGTGAGCGCGGCGCCGAGCCGGCGCAACATCGTCGCCCCCCCGGGATTGAAATCGGCTCCGGCCTCGGCGTCACGGGTGTCGATCAGGATGATGCCGCCATGGCTCATATAGTCATTGAGCGCGGCGATCTCGCCCGCGGCCGGTGGGGCGGTGGTGATCGGCCAATAAAGCAGCGGATAGAAGCTCAGATCGTCGCTCCCCGGTGTCACCGCGGCGGGCGCTGCGAGGCTGGCGGCGGTGTGTTCGTTGACATAGTCAGAAAGGCCGGCAAGCCCGCTCCGTGACACCCGATCGACGGCGTCATCGCCGGTGACGACGTAGGCGAGCCGCGTTTGCAGCGCCGGGTTATCGCTCGCGGGCATCTCCGCCCGGCCTGCCAGCGGAAGCACGAGGAAAAATACGAGCACTGCCGCACGCAGGCGCAAAACCCCACGCAAAAAAAGCGAGAGGAGCAGGTCGAGCACCAATAATGCCAGCGCCGCAGCGAGCAGCCAGGGGCCGAAGGCCTGAGTCCGCGCGAGCGTGCCGAAACCACGATAGCGGGCGCCATCGATCGCGCCGGCGGCAGCGAGCGGCGGCAAGCCATCGGCGAGATTGCGCGCGACTCGGGCATTTTCCGGGCCGTAAAGCCCGGGGGGAAAAGATGGCGAGGGCGGCGTCGTCGCAAACGCCGAGGGCGCGAGCGGCCGGGCTGCCGCACTCGGCGGGCCGAGCACGCCGAACCCGTCCAAGCTTTCCGCCGGCGCCAGTGGCGTTGCCTCCGGCGCCGCCTTGACGCCGGCGGAAAGCGCGACGATCCGCCGCAGCATATCGATGAAGAGGCCCGAGAGCGGCAGGTTGGACCAATCGTCGTTGGCGGTGACATGAAACAATACCACCCAGCCCGCGCCGCGCGCGGATGCGGTGACCAACGGCGTGCCATCGCTGAGCGCGGCCCAGGTCTCGCCGGCCAGGGCGGCTGTTGGCTCGGCGAGTACCTGGCGATCCACTGTCACCTCGTTGGGCACGGCAAGACCGGCGAAGGGCGAGGTGGGGGGAAATGGCGCGAGATGGGCGGGCTTGCCCCACGACATCGCGCCGCCGATCGCGCGGTCGCCGGTGATCAGCCGCACTGGCAGCAAATCATCGGGATGCTCGGCAAGGAGCGGCCCGGCAAAACGCACCAGAACGCCGCCCCCTTCGACGAAGCTGGTAACCGCAGCGGCCTCCGGCGCGTCGGCGAGCGGGCGGTCGGCGAGGATGAGAACCGAAAGCGGTCGCGCGAGAAGAGTAGCAAGATTGCCCTCGCGGAGTTCGGCATAGGGCGCGAGCGCGCGATGGAGATAATAGAGATCGCCGATCAGCGGCGTCTCGGCGCTGATCGCGTCCGCCGCGGCAAGCCCGACCGGGCGGCGGCGCCAGCGCTCATCGAGCAGCACGACATGGCCGGCGGCGGCAGACCCTGCGATCTCCAAGCGGGCGAGCTGATTGCGGATCTCTGGCGGCAGACGAAAAGCCGCCTCGCCCTCGCTTTGCCCCGCGGCAAGGCTGATCTCAACCCGTGCGAGCGCCCTGCCATCGCCGGTTTCGGCGAGAATGACGGCGGGTGGGCGCGGCGGCGCCGCGGTGAGGGTGGCGAGCCGGGCAACCAGCGTGTCACCAACGCTCCGTGGCGGCAAAAGCAGGCGCGGCGCCTCCTCGCCGGTGAGCACGAGGCACGGCCCAGCCTTGGCGAAGGCGGCGGTGAAGGCGGCATCCTCGGGCGTGGCCAAGCCATCGGCGAGATAAACGATGCCTGCCTCCGGCCAGGGCCGCGCCGCCAGCGCCGCCGCCGCCGCGCCGCGCGAAGCCGGCCACGGCATGGGGGCAAGAGCTGCGAGCAGGGCCCGCGCATCGGCAGCCGGCATCGCCGGCGAAAGCCGCGGCGGCGCGCCGTCGGCGCGGGCAGCGGTCGCGAGCAGCGCAACCGGGCGCCCGGCGCGGTCCGCGCGGTCGAGCACCGCTTGTGCCGCCGCCATCCGCGGGCCCCAATCGGCAGCGGCGGCCCAAGAATTATCGATCACCAGGATGAAAGGCCCGCGTCCCGGCACCTCCCCCTCCCCGCCCCGGATCGGCCCGGCAAGACCGAGAATGACGAGGCTTGCCGCAAGCAGACGGAGGGCGAGCAGCCAGAGCGGGGTGCGGGCCGCGCTTTCCTCGGCCGGCTTGAGGCCAAGAAGCAGCCGCAGCGCGGGGAAAGCCTGGCGGCGCGGCGAAGGCGGCGTCACCCGCAAAAGCCACCACAGCACCGGCAGCAAGGCGAGCGCGGAGAGTAGCCAGGGCGCTTCGAAACTCATGCCGTAAGCGCGAGATAGAGCGCAAGGAGTGCCGTTTCCGGCGGTTTTTCGGTGGTGTGGCTGATCAGCGCGAAGCCCGCCTCGCGCGCGCCATCGGCGAGGGCCGCAGTCTGCGCCGAAAGCCGCGCGCGATAGGCCTCGCGCACCCCCTCGACGCGGGGGATGATGGTCTCCCCCTCGCCTTCCAGGCCCAAAAACCGCACCCGCCCATCATAGGGAAGGTCACGCTCGGCAGGATCGAGAATATGCACCAGCGCGCCGCGCGCGCCCAACGCCGAAAATCGCCCCAGCAGCGCGCGGATTTCCTCGATCGGGCTCAGAAAATCGCTGATCACGACGATATTGGCGAAACGCGGCAGAGAGGCGCCGCGCGGCAGGCCGGCGCTCTCGGGCTGGCGGGCGAGGGTCGCGGCAAGGCCCGAGAGGGCGGCGGTGCCGGAAGAAAACGGCGCCGCAGCGTCCATCAGCCGCACCCGCTCGCCAGCGCGCAGCAAAAGGGCGGCAAGCGCGAGAAGCAGAAGTTCCGCGCGCGCCGCTTTCTCGACCGGCGCCAAGGCCGAGCGCCAGCGCATCGAGGGCGAGGCGTCACGCCAGAGATACGTGGTCTGCGCGGCCTCCCACTCGGTTTCGCGGACGAAGGTGCGATGCGATTTCGCCGATTGCCGCCAATCGATGCGCGACGTGGCGTCGCCGGTGGCGAAGGAACGGAACTGCCAGAAACTATCGCCCTGGCCGACACGCCGCCGGCCATGAAGCCCGGCGGCGACCGTCGCCGCGACGCGCTCGGCGGCAAGCAGCAAGGGCGGCAGTGGCGCCGCGAGCGCTTCCGCCCGGCGCGCAGCCTCGCTCATCCCAGGCGTTCCAGCAAGCGGCCGATCACCGCAACGAGCGTTACCCCTTCGGCGCGGGCGGCGAAGCTCAACGCCATGCGGTGGCGGAGGACGGGTGCCGCGAGGGCGATCACATCATCGAGGCTAGGCGCGATCCGGCCATCGAGAAGGGCGCGGGCACGCACGGCCAGCATCAGCGCCTGTGCCGCGCGCGGCCCTGGGCCCCACGCGATCTGGCTGGCGAGATCGGGGATGGCAGCACTCTCCGGCCGTGCCCCGCGGACGAGATCGAGAATCGCCGCAACCACGCTTTCCCCCACCGGGAGACGCCGCACCAGGCGCTGGGCTGCGATCAGCGCCTCGCCCGAAATCACCGGCTGGAGATCGAGGCGGTGATCGGAGGTGGTGGCGAGCAGCATCGCGCGCTCCTCCTCGCGCTCGGGATAGTCGATATCGATTTCCATCAAAAACCGATCGAGCTGGGCTTCGGGCAAAGGATAGGTGCCCTCTTGCTCGATCGGGTTTTGGGTCGCGAGCACGTGAAACGGGCGTGGCAGCGGATGCTCGGCGCCACCGATCGCGACCTTCCCCTCCTGCATCGCCTGCAACAGCGCGGACTGGGTGCGCGGGCTCGCGCGGTTGATCTCATCGGCCATCAAAAGCTGGCAGAACACCGGCCCCGGCAGAAAGCGAAAATGCCGCCGCCCATCCGCGCCCTCATCCAGCACTTCGCTGCCCAGGATATCGGCCGGCATCAGATCGGGGGTGAATTGCACGCGCCGCGCGGCAAGGCCGAGAACCACCCCCAGAGTCTCGACGAGAAGCGTCTTGCCGAGCCCCGGCACACCGACCAAAAGCACATGCCCGCCGGCAAGGAGCGTGATCAGCGTCTGCTCGACCACCGCACGCTGGCCGAAAATCACCCGGCCGATTTCAGCGCGAATCGCGGCAAGACGCGGCAACAGCGCATCGATCTCGGCAAGCGTCGCCGCCGCCTCGGCTGAAACATCGGTCATCGCCGTCTGAACATCCTTCCTGCCGCTCTGGTCACTTCGCATGCGAAACGCAGATCCCGGCCCCGGAAATCTCTATGCGCGCTCTTTCCCCGGCCAGGCAAGCATTCCTATATGTGGGCAAGCGCGCCGATATGACGAGCCCCACTAGGTTGGCCCAAGCGGGCGGAGCGAGCGGTTGAGCTGAGCGGGCGGGTCGAGGGGCGGACGACGAGCGACGGAAACGAGAGGCCATCGCGGCCAACGTGACGCGAGGAGATGGGGATACCGGGATGAAGGACGCGGGCTTGCCGCAAGAAGCGAGGGGAGAGGCGGGTATCACCTTGCCCGAGCGGCCATTCGCCGGCGCACGTGCAGGGCGGCGGCCGATCGAATGCGGCGATCTTCCTTTCCTCATCCGCCGCGACGGCACTTGGCTTTACCGCGGCAGCCCGATCGGGCGGAAGGAGCTGGTTTGCCTCTTCGCCTCGGTCTTGAAACGCGAGGCGGATGGGGCTTTTTGGCTCGAAACCCCGGCCGAGCGCGGCCGCATCGAGGTCGAGGATGCACCTTTCGTCGCCGTCGAACTCGATTGGCGCGGCTCAGGGCGCAACCAATCTCTATCCTTTCGCACCAATGTCGATGAAATCGTCACCGCCGGGCCCGAGCATCCGATTCGTATCTCCTACGACATCATCACCTGCGCCCCGACACCTTACATCAAGCTCCGCGACGGCGCTGGACGCTATCCGATCGAGGCCCGCATCGCCCGCGCCGTTTATTACGAATTGGCAGCCCTCGCCGAGCCGCATATCGTGCTCGGGCGGCGTGAATTCGGGGTTTGGAGCCGTGGGCGATTTTTCTCGCTCGGTGATCCCGGCGACGAGCACGATGGCTGAACCGACCAGGCGACGGGCGTGAAGGAGGAGGATTTGCGCGCCCGCCTCGCGGCGCTCGATCTCCGCGGCGGGCCCGCGCGCGAGTTATTGCCGCTTTCCGAGCCGCCGATCGCTGCTGCCGTTCTCATTCCTCTCGTGCTTGGCCATGAGCCGGCGATCATTCTCACCAAACGCACCGCGACGCTTGCCCGCCATGCCGGCCAGGTGAGCTTCCCGGGCGGGCGAATCGACCCCGGCGACGTCTCCGCCGAGGCTGCGGCACTGCGCGAGGCGGCGGAGGAAATTGCCCTCGACCCCGCGCGCGTCCAGCTCGCCGGGCGGCTTTACGACCATCTCACCGGCACCGGGTTTTGTATCACCCCGGTGCTCGGCCTGATCCCGCCGGGGCTGGCGCTCTCGCCCGCGCCGGGCGAGGTCGAGGCGATTTTTACCCTCCCGCTCGCAACCCTCCTCGACCCCGCCGCCCCGCGGCGCGAGCGCGCCTTCTGGCGTGGCGCGTGGCGTGAATTCTGGGTCCTCCCCCACGCCGAACATCACATCTGGGGCGCAACCGCTGCCATTCTCGTGCAGTTGGCCGAGGCATTGCGCGGCGAGCCGATGCGTTGACCCGCACCGACCCGGCTCCTAAAATCAAGTTTGGTCAGGGTTTGGCGCGCGCGTTTTTGGCAGTCAGTTTTCGGCCTCGCCAGCGAGCCCGGGCGCACGAGCCCGGGTCTTTCAGCCAGATGCCGGGTTAGCACAGCGGTAGTGCAGCGGTTTTGTAAACCGAAGGTCGGGGGTTCAAATCCCTCACCCGGCAGAGCATCAGGCGCCGAGCATCATGGGCGCGGCACGTGCCGCCGGCGGAGGCGCTCGCGCGCGGCAAACAAGCTCACCAATCCCGCCCCGAGCAGCGCCAAGGCAGAGGGCTCGGTGACTGCCTGCGCGCCTTGCGCCGAGGCAATACCGGGGAGCTGCGCGCCGCTTGGGATCGCCAGCGGCTGCCAATCCGTCCCTGCCGGAATCCAGTCCGCTGGTGCGCCCGAGCCACTGCAAAGCCCGGGATAGCTGGGAACGGCCGCGCGCCCGTGATCCCCGCTATCGTGCCGCCCGTCTGCGGGGCCGGGCCAGGAACCCGGCGCGCCGCCTATCAAGGCCGCAAGATCGGTGAAAAGACGCGCTTGCGCCCCATCACGGCCCCCATCGTGCCCGCCATCATGGCCGTCATCATGCCCGCCACCGCGCCCGCCGCTTTCATCGCGCGCCTCGTCGCAGGAACCAAAGCCGCATGGGGGCGCGATGGTCCAGCCCGGCGGCGCGGCTTCGCGTGGCGGCGACCAGCCGTCCGGCCCCCTGTCAAAGACGAGCGCAAGCGGGGATGGCGGCGCGTCCCGCGCGCCCGGCGGACGCTGATCGTTCGGATCGCGCGGCCAATTTTCCCCAGAAGAGGGCCCCTCGGCGGAAAACCCAGCCGCTGCGGGCGTGATTGGGGGCGTGATTGGGGGCGAGGGCAGCGGAAGCACCCCGAGCACGGGGGCAAAAATGAACGGAAGAAGCATCTCGGCGCATGTCCATTTATGATAACAAATATTTTTTATGAGTAATTGCTTGTTTTTTGGTTAATGCCCGCGCAAGCCGAGATCTCACCACGGAACGCTCGCCCCCAGTTGACGCACCCGCCCGCGCGGCGCTACATCGCGACCCCACCGCACCGTGCCCAGGTGGCGGAATTGGTAGACGCGCAGGTTTCAGGTACCTGTGGCCGCAAGGCTGTGGAAGTTCGAGTCTTCTCCTGGGCACCAGTTTTGGGGCACCAGTTTTGGGGCACCAGTTTTGGGGCACCAGTTTTGGGGCGCCAGTTTTGGAGCACAAAAAACGGGCCGACCCGATGCGGGGCCCGGCCGGTGCCGCTGAACCCGGGCCGCGTGCAGCGAACGATCGAGGACAGTCCATGGCCGAGAGCAAAATCCATTTCCATCGCCATGACCTGCCCGAAGGGCTCGATCTCGGCCCGGTGGTCGCCGTCGATACCGAAACTATGGGGCTCGATCCGCGCCGTGACCGGCTCTGCCTCGTGCAGCTCTCGGCCGGCGATAATGAGGCGCATCTGGTGCAGATCGTGCCACCCGAACTTGGCGGGCGCGGGGCCGACTGCCCGCGCCTGAAAGCGCTTCTCGCCGATCCCGCGCGCGTCAAACTCATGCATTTCGCGCGTTTTGACGTCGCAATGCTCTATCAGGCGCTCGCGGTCACGGTCGCGCCGGTTCGGTGCACGAAAATTGCCGCCAAACTCACCCGCACCTTCACCGACCGCCATGGTCTGCGCGATCTCTGCCGCGAATTGCTCGGGGTAGAGATTTCCAAGGAGCAGCAAACCTCCGATTGGGGCGCGCCAGAGCTTTCGCCGCAGCAACTGAGCTATGCCGCCGCCGATGTGCTTCATCTCCATGCGCTCTGGGAAAAGCTCGCGGCTTTGCTGGCGCGCGAGCGACGAATGGCCCTGGCGGAGGCCTGTTTCGCTTTTCTTCCGGCGCGGGCCCGGCTTGATCTGCTCGGCTATGAGGCGCCAGATATTTTCGCCCATTGAAGCCGAGCTTGGATGAAAATTTCTTCGTGAACGCCATTTATCTGGCATGAAATTTGTCTGAAAGCGATTTCGTGCCTATGTCTTTTCTCGGCGAGCGCGGAGTCCGAGCGCAGAATCGCCGGAGAGAGTGGACCGCGAAAGAGCGAGCATGTCCGTTACACTGACCGAGACCAAGGATCCCCTGGCCACCGCGCGCGCGGTGCTCGCGACCGAAGTGCATGGGCTGGAGGCGCTGGCGGCGGCGCTAGATGGCGCGTTTCTGCGCGCGATCGAGGTGCTTTCGGCGATCTCTGGCCGTATCGTCGTCTCGGGCATGGGGAAATCCGGCCATATCGGGCGCAAGATCGCGGCGACTTTGGCCTCCACCGGAACGCCGGCGCTGTTCGTCCACCCAGCCGAGGCCTCGCACGGTGATCTCGGCATGATTTTACCCAACGATGCCGTGCTCGCGCTCTCTAATTCCGGCGAGACGCCGGAACTCGCCGATCTCGTCGCCCATAGCCGGCGCTTTGGCCTGCCCTTGATCGCCATCACTCGTGAATCCGGCTCTGCGCTGGCGCAGCAGGCGGATGTCGTGCTGCTGTTGCCGAAAGTCCCGGAAGCCTGCCCGATGGGCCTCGCGCCGACCACCAGCACCACCATGCAGCTCGCCCTCGGGGACGCGCTGGCGGTTGCCCTTCTCACGCGGCGCGGCTTTACCGCCGCGGATTTTCGCCAGTTCCATCCCGGCGGGAAACTCGGCGCCCGCCTCAAGCGGGTGCGCGAGCTGATGCATGCGGGGCCGGCGCTTCCCTTGGTCACGCCGGAGACACGCATGAGTGATGCGTTGTTGGTGATGACCGAAAAACGCTTCGGCTGCCTGGGCGTAGTCGATGCGGCGGGCAAGCTGATCGGAATCATCACCGATGGCGATCTCCGCCGCGCGATGGGGCCGGGTCTCTTGTCGCTCCCGGCCGGCGAGATCATGACCGCCTCGCCCCGCAGCATCGGCCCCGACGCCCTCGCCGCCGAAGCGCTCCATCACATGACCGACGCCGCCCGCCCGATCACCGCCCTTTTTGTTGTCGCACCCGACACTGGCGGGGCGCCGATCGGCATCCTTCACATCCACGATCTGCTCCATGCCGGGGTGACATGAGCGGGGGCGGCACGAGCACGGGCTCGCCCCGCCTTCGCGTCGCGAGCGACGAGACGCGGCGCGCCATCGCCGCCGCCCGCAGCCGGCACGCGCCGACGCCCGCCCGCATCGCCCGCCGGCGCCTGCTCATCACTTGGTCGAAGCGGCTATTGCCGGCGCTGGCGCTGGTCTTGCTCTCCTCGATCGCCCTCTGGCCGGAAATCGCCCGCCAAACCGCGGCCGGGCGTGCCGCCTTGCGCGGCTGGAGCGCGAGCATCACCGCGAGCGGCCAGATGATCAATGCCCGCTATCATGGCGTCGACGAGAAAAACCGCCCCTACACCTTGACCGCGAGCACCGCGACACAGGCCACGCCCGAGCGTGTCAACCTTACCGATCCCAAAGGCGATGTGCAGATGGAGAGCGGCAACTGGCTGATGCTCTCGGCCAAGCGCGGCGTTTATATGCAGCATCTGAACCAGCTCGATCTCGAGGGCAATGTGGTGCTCTATCGCGACGATGGCACGACGCTGCATTCGGCGACCGCCTCCCTCGATCTTCGCGCCGGCGCCGGGGCGAGCAATGATATCACCAATGCCGAGGGGCCGTTCGGCACCCTCGACGCGATGGGATTTGCCCTTGTCGACAAGGGCGCGGTGATCCAGTTCGTCGGCCCCGCGCGGCTGGTGCTCAACAACAACCGCGGTGATGCTCATGGCCAGCCGCAATAAAGGCTGGCTGTATGGGGGCGGTGTCGTCGCGGCGATGTTGTGCGCGCATGGCATCGCCAATGCCCAGCCGATCGACATGTCGCATGGCGGGCCGATCACGGTGACGGCGCGCGACGGCATGGATTGGCGCCAGAACGACCAGGAAGTGGTTGCGCGCGGCGATGCGGTCGCGATCCGCGACAATGTCACCGTTACCGCCGATGTCCTGATCGCCCATTACCGCAAGAAGGCGAGCGCCGCGTCCGCGACCGCCAACACGACCGCCGGCGGCGCGCAGCCGGTCGCGGCGAGAAATGGTGGGAGTCCGCCACCAGCCAGTCCGCCACCGGCGGGCACCAAACCGGCGGCATCGGGCGCGTCGCCGGCGCCGGGGGCTACCAATCCCCCAGGCTCTGCCAATCCCCCAGGCTCTGCGACTCCCGATGACAGCGGCGGCAACGAGATCTATCGCCTGGAGGCAGAGGGGCATGTGCATATTTTCACTGCGACCGATCAAGCCTGGGGCGATAAGGGCGTCTATGACATGGACCAGGCGGTGCTGATCCTGACCGGCCACGCCCTCAAGCTGACCACGCCGACGGATGTCGTAACCGCGCGTGATAGCATGGAATATTATTCGCAAACGCGCATCTCGATCGCCCGCGGCAAGGCTGTGATCGTCACCAGCGATGGCCGGCGTATCGCCGCCGATACGCTGGTTTCTTATTCCGAGCCGCCGGATCAGCAGCCAGAAGCCGGCGCAACAGCGCCGAAACCGCCGCCGGGCAAACCCGGCCAGCCGCCGGATGAGCTGCAAGCGGCTTCGGGCAAGCTCAAGCGCGTCGAGGCCTATGGCAATGTCGACCTCCGCACCGCGACCGAAACCGTCTATGGTGATCGCGGCGTCTATGTGCCCGATACCGGCAAGGCGCGCGTCATCGGCAATGTGCGGGTAACGCGTGGGGACAATCAAATCAATGGCGTCGCCGCCGATGTCGATATGAAAACCGGGGTATCCACCATGCTCTCGAGCACCGATCAGCGCGTCCACGGGCTGATCATGCCCAACCAGAACGAAAACGGCACCGCAAAGAAACCCGAGGCCAGCAAGAAGGGAGCAGCGGGGCAGGCGGAGAGTAAGGCTGCGGGCGCAGCGCCGCCAGCCAAGGCGGAGACACCATGACCGAGCTTCGCGTCGTTCAAGGGCAGATCGGCCTCACCGCGAGCGGCCTCGGCAAAACCTATAAAAAACGCCCGGTGGTAAGGAATGTCTCGATCTCGGTCCGGCGCGGCGAGGCTGTCGGCCTGCTTGGGCCAAACGGCGCGGGGAAGACGACGACGTTCTATATGATCGTCGGCCTGGTCCAGCCCGATACCGGCGCCATCCGGCTCGATGGCAACGAGATCACCGGATTGCCGATGTATCGCCGGGCGCGCCTTGGCATCGGCTATCTGCCGCAGGAGGCGAGCATTTTCCGCGGCCTCAATGTCGAGCAAAACATCATGTCGGCGCTCGAGGTGGTCGAGCCGCTAAAGGATCGGCGCGATCAGATGCTCGACGAATTGCTCGCCGAATTCGGCATCGGCCATCTCCGCCGCACCCCCTCGCTCGCGCTCTCGGGCGGCGAGCGGCGCCGGCTCGAAATCGCGCGCGCGCTCGCAACCCAGCCAAGCTACATCCTGCTCGATGAGCCTCTCGCCGGCATCGATCCCATCGCGGTCGGTGAAATCCGCGATCTGGTTTCGCATCTCAAGGATCGCGGCATCGGCGTCTTGATCACCGACCATAATGTCCGCGAGACGCTGGAGGTGATCGACCGCGCCTATATCATGCATGATGGGCAGGTGTTGATGGAGGGCGAGCCGCAAGAGGTGGTCGCGCATGAAGATGTGCGACGCGTATACCTTGGCGAAAGGTTTAGCCTTTAGGATCTGGCCCCATGGTAATCGGCCCGCGTCTCGACCTCCGCCAAACCCAATCGCTGGTGATGACGCCGCAATTGCGGCAAGCCATCAAGCTGTTGCAGTTTTCCAATCTTGAGGTCAACGCCTTTATCGCCGAGGAATTGGAGCGCAACCCCTTGCTCGAACGCGAGGAGGGAGGCGATGGCGGCTATGCCGAGCGGCCAGCGCCCGACCAGGTGGTGCCCGCGCCGCCGGAGCAAGGTGTCGATCTCGCCCATCTTGCGGCCGAGATTAGCACGAGCGGCCTCCTCCCCAGCGAGGCGGCGTCCCCCCTCGATGCCGAGAGCGCGGAGTGGTTTGACCGTGGCGGCGCGGCCGATGGCTATGGCGGCCTCGGAAACGGCAATGAAAGCGGCCCCGCCGGCGGTGCTCAGGGGGCAAGGGGCGGGGCGCCCGATTTCTCCGACGATGAGCGCAGCATCGACAGCCTCGCCGCCGGCCCGCGCAGCCTTCGCGACCATCTCGGCGAACAATTGCGGCTTTCATTCCACGACCCCGCCGAGCGGCTGATCGGCGCGCATCTGATCGCGCTTCTCGATCCCGTCGGGCGGCTCTCGGCGGCGCCGGCGGCGATCGCGGAGGCCCTCGGCATCTCGCTCGCGCGGGTGGAAAGCGTGCGCACGCGCATGCAGCGTTTCGACCCGACCGGGCTTTTTTGCGTCTCTCTCGCGGAATGTCTCGCCGTGCAGCTCGCCGAGCGCAACCGCCTCGACCCGGCGATGGCGGCGTTGCTCGATAATCTCGAATTGCTGGCGCGGCGAGAGATGCGCCGGCTGATGGAGATTTGCGGCGTCGATGCCGAGGATCTCACCGACATGATCGCCGAGATCCGCGCGCTCGACCCCAAGCCCGGCGCCGGCTTCGACGAGGCCCCCGCGACCCCCATTCTCCCCGATCTCCTGATGCGGGCGGCGCCAGACGGAAACTGGTTGATCGAGCTCAATCCCGATACCATGCCGCGCGTTCTCGTCAATCAAGGGCTGCACGCGCAGATCCTCGCCCGCACCAAGCGGGGCGAGGAAGCGCGCGGGTTTCTCACCGAAAAGCTGCAAACCGCGAATTGGCTGGTCAAATCGCTCCACCAGCGCGCGCAGACGATCCTCAAGGTCGCGGCGGAAATCACCCGCCAGCAAGATGGTTTTTTTCGCCACGGCATCACCCATCTACGCCCGCTGACGCTCCGTGACGTCGCGAATGTCGTCGAAATGCACGAAAGCACCGTCAGCCGCGTCACCGCCAATAAATACATGGCGACGCCGCGCGGCCTGTTCGAGCTGAAATATTTTTTCACGACGGCGATCGCCGGCACCACCGGCGAAAGCCATAGCGCCGAGGCCATTCGCCACCGTATCCGCGCACTCATCGAGGCGGAATCGGCCGACGCCGTTCTCTCCGATGACGCGCTGGTGGCCGCCTTGCGCGGCGAAGGCGTAGACATTGCCCGCCGAACCGTGGCCAAATACCGCGAGGCGTTGCGGATACCGGGCTCGGTGCAACGCCGTCGGGAAAAAGCGGAGATGACCTAAGTAAGTTATCGGATTTCGTGGTCGAATTCCTATATCGTAGAAAAAGAGCCTAATGAAAGGGTGGGGTCGATGCATATCATGGTATCAGGTAAACAGGTCGAGCTGTCGGACGCCCTGCGCCTTCGGGTGACCGAGCAGCTTGATACCATCGCTGGCAAATATTTCGATCGTGCGCTCGAGGCGCACGTTACCTTCGGCCGGGCGCGTAGCTTTTTTACCTGCGACATCAATCTCCACGCCGGGCGTGGGCTGCTGCTCCGCGCTGAGGGCGAGGCCGCGGACGCGCATGCCGCCTTCGACGACGCCGCCGAGCACATCGCCAAGCGCCTTCGCCGCTATCGCCGGCGGGTCAACGAACATGCCCGCGATCTCGCCAGCCGCGCCCGGCCCGAAGCGGCGCGACGTTATATCCTGCGCGAGGAGGAGGAGACGCAAAGCCCGACCAACGGCGCGAGCACCATCGAAGACGGCGCTTACGCCACCGTGATCGCGGAGACCCAAACCGAAATCAATCTACTCTCGGTGAGCGAGGCGGTGATGCGGATGGATCTCGAGGATCAGCCAGTACTGATGTTCCGCAACCGCGCGAGCGGTGAGCTCAATGTCGTCTATCGCCGGGAAGATGGGCATGTCGGCTGGATCGACCCGAGTGCCACGCCACGCTGACCGGGGTGTTGGGGCAAGAACCCGCCTTGCCGCCCTCCGGCGCAGGGCGTAAACAGCGCCGCGGAAAACTGATCCGCCCCTATAGAACGACGTGACGGAGCGCACATGTCCGCCGAAGCCGACGCCTTGGTCCAGCAAATCCAGCAGTCGCTCGCGCTGCTGAGGAGGCATCTTTGACTGGGATGCCGCCCTTGCCCGCCTCGATGAACTGAACGCCCGCGCCGAGGATCCGGCGCTTTGGGAAAACCCTACCGCCGCGCAAAGCCTGATGCGTGCCCGCAACCACCTCGCCGCCGGGGTGGACAGCGTCCGCCGGATCGAGCGCGAGACCGATGATGCGCGCGAATTGATCGAACTCGCCGAAGCCGAATCAGATGCAGCAATGATCGCCGAGGCCGAGGCCGCGCTTCGTGCCCTCGCCGAGGACGCAAAACAGCGCGAGATCGAAAGCTTGCTCTCCGGCGAAGCCGATGGCAATGACGCTTATGTCGAGATCAATGCCGGCGCCGGTGGTACCGAGGCGCAGGATTGGGCCGAGATGCTGCTTCGCATGTATCTCCGCTGGGCGGAAAAGCGCGGCTATAAAACCGAGATCATCGACCGCAATGACGGCGAGCAGGCCGGCATCAAATCGGCGACCATCCAGGTCTCCGGCGCCAATGCCTATGGCTGGCTGAAAACCGAGGCCGGCGTTCATCGCCTGGTGCGCATCAGCCCGTTCGACGCCAATGCGCGGCGCCAGACCAGCTTCGCCAGCGTCTGGGTCTATCCGGTGATCGACGACACCATCACCATCGAGATCAACGAGGCCGATCTCAAGGTCGATACCTACCGCTCCTCCGGCGCCGGCGGCCAGCACGTCAACAAAACCGAGAGCGCCATCCGCATCACCCATGTCCCGAGCGGCATCATCGTCGCCTGCCAGACCGACCGCAGCCAGCATCGCAACCGCGCGAAAGCGATGGAAATGCTGCGCGCCCGGCTCTACGAGGCGGAGTTGCAGAAGCGCGAGGCGCAGTCGGCGCTCGTCGAAAGCGCAAAAACCGATATCGGCTGGGGCCATCAGATCCGGAGCTACGTGCTCGCGCCCTACCAGATGGTCAAGGATCTGCGCACCGGGGTCGAGAAATCGAACCCCGACGCGGTGCTCGACGGCGATCTCGACGCCTTCATGGCCGGGGCGCTCGCCGCGCGCGTCGGCGCGACACGCAGCGAGGCGAGCGCGCAGGCATCGTGACGAGAAGGTAATAGTTCTTTTTTGAAAAAAAGAACCAAAAAACTTTTATCTGTTGGGCAGTGGCATAGGCGACGACTTTTCTATCTCGTTCCTGATGCCTTGTCGGCCCAGTTCGAAAGCCAAGTAGCGCGGGCATTGAGGCGGGCGACACCATCAGAGAGCTTGCCGAGTTCCCCGTGATAGGTCTCCATCCGGCCACCAAGCCCCGCCATCGCAAGGCGCAGATCATCAAGGGCGCCGCGCCAGGTGGCAACCGCGACCCGCTGATCAGCAAGCGCCCGATCGAGCGCAGCAAGCGCCCGCCGCAGCCGATCTTCAGCCGCTGCCGGGCGCTCGGGGAAAGCAATGATCTCGGCCGAAGCAGCGGTGTTACGACCGGAGGCTGGCGAGGCGATGCTCATGATCTGCTCCGTAACCAGGTTTCTTATGACTTGGTTAATTAATCCTCGCAAATCCGAAAAACAAGAAAAATCTTATCAAAGGCTGATTTTTTTGATGACATCGTTAAATTTCTGTAAAACCCGATGCGCGCCCCATGTCGCCGCTATTCCGCCGCCATCCGCGGCGGGTCGACCAGCTCGGCCGCGCGCACGAGATCAACCGACAGCAGGCGCGATACACCCCGCTCCTGCATGGTCACGCCAAACAGCCGGTCCATCCGCGCCATCGTCAAATGATGGTGCGTGACCACCAGGAAACGCGTCCCCGTCTCGCGCACCATGTCTTCGAGCAGCGTGCAGAAACGCTCGACATTGGCGTCATCGAGCGGCGCGTCGACCTCGTCGAGCACGCAAACCGGCGCGGGGTTGCAGCGGAAGACGGCGAAAATCAAGGAAAGCGCGGTCAGCGCCTGCTCCCCGCCCGAAAGCAGCGACAGGGTGGCGAGCTTTTTGCCCGGCGGCTGGGCATAGATCTCAAGGCCAGCGAGCAGCGGGTCATCCGAGCCAACCAGCGCGAGATGCGCCCGCCCGCCGCCGAACATGCGCGCAAATAGCGCCTGGAAATGGCGATCGACCTCGGCGAATACCGCAGCCAGGCGCTCACGCCCCTCGCGATTGAGATGGCCGATCGAGCCGCGCAGCTTGGCGATTGCGGTGGTGATATCGGCACATTCGCGGGTGATGGTCTCGATCTGCGCCTCGATTTCAGAGGCTTCGATCTCGGCGCGAAGATTGACCGGCCCCATCTCATCGCGCTCGCGCGAGAGGCGCTCGAAGCGTTTGCGCGCTTTATCCTCCGCCGCCTCGTCGAGCGGGTCGGGAAGATCAGGAAAAGCGGGGTCAACGCCGAGGCGTGCCAAAACCCGCTCGGCGATCACGCCCCAGGCGTGATCGGCGGTCGCGACCTCGCCCTCAGCGCGCACCATCGCCTCGCGCGCGCGCGCCAGGGCCGCCTCCGCCTCGCGCGCGGCGCGGCTGGCGGCGGCCTCGTCCTGCTCTGCCCGCGCCAGCGTCTCCTTACGCCCGCGATAGGCTGCCTCGGCCGCGGCGAGTTCCTCCGCCGCCTGGTCGCGGCTTGCGGCGAGACGTTCAGGCTCAGCCTCGCGTGTTGCGATCAGCGAAGCACTTTCGGTCTCGCGCGCGGCAAATTCGCTGCCGCGCGCTGTCGCATCGCGTGCGCGATCTTGCCAGCCCGCATGCTCGGCACTGATCGCCGCCAGCCTTTTGGCGCGCTGCGCCGCCTCGGCGAGCAGCGCATCATGGGTGCGCCGGGCCTTGGTTTCCGCCTCGCGGGCGATGGTTGAAGCGGCCCGCGCCGCCTCACGCGCTGCGCGCATCGCGGCCATATCGGGCAGAGCGGCACCACGCGCGACGAGTTCCGCCAGCGCCGCCTGCGCCTCCTCTGCTTCGCTGGCGGCGTGCGCACGTTGGTCTTCGAGTGCTTTTGCCCGAAGCGCGGCCTCCGTCGCCTCGGCGGCAAGGCGCGCGAGCGCGGCGCGCGCCGCTTCAGCCGCCTGTTCGGCGCCGCGCGCGGCATCGCGTGTCGATTTCTCGAGGGCGCGGGCGGCGTTTTGCTCGGCTTCGGCGGCGAGGCGGCGATCGCGCGCCGCCGACGCTTGCGCCTCCGCCTCGGCGTATTGGGCGCGGAGATGCGACAGCCGGTTGCGTTGCGCGAGCCTCACTGCGGCCGCGGTCGGCGTCCCGGCACGCAGGCAATACCCATCCCAGCGCCAAACCGCCCCCTCGCGAGAGACCAGGATTTGCCCGGGCGCGAGCAGCGCCTGCAATGCGTCTCCCATCGCCTCGTCCGCGACCAGGCCGATCGCGGCGAGCGCGCGCGCAAGTGCCGCCGGCGCGTGCACCAGTGCCGCAAGCGGGGAGACGGCGGCGGGAAGCGCGGGCGGCGGGTCGAGCGGTGGCAATTCGCGCCAATGCCGCGGCGCTGCCGGATCAGACGCGGATTCGAGTTCCTCACCCAATGCCGCACCGAGCGCGGCCTCAAGCCCCGCCGGCACCTCCAGCGCATCGACCATGCGCGGCCAACGCTCCCCCTCCTTAACCGCGAGCAATTCCGCCAGTGCTTCCGCTTCGGCGCGCACCCTCGACATGGCCGCCTGTGCGACGCTCTCCGCTTCACGCGCGGCGGCGAACGCCGCTTCGGCGGCGGGCCGCGCGGCTTCGGCGGCGCTGTGCTCGGCACGCGCTTGCACCAGGGCCGACCCGGCCGCCGCCACCGCCGCCTCCCCCGCCGCGAGCTTCTCGGCGGGAATCCGTGGCAGGCGCACCGCCTCTTCCTCGAGGCGCGCGAGATGGCCGCTCGCCCGCCGTGCGCGCGTCTCGGCCTCGGCGCGGGCGGTGGCCAGCGCGCGGCTTTGCGCCTCGGCCTCGGCAGCGGCTTCGGTCGCGCGATTGGCCTGCGCCTCCGCCGCCCGCGCGGCGTCTGTCGCGGCGGCAAGAGCGGCCTCGGCGTCGGCGAGACGCGCCGGCGCGGCGGCCTCATCGGCGCGCAATCTCTCGGCCTCCGCCTCCAGACGCGCGAGGGCGGCGGTCGCATCGTCGTTGAGTTGCGCCGCATGCGCCCGGTCACGCGCGATCTGCTGATGCGCGGCCAGCGCCTCCGCCAACGCTGCCTTCGCGCGGCGTTCCTCGGCGGCGATCTGCTCGCGCGCGACCCGTGCCCGCTCGAGCCGCGTTCGCGCCTCTGCCTCCTCGGCGCGCAGCGCGGGCAGCGTCGCCGTTGCCGCCTCGGCGCGGGCAAGCGCGGCGCGCGCCGCCTCGGCCGCAGCGCCCGCCGCCGCTTCCGCCGCCGCCAAGCCTTCCCGCGCCCGCGTGCGCGCCACCTCCGCCCGCCGGAGTTGGATCGCGAGCCATTCGGTCTCGGCCGCGCGAATCGCGCCCGACAGATTGCGATAGCGGTTGGCCTGACGCGCCTGGCGCTTCAGCCCTTGCACCTGCACATCGAGGGTCGCGCGCAACTCCTCGGCGCGGACGAGATTGCTCTCGGCGGCGCGCAGCCGGAGTTCGGCCTCATGGCGGCGGGCGTGAAGGCCGGTGATGCCCGCCGCTTCCTCCAAAATGCCGCGCCGCTCATCGGGGCGGGCATTGACCAGCGCAGCGACTCGCCCTTGGCTCACCATCGCCGAGGCGCGCGCGCCCGAGGCGAGATCGGCGAACAGGGTTTGCACATCGCGCGCCCGCACCTCGCGGCCGTTGATGCGGTAGGCGCTCCCCGCCGCGCGCTCGATACGCCGGGTGATTTCGAGCTCCGCCGTCTCGTGAAAAGGTGGCGGCACCCGCCCGACCGCGTCATCCAGCGTCAGCGCAACCTCGGCGAGGTTGCGGGATGGGCGATGGGCTGTACCGGCGAAGATGACATCGTCCATCTCGCCGCCGCGAAGGCTCCGCGCCGAACTCTCCCCCATCGCCCAGCGCAACGCCTCGACGATATTCGATTTGCCGCACCCATTGGGCCCGACGATGCCGGTAAGCCCGGGAAGAATATCGAGCGTCGTCGGCTCGGCGAAGCTCTTGAACCCGGCGATCTTGAGCCGCGTGAAGCTGACGGGCACGGGGTGGGGTCCGCGTTAGCCGTTTTCCGCGCCGATGAAGGCGCTGAAGGCCGCGAAGGTCATTTCCCCGGCATGGGAGCGGCCATTGGCGGCAAAGGTCGGCGTCGAATCGACGTGATACTCGTCTTCGGCTTTCTGCTGGCCGGCGAGGATGAATTGTTCGAGCGCCTTATCCGCGATCGCCGCATCGAAAGCGGCACGCGAGAGGCCGGCGAGCCCGGCCATTTTGGCGAGTTCATCGCGCGGGTCGCTCTGGCGATCGAACGCCCAGTGATCTTGGCTCGCAAACAGCGCCGAGACGAAAGGTTCATAACGCTCTGGCGGCAAGGTGCGGGCGACCATCGCCGCCATCAAGGCCACGCGATCGAGGGGGAAGTCGCGATAAATCATCTGCACCTTGCCGGTTTCGATCAATTTCGCTTTCACCTCCGGCATCGTCTCGCGTGAGAAGGCGGCACAATGGGTGCAGGTGAGGGAGAAGAATTCCATCACCTTGATCGGCGCCTGATCCGACCCGAGCGTGCGCGGGGCAAAGCGCGGATCATTGGCCGCCGCGGCATCATCGGCGCGCGCCGGGCGGGGGGCGAGAAATGGCAGCACGGCCATTTGGCCAGCCACAAGACCTAGTAGAAAGCGGCGGTGGATCAGCATGATTTCCTCAAGATGTTGTAGGATACCGTGTCAGACTGGGCAGAGTCGAGACTTTCCTTCAAGGCCGCCTCGCGCTCGGATGTTCAGGCTTTCCCCGCGCGATGGAGGGCGCGGGCGAGGGCGGCGAGCGCATCGCGGAGCGGCGAGGGCGGAAACCCGGCAAGCTGCGCCGCGATCGCTGCTTCGGTCTCGGGGGCGATGGGCGGCAGCGTCGCGGCAAGCGGCAAAAGCAGGTCTTGCTTGAAGCGCAGCCGCTCCACCGCCTTGCGCCCGAGATGGGTGTTGATCCGCTCGATCAGAGCTGCGGCGCTGTGCTGCAATTCGAGCGCGGCAGCCCCCGTGCAGGCGAGCGTTAGCGTGCCGGCGGTGAGCCGGCGCGGGGTGGTGAGATCGGCAAGGCGCGGGCCAACGATCGCCGGCCATTCGGCGATCAGTTCGGCCTTCGTCGTCCCGCGTTTGGCCACCACCGGGCGGAGCAGCGGCGCGATCAGCGCGCCGAGCGGCTGCGGGCCAAAGCCTTCGCGTTGCGGCGCGGCCGGCCGCGAGAGCGGCGGCTTGCCCTTGGCCGATCGCCCATGCATAGCAGGTCGCGTGCCCGTCATCGCTCCCCATTCCCTCTCCGCCGCCGCGCTCGACTGGGCGGCGCTGCTCGCCTGGTATGACCGCGCGCGCCGAGAGTTACCATGGCGCGCAAGACCCGGCGAGACCGCCGATCCCTACCGTGTCTGGCTCAGCGAAATCATGCTGCAGCAGACGACGGTCGCCGCCGTGATACCCTATTTCCACCGCTTCCTCCAACGATTCCCGACCCTCGACGCCCTCGCCGGCGCCGCTCTCGACGAGGTTTTGGCGCTCTGGGCCGGGCTTGGCTATTACGCGCGGGCGCGCCATCTCCACAGCGCCGCCCGCCTCCTCGCCGCCCGCGGAGACTGGCCCCGCACCGCCGCCGAATGGCACGACCTGCCCGGCATTGGCCGCTATAGCGCCGCCGCGATCGCCGCCATCGGCTTTGGTGAACCGGTGCTCGCGGTCGATGGCAATGTCGCCCGAATCCTCGCGCGCCTTTTTGTGATCGAAACACCCTTGCCGGCGGCGATGGCGGAGATCTCGGCGATCGCGTCGGCGATCGCGATGGCGCCGGAATTTCGCGCCCGCCCTGGGGATGCGACCCAGGCTCTGTTCGATCTCGGTGCCTCTCTTTGTGTCAAAACGGCACCGCTCTGCACGATATGCCCGCTTGGCGGCGCCTGCGCGGCGATGCCGCGCGGGCTTGCCGCGGAGCTCCCGAGGCGCGCGGCGAAACCGGCGCGGCCATCGCGTTTCGGGGCGCAATTCTGGCTCACCGATGCCGAAGATCGGGTGCTTTTGCGCCGCCGCCCCGGGCATGGCCTTCTCGGTGGCATGGCCGAGCTGCCGGGAACGCCGTGGCGCGACTCCGTGCCTTGGGCGGAGGCGGAAGCTTTGGCGCAAGCGCCGGTCGCAACCACGTGGCGCCGCCTTGGCACGGTGCGGCACGTATTCACCCATTTCGCGCTCGCGCTCGATGTCTATGCCGGCGCGGTCGCGGCGTTTGCCGCCGCCGACCTCGGCGGCTATGCGCGGCATACCCGCCTGCTCGCCGCCGAGCCATTGCCCTCTGTCATGCGCAAATGCGTGCGCCTCGCGCTCGCGCCGCCGGGTGTGTGATGGCTGCGCGCAAACCCGCGATCGGCTTCGCGCTGACGCTGCTCGCCATCGATGCGCTCGGCATCGGCCTCGTCATTCCGATAGTGCCCCAGCTCGTGCTGGAGCTTTCGGGTGGGGATGCGAGCCACGCCGCGCGTTGGGTCGGTTTGCTCGCCGCGAGTTTTTCGGCGATGCAATTTATCTTTTCGCCCGTGCTCGGCGGGCTTTCCGATCGCTTCGGCCGCCGGCCGGTGCTGCTGCTCTCGGTCTTTGGCCTCGCTGTCGTCTATTTCCTGCTCGCCATCAGCCCCTCGCTTGGCTTCGTTCTGTTTGCGCGCCTGCTCGCCGGCGTGACCACGGGCAATATCTCCGCCGTGACCGCCTATATCGCCGATGTGACACCGCCCGAGCGGCGCGGCCAGCGCTTCGGGCTCATCGGCGCGACTTTCGGCCTCGGCTTCGTGCTCGGCCCGGTGGTGGGCGGTGTGCTTGGCGGGATTTGGATTAGGCTTCCATTTCTTGCCGCGGGCGGGCTTGCGCTTTGCAATGCCTTGTATGGATTTCTGCTTTTGCCTGAATCCTTGCCCAAGGACCAACGCCGCGCCTTTTCCTGGCGCCGCGCCAATCCGGTCTCGGCGCTGCTTGGTCTGCGCGCCAACCCGCGCGCGCTTCGCCTCGCCTTCGCCTGGAGCTTTACCTGGTTTGGGCTCGGCGCGTTGCAAAGCGCGTTCGTGCTCTCAACCGGGCTACGCTTTGGCTGGCATACCAGCGAAAATGGCTTCGTGCTGGCGCTGGCAGGGCTTTGCCAAGCGGTGGTGCAGACGTTTTTCATCCGCCGCATCCTGGGCCGCCTCGGCGAGGGGCGAACCGCACTCCTTGGCTGCCTCGTCGCCGCCCTCGCGCAAAGCGTTTACGCCTTCGCTGTGGCCGGCTGGATGATCTATCTCGCGGTCATGATCTCAGCGCTCGGCGCCATCAACACACCCGCGATCCGGGCCTTGTTTTCCGCCGAAGCACCCACTGACCGGCAAGGCGAGGCGCAAGGCGTGCTGGCGGCGTTGCAAAGCCTGACCGCGATTTTCGCACCACTCCTCGGCGCCGCGCTCTTTGCCCATTTCACGCAGCCGGGGGTTGCAATTTTCTTCCCGGGCGCGCCGTTTCTCCTCGCCGCTTTCGCCTATCTCACCGCCGGCGCTTTGCTTGCCCGCGTCATCGCCCGCGCGCCGCCTGCCCCGCGTTAGCGCGGCGCGGCCACGCGCTTGCCGCTCTCGACATCGAAGATATGAATTGCCTCCGGATCGATCGCGACCCGCAGGGTCTCGCCGACGCCGAGCGCGATCCGCTCGCGAAATGCCGCGGTCAGCTTCTCGCCACCGACCTCGAGCAAGACTTGCGTCTCAGAGCCGGTCGGCTCAACGACCATGACGCGCGCCGCCATTCCGTCCTCGCTCAGCCGGAAATGCTCGGGGCGGACGCCATAGACGATGCGCCTCCCCGCGGCCATCCCCCCGGCCTGCACGATCGTCGATGACAACGGCCAGCGCGCGCCCGAGGCGCTCACCGCCGCGCCATCGGCAATGGTGCATGAGACAAAATTCATCGCCGGCGAGCCCAGAAACCCCGCGACGAAAAGATTGTCGGGGCGGTCATAGAGATCGAGCGGCGCGCCGATCTGCTCGATATGGCCGCTCCGCATGATCACAATCTTGTCCGCCATCGTCATCGCCTCGATCTGATCGTGGGTGACATAGACGGTGGTGGTTTTGAGGCGTTGCTGCAATTCCTTGATTTCTGCGCGCATCTGCATCCGCAGCTTGGCATCGAGATTGGAAAGCGGCTCGTCGAACAAGAACACCTGCGGATCACGCACCAAGGCACGGCCCATGGCGACGCGTTGGCGCTGCCCGCCGGAGAGCTGGCGCGGATAGCGATCGAGTAGCTGCTCGAGGCCGAGAATTTGCGCGGCTCTGGCGACGCGCGTTGCGATCTCGGTCCGATCGACGCGCGCCAGACGCAACGCAAACGACATGTTTTGCGCAACCGTCATGTGTGGGTAGAGCGCGTAATTCTGAAATACCATGGCCACATCGCGCGCCTTCGGCGGGATATCGTTGATGCGACGGCCACCGATGAGAATTTCGCCATCGCTGATATCCTCAAGCCCGGCGATCATGCGGAGAAGCGTTGTTTTGCCGCAGCCCGAGGGGCCGACCAGGATGACGAACTCGCCGTCCTCCACGTCGACGCTGACACTATGCAAAACCTCGACCGGGCCAAAGATCTTGCGCGCGTTTCGGATCGTCACCCCTGCCATGGCGCTGTTCCGCTTCCCCTCTCAACCGAATGCCGCGTCATCGTTATCGCGACCACGCCCGCGTACCGCGCCCTGATCTTTCTGCGCGCGCGGCGCCGCATCTGCCGACCGATGCCCCCCAGTCATCAACTCATCCAATTCCCGCCGTCGACATTATAGGTTTGCGCGACGATGTAGTCGGCATCGCCACTCGCGAGAAACACCGCCATACCGGTCAAATCTTCCGGCCGACCCATGCGGCCATAGGGAACGGCCTCGCCCACGCGCCGCTTTTTCTCACCGACCGGCAGGTTCTCATATTTCGCGAAGAGTTTGTCGACCTCATCCCACATCGGCGTATCGACGACCCCCGGCGCAATCGCGTTGACGTTGATCCCATGCTTGATCAGCGCGAGCCCGGCGCTCTGTGTGAAGCTGATCACCGCGGCCTTCGAGGCGCAATAGACCGCAACCAGAGCCTCACCCCGCCGGCCGGCCTGCGAGGCGAAATTGACGATCTTGCCACCCTTCCCTTGCGCGATCATCTGCCGCGCGACCGCTTGCAGAGTAAAAATTAGTCCCTCGACATTCACCCGGAAGACTTTGTGATAGCTCTCACGCGTGATGTCGACGATCGGCGCGAGATCGAACACCGCCGCGCCATTGACGAGAATGTCGATCCGCCCCGCTTGCGATACTACTTCC
>JAJYXY010000300.1 GCA_021801465.1 Pseudomonadota bacterium
CTGCGGACAAACTGGCCCCCGAGGGAGTCTGCTTCTTCTACAAGGGACAAAGTGCTGCCAGCGAGTTGACGCAGGCCCGACACCAATGGCACATGGATGTCACTTGCCATCAGAGCCTAACAAATCCTTCGGGAGTCATCCTTCAGATTAGCGGGGTCACGCGTGCCCGTTCCCTCCCTCTCTCTAACATCTAGCGTTGTTCCTAGTGACCTCGTGCAGCGAGACCGGGTCATCTCAATCGCCAATCAGAAAGGCGGCGTCGGCAAAACGACGACGGCGGTTAATCTCGCGGCGGCTCTAGCAATTCTCGGCTGCCCTACGCTCCTGATCGATTTGGATCCTCAAGGCAATGCCTCCACCGGACTTGGCATCGAGCGAGCGGCCCGTCGTGGAGGGACATATGCGTTACTGTCACAGACGGCGCTTCCGAAGGATGTCATTCTTCCTACGCAAATCGACGGGCTCTCTCTCATTCCCGCGGATCCCGATCTTGCTGGTGCGGAAATCGAGCTGGTCAGCGCGCATCGCCGCGAATACCATTTGCGAGACGCCCTTGCCCCGCTCCGCACTGCGGCCAGCTACAGATTCACCGTGATCGATTGCCCGCCAAGCCTGGGGCTTCTCACGCTGAATGGCCTCGTCGCGGCCGATTCGGTTCTTGTGCCTTTGCAATGCGAGTTTTTTGCGCTGGAAGGAATCAGCCAACTCACGCGGACCATCGATCTCGTCAAACGAGTGCTCAATCCTGGTCTCAGTCTCGATGGAATTGTCTTGACCATGTTCGATCGCCGAAACAACCTTTCTGAGCTCGTGGCGGCGGATGCTCGCAGCTTTTTCGGCGATCGCGTCTATGAGACCATCATTCCGCGCAATATCCGAATTTCAGAGGCGCCAAGCCATGGCAAACCCGTCTTGTTATACGACCAGCGTTCTGCGGGTGCTCAAGCCTATGTCCGCCTTGCCGAGGAGTTCGTTCACCGCCATCAAGCCACAGGCAGATCGTCATCATGAGTGCTAAGGAGACAAATCCACGACTTGGCCGCGGTCTTGCCGCCCTGCTCGGCGACACTGCCGCGTCCCCAAAGCGCGATGACGCGGTCCATTCCCTTCCCATCGTCCATCTGCGGCCATCGCCTTTTCAGCCGCGTAAAACCATTGATCGCCAAGCGGTCGAAGATCTTGCGGCGTCCATCTCTGCACGCGGTGTTTTGCAGCCGCTTCTCGTCCGCCCTGATCCCGAGGCCGATGGCCGCTACCAAATCATCGCCGGTGAGCGCCGCTGGCGTGCGGCGCAAATCGCTGGCATTCATGAAGTTCCCGCTCTCATCCGCGACCTTTCCGACAACGACGCCATGGTGGTGGCGTTGGTGGAAAATCTCCAGCGTGAGGATCTCAATGCCGTCGAGGAAGCAGAAGGCTATCGCCGCCTCCTCGACGAATTTGGCCTGACGCAAGAAGATCTTGGCCGTTCGGTCGGCAAATCGCGGAGCCATATCGCCAATACACTGCGCCTGCTCAATTTGCCCGTTTCGGTTCAGATGGAATTGCGCAAGGGGGCCTTATCCGCGGGGCATGCACGCGCGCTCCTCTCTCACCCCGAGCCCGAAAAGGCAGCACTTCAAGTCATCGCGCGCGGCCTAAATGTTCGTCAGACCGAAGCTCTGACGAAGCAGTCTTCGCCACAACGTGCAAACGCGACCTCATCCCAGCCGCAGGATCCGGAAACCACTGCGTTAGCGCAAACACTATCCGAGCGTCTCGGTCTTCGCGTCGATATCACTTTCAATGGCCAGGGGGGGCTGGTGCGCCTGCACTATAGCTCGCTCGATCAGCTCGATGGCATCGTTGCGCTGTTCACGCGCGATGACAGTGGCCCCGGCATCGGGTGACAATTTTTCATCCTTTCGCCTTTCATATTGCCCGTTTGCGCCCCGCCAAGCTGGCGCGCAGAGTACCCCCCGTGCGCAAAAAACCCTGCGAAAGCGCCGCACGAAAGCGCCGCACGAAAGCGCCGCACGAAAGCGCCGCACGAAAGCGCCGCACGAAAACGTCACCTGCGGCGGAATTTTGTTTCGCCTCGGCCCAGTCCTACCGGCCTAGCTCCAACGCCTGATGCGCTGCCAACGTTGCGATATCGACGATTTGGCTGACCGAGGCATCCATCGCCACCAACTGCACGGCGTGACGAAGGCCGATCAAAAGTGGCCCAATCGTACTGCCGCCGCCCACGCGAGGCGCGATGCGCGAGGCGATGTGGGCGGAATGGAGGCCTGGCATGATCAGGACATTCGCCGGGCCAGTGAGGCGGCAAAACGGGTAAAGGGCGCGGAGGCTCGGCTCGAGTGCGACATCGGGGCTGATATCACCATCATACTCGAAATCGACGCCGCGCTCGTCAAGCATCGCCACGGCGTCACGGATCGCCTGCCCGGTCGGGTGCATCGGGTTGCCGAAGGTCGAATGTGAGACCAGGGCGACGCGCGGCTCGTGGCCGAGGCTCCGCGCCGCTGCCGCGCTCCCCAGCGTGATACCGACCAATTGCTCCGGGCTTGGCCGCTCATGGAGCAGGGTATCGGCGATGAAAATCGCCCCCCCCCGGCTCGACAGCAGCAACGTCAAACCGAAAGCAATCCGCCCTGCGGCTGGCGCGATAGCGCGACCGATATCCTCCATACACACTGAGGTCGAGCGGGTCAGCCCGGTCACCATCGCGTCGGCATCGCCCGTGGCCACCATGCAGGCGGCAAAAATGTTACGATCCTGGTTGACCATCCGCTGGCAATCGCGGGCGAGAAAACCTTTTCGCTGCAGTTTCTCATAAAGAAACGCGGCGTAGCGCTGATTGGCGCCAGAAAGCCGGGCGTTATGGATCTCGATCCCCTCGACGCGCCCGAACCCCAGCGCCGCCATAGAGGCAAGTACCCGTTCCTCCCGCCCAATGAGGACCGGTGTGCCATAGCCCGCATTACGAAACGCCACCGCCGCGCGGACGATTTTTTCCTCCTCGCCTTCAGCGAACACGACCCGGCGTGGATTGGCCCGCACGCGCTCCATAATGGCATCCAGCGCATTCGCGGTCGGGTCGAGCCGTCCTGAGAGCTCCCGGCTATAGCGCCGCAAATCAGCAAGTGGCCGTTGTGCGACGCCGCTGGCCATGGCGGCGCGCGCGACCGCCGGTGGAACACGCGAGATCAGGCGCGGATCGAAGGCGTTCGGGATGATATATTCCGGCCCGAAGCTGAGCCGCCCCCCCGCGGACGCGGAATGGACCTCATCGGGGACGTCCTCGCGCGCCAATTGTGCCAGGGCCTCCGCGGCGGCGACCTTCATCCCCTCATCGATCGTCCGCGCCCGCACATCGAAGGCACCGCGGAAGATATAGGGGAATCCCAAGACATTATTGACCTGATTGGGATAGTCGCTGCGGCCGGTGGCGATGATCGCGTCCGCCGCGGCTTCACGGGCTTCCTCTGGGGTGATTTCGGGGTCGGGATTGGCCATGGCGAAAATGATCGGTCGCGGTGCCATTGCGCGCACCATTGCTTTGCTCAGGGCACCCTTGGATGAAAGCCCGAAAAACACGTCCGCCCCCTCCAGCGCCTCCGTCAGCGTGCGGGCTGGGGTTGCTGTTGCGTGCGCCGATTTCCATTGGTTCATTCCCTCGTGCCGCCCCTGATAGATGACACCCTTAGTGTCACAGAGGATGACGTTTTCGGGCCGCATGCCCATCGCTTTGACGAGTTCCGCACAAGCAATCGCTGCCGCGCCCGCGCCATTGATGACCAGCTTCGTCGAGCGCAAATCGCGTCCAGTCAAATGACAGGCATTGATGAGCCCGGCCGCGGCGACGATGGCGGTGCCATGCTGATCATCATGAAATACTGGGATATCCATGACTTCGCGGAGCTTTTGCTCGATCACGAAACATTCCGGCGCCTTGATGTCTTCGAGGTTGATACCGCCGAAGCTCGGGCCGAGATAGCGCACCGCGTTGACGAATTCGTCCACGTCTTCGGTCGCGATTTCAAGATCGATCCCGTCGATATCGGCGAAGCGCTTAAACAGCGCGACCTTGCCCTCCATTACGGGCTTGCTCGCGAGCGCCCCGAGATTGCCGAGGCCGAGCACTGCGGTGCCGTTCGAGATCACCGCGACCATATTGCCCCGCGTCGTATATTCATACGCCGATGCCGGATTTTTCGCGATTTTGAGGCAGGGCTCGGCGACCCCCGGCGAATAGGCGAGGCTGAGATCGCGTGCCGTTGCCAGCGGTTTTGTCAACCGCGTCTCGAGCTTCCCCGGACGCCCCATGGCGTGCAGCGCCAGCGCCTCCTCCGCCGAGATGTGGGCGGTACGGGTGTCGGGCAGGCTTTGCGTCATCGTCGTTTCCTCCAGACCGTGCTTTTCCCTATCATGCGCTATTCTTCGCCAGCAAGAAAAGGCCACTATCGAAGGTCTATTTTGTTCTGCGCACTCGTTTTTTTCAATAAAATCAAGTTTTCAAAAAATAAATCAGCCTAAAAACTTCATCTACTATCAAAACGAAGCGTGTAAAAATGCATCCTTAAAAGTAAAAGTTTTTTTGGTTCTTTTTTTACAAAAAAAGAACGATTTGCCGCGGCCCACCGATATCGACACCGCCCAGAGATTACGCTTCGCAGCCCGCGTCACCCTCGCTAAACAACGACGATGAGCCTTGCTTCACCGCCCTCCCCACCGCCCATGCCCGACCCCAAAGGCGCCAGCCCGGCGCTCGCGCAATGGTTCGCGGCCAAATCGTCCCATCCGGATGCGCTGATTTTTTTCCGCATGGGCGATTTTTATGAATTATTTTTCCACGACGCCGAGGCGGCCGCCGACGTTCTCGATATCGCGCTCACCGCGCGTGGCACGCATGGCGGCGCGCCGGTTGCGATGTGTGGCGTGCCGGTCGCGAGCGCCGAGGTCTACCTCGCGCGTCTCATCCGCGCCGGCTTCCGTGTCGCGATCGCCGAGCAGATGGAGGATCCGCGTGTGCCGCGGGCGGCGAAGACGCCGATCCATCGCGCCGTGGTCCGTCTCGTCACCCCTGGAACCCTGCTCGAGGACGGCCTGCTCGAGGCCAACCGGCCCAATCGCTTGCTCGCGCTCGCGGCGCAGGCGGGCGAAATCGGCGCGGCCTCGCTCGACATCTCGACCGGCGACTTCCGCACCACCTGCTTTTCGCCCGAGGAGCTTCCCGCGCGTCTCGCCGAGTTCGATCCGGCCGAGATCCTGGCGCAAGAAACGATCCCTCTCGGCGATTTTGCGCCGCGCCGTGCGCCCGTCGATGCCGCCCCGCCGAGCGCGGGTGCCGCGCGGCGGCACATCGCCGAAGCGTTTGCCGTCGCCAACCTCGATGCCTTCGGCACGTTCTCGGATGCCGAGACGGTCGCAGCCGCGCTCGCCCTCGCCTATGTGCGCGAGACGCAGGCCGGCGCCTTGCCGCATCTCGGCCAGCCGGTTCCCGAGGGGCGGCGCGGGACGATGCTGATCGATGCCGCAACCCGCGCGAGCCTTGATATTTTGCGCAGCCGCGACGGTGGCGCCCGATATACGCTGTTTTCCGCCGTTCAACGCACCGTCACCGCCGCCGGCGCGCGGCATCTCGCCGAGTGGCTCGCCTCACCCTTGACGCGCCTTGCGCCAATCCTCGCCCGGCAAGCGGCGTGGGCGTGGCTGCTTGAGGAGCCGAAACGCGCCGAGGATTTGCGGGCCGCGATCAAGGCTGCGCCAGACCTCGCCCGTGCCCTCGCCCGTCTTTCGCTCGGCCGGGCGCTGCCGCGCGACCTCGCCGCGGTGCGCGACGCGCTTGCCGCGGCGAGTGCGGCGGCAAGTCTTCTCGATCCCGTCAGCGAGAGGCTGCCTGCGCTGCTCGCGGACATCCATACGGCGCTGCGGCCAGCCCCCGCGCTTGCGGCGCGCTTGCGGCGCGCGCTCGCGGAGACGCTCCCGGCGCGGCTCGAGGAAGGCGGGGTGATCGCGCCCGGCTTCGATGCCGCGCTCGATGAGGCACGCCATCTCCGTGACCAGACGCGGCAGGTGATTGCCGCGCTGCAATCCGATCTCGCCGCGCGGTACGGCGTTCCCGGCTTGAAAATCCGCCATCACGCGCAACTCGGCTATGTCATCGAGGTTTCTGCCACCGCGGTGGCGAAGCTTACCGCCTGCCCCGATCTCGTGCTGCGCCAAGGGATGGCCAATGGCGCCCGTTTCACCAGCGGTGCGCTCGCCGATCTCGATCGCCGCATCAACGAGGCGGCGGCGGCGGCCATGGCGCGCGAGCGTGCGCTCTATGAGGGGCTCATCGCCGAGGCGCGGGGGGTCGCGGAGGATTTGGCCGCCTGCGCGACGGCTTTGGCGCGCCTCGATGTCGTGCTCGCCGCAGCCACGCTTGCCGCGTCGGGCGCCTGGTGCCGGCCGGTGATGTCGGAGGATACGGCGTTTCGCATCACCGCGGGCCGTCACCCGGTGGTCGAGGCGGCGCTGGCTGGTGCTGCGCGGTTCGTTCCCAATGATTGCGATCTTTCGCCCGAGCGCCGCGTCCTCCTGCTCACCGGGCCGAACATGGCGGGCAAATCGACGTATCTGCGCCAAAACGCGCTCGCGGCCATTCTTGCGCAAGCGGGCTTGCCGGTGCCGGCGGCGGCGGCCGAGATCGGCCTCGTCGATAAACTTTTTTCGCGCGTCGGCGCCGCCGATGACCTCGCGCGCGGGCAAAGCACGTTCATGGTGGAGATGACGGAAACCGCCGCCATTCTCCATCAGGCGGGGCCGAATTCCCTGATCGTGATCGATGAGATCGGTCGCGGCACGGCGACGTTGGACGGGCTTGCGATCGCCTGGGCGGTGCTCGAGGCCTTGCATACGACGATCCGCGCGCGCTGCATTTTTGCCACCCATTTCCACGAGCTATCGCGCCTGACCGGCGAATTGCCGCGGCTTTCACCGCACACCATGCGGGTCGTCGAGCACAAGGGCAGCGTCGTCTTTTTGCATGAGGTGATCGCGGGCGTCGCGGGCCGCTCCTGGGGGGTGCATGTCGCGCGGCTGGCTGGGGTGCCGCGGCCGGTGGTGCGCCGCGCCGCCGAGGTGCTGGCCGCGCTCGAGCGGCGCGCGGCTGGTCTTACCGTCGACGCCGAACTGCCACTGTTCGCCGCCGCCGAAAACGCGAAAGCCGAGGCTGCGCGCCCAACGCCGCCGGCATCGCCGGCGCTTGCCGCTCTCGCCGAGATCGATCCCGACCGGCTTTCGCCAAAAGAAGCTCTGGAAATACTCTACCGCATGCGCGAAATGCTTGCGCAAGAGGGCCCGTCGGGTGGAAGATAACGCCACAATGATGTTGACCTCGCCACAGCCGCTCGCAACCGAGAGCGTTTCCTCTGAGCTCGTGCAATCGCTCGCTGATCTTTCCTCCGGTGAAAACAGTGAGGGGGGCGGAGAAGCGCCGGCGCGCGAGGCGGCGTTCGGCGTCTTTCGCCGCCATCTTGCGCGCATCCAGACCCATGTGCGCGAGGTTTTCGAGCAAGGGCGGCTCGCCGGCATGCAGGCTGCGCAATTGCTCGCAAACCTGACCGACGGGCTGATCATGGCGCTGCGCACGCACGCGCTGCAGGTCAATGGCGCGGCCGAGCCGCTGGCGCTGGTCGCAACCGGCGGCTATGGCCGCGGCGTGCTGGCACCGTTTTCCGATCTCGACCTGCTTTTCATCACCGAGCGCGAGCCGCACCCCGCGACCCTTCGGGTCGTCGAGTTCATGCTCTATTTCCTCTGGGATCTCGGGCTCAAGGTCGGCCATGCGACGCGCTCGGTCGAGCAATGTCTCGCCGCTGCGGCGGAGGATACGACCATTCGCACGAGCTTGCTCGATGCGCGTTTCCTCGCCGGCGATCGCGCCCTGTTCGATGATTTCCGGGCCCGCTTCACCGAATTCAGCGCCGCCCACGCCGGCGACTTCATCGCCGCCAAGCAAGCCGAACGCGACGCCCGCCACCGCCGCTTCGGCGACAGCCCCTTTCTCGTCGAGCCCAACATCAAAGAAGGGCGTGGCGGCCTGCGCGATTTGCACACGCTTTACTGGATGGCGCGGGTGACACTCGGGATCACGGAATTCGCCGATCTCGCCGAGCCCGCCGGCGGTTCTTTGTTGACCGATACCGAACTCAGGCTTGCCCGGCGATCGTGGAATTTCCTGTGGACGCTCCGCTTCCATCTTCACTATGTCGCCGGCCGCGCCGAGGATCGCCTGACCTTCGATCTCCAACCCGTCATCGGCGCGCGCATGGGGTATACCCGCCATGGCCGCCAAGACGGCGTTGAGCGCTTCATGCGTCATTATTTCCTGACCGCGCGCGAGATCCTTCGCTTGACCGGCGTGCTCGAGCCGGCGCTGCTGCGCGCCGCCCTCGGACCACCGGCGCTCGCCGCCGAGACTGATCCCGCCCTTCTCGACGCCGGTTTCGTCCTCGCCGATGGCAAGCTGCTCCCTGCCCCCGGCCGTGGCTTCGATCGCGAGCCGTGCCAGGCGCTGCGGATCTTGCAAATCGCCCGCGATCGCCATCTGGAACTGCACCCGCTCGCTTTTCGCGGCATGATCCGCAATGAGCGCACCGGGCTCATGCTGCGCCATGATCCCAAAGCGTCGGCGATTTTTGTCGATCTTCTCTGTGGCCGCGCCCCCGCCGGCCAGCGCGCGGCGAGCGCGCGGCCCGATGGCGCGCGCTGGATAGGCATTTTGAACGAGACCGGCATTCTCTCGCGCTTGTTGCCCGACTGGGCGCGCGTCGTCGGGCAGATGCAATTCGATACCTATCACGTCTTTACCGTCGATGAGCACACGATCGAGGCGATCCGCGTCCTCAATCAGCTCGAGCAAGGCGAACTCGCCGAAATCGCCCCGGTCGCGACCGGACTCGTCGATCACCTGCAATCGCGCCGTGCGCTTTATGTCGCCATGCTGCTGCACGATATCGCCAAGGGGCGTGGCGGCGATCATTCCGAACTTGGCGCCGAAATCGCGCTCGAGGTCGGCCCGGCGCTCGGGCTTTCGGCCGAGGAGACGGAAATGGTCTCCTGGCTCGTCCTCCACCATCTGCTCTTGAGTCAGACCGCCTTCAAACGCGCCATCGCCGATCCCAAAACCATCCTCGACCTTGCCGACACCATCCAATCGCCCGAGCGGCTGCGGCTTTTGCTCGTGCTCACCGTCGCCGACATGCGCGCCGTGTCGCCGAAAGTGTGGAACGGCTGGAAGGCGACCCTGCTTCGGGAAATTTTCGCGCGCGTGATGGAAGTGCTTGAGGGGGGGCTTGCGACGACCGAGCGCGACGCCCGCGTCAATCGCGCCCGCGCGGCGCTGAGCGAATTGCTTGCCGATTGGCCGCAAGCCGATCTCGCGCATTTTCTCGGGCTCGGCTACCCGAGCTATTGGCTCTCTTTCGACCCGCAGACCCATGCCCGCCATGCGGCGATGATCCGCATGGCGGAGACGCGCGGCGAGCGGCTGGTGGTCGCCGCCGAGCCGCTGCCGGCGCGCGCGGTGACCGAGGTGACGATCTACACCGAAGACCATGCCGGCCTCTTCAGCCGCATTGCGGGCGCGCTCGCCATCGCCGGGGCTTCCATCGTCGATGCCCGCATCCACACCATGACCAACGGCATGGCGCTCGATGTGTTCTGGATCCAAGACACCAACGGCGGGGCTTTCGATGCGCCGCACCGCCTCGCCCGGCTTTCGGTGCTGATCGAGCAGACACTCTCGGGGCGGCTGCGCCTCGCCGCCGAAATCCGCAAGCTCTCGCGCGGCCTGATCGGCAGCCGCATGCGCGCGATCCACGTGCCGCCGCGCGTCGTCATCGACAATCATGCGTCGAGCACGCATACCGTGCTCGAGGTCAATGGCCGCGACCGCCCCGGTCTCCTGCATGATGTCACGTCGCGGATCAGCGCGCTCGGCTTGCAGATCGCCTCGGCGCACGTCACCACCTATGGCGTGCGCGCGGTCGATGTGTTTTACGTCAAAGACGTGTTCGGCCTCAAAATCGAAAACGAGCAGAAACTCGCCCAGTTGCGCGCGGCCTTGCTAGAAGCGCTCGCCCCGCCCGAGGAAGCGGCGCCCCTTCCTCTCCCGACCCCGACGCGGCGCCGCGCCAGGAGCGTCTGAGCGCGCGCTCAGCTTTCGTGCCGTTGCCGCCTTGCGCGCAACAGCGTGAGGTCGAAGGCGCCAAGGCCGAGGCCGGCCGCGCCATAACCCGCGAGCCCAAGCGCGATCAGCCCGGAGAGGGCAAGGATGGCGCCGGTTCCACCCGCGCTCGCTGCGGGCCACGCCTCTGCCAGCGCGGCACGGGCGAGCCCGAGCGCGAGCCCCATCGCCACTGTTGCGGCAAAAACGCGGCTGATCCGCGAGACCACGCCGCGATCGGGGCGAAGATCGCCTTTCTTTGCGAGCAGCCAGGCGAGTGCCCCGGCGTTGAAAAACGCCGCCAAGCTGGTCGCCAGCGGCGGGCCGAGATAGCCGAGCGGGTGGATGAAGGCGAGATTGAGCGCAAGATTGAGGAGGACGGCGAGGATGCCGATTTTGACGGGTGTTTTGGTATCACCGCGGGCGAAAAACCCGGGCGAAAACAGCTTCGCCAAGACGAACGCCGGCAACCCGAGCGCGTAGGCTGCGAGCGCCGCCGCGGATTTCGTCGCGGCCGCGCCATCGAGCGCGCCGTGGCGGAACAAAACCCACATGATCGGCTCGGCGAGCAGGATCAGCGCCAAGGCCGCCGGCAGCGTCAGCGCGAGCGCGAAGGCGATCGCCCCGTTCAGGGTCGCGCGCATTTCGTCATGCGCCGCGATCCTGAGCTGGCGCGAGAGCCGTGGCAGCAAGACGGTGCCGATCGCGGTGCCGATGGTGCCGAGGGGAAGCTGGTTCACGCGGTCGGCGTAATAGAGGAGGGAGATCGTGCCGGCCGGAAGCAGGCTCGCGATGATCGTATCGATGGCGACGTTGATTTGCGTCACCCCCGCGCCGACGATCCCCGGCCCCATGCGCCGCAGCACGACCCGCACGCCGTCGGTCAGACGTGGCGCGCGCAGCCGGAGCGCCATCCCGGCGCGTATCGCCGCGACCGCGAGCAAGCCGAGCTGCGCCATCCCCGAAAGCGTGACGCCGACGGCGAGCGCCTGGCCGCGCGGCATGCGCGCGGGCGGGATCAGCACCAGGGCGCCGATGAGAAAGAGATTGAACACCACCGGCGTTGCCGCGGCGGCGGTGAAACGATTGACACCGTTCAGCACGCCAGAGAGCAGCGCCGAGAGGCAGATCAGCATGAGATAGGGGAAGGTTTCGCGGCTCAAGGTGACAGCGAGGGCGAATTTCGCCGGATCGGCGGCAAAACCAGGGGCGAGGAGATCCATGAGCAGCGGCATGATGAGAAGCCCGAGCACGGTCAGAGACCCGAGCCAGATCACCATCACGCTCGCCACATCTTCGGCCAGGCGGCGCGCCGCCGCCGTGCCCTCGCCGGCGAGGCTGGCGGCGAAAGCGGGCACGAACGCGGCATTGAACGCGCCCTCGCCAAACAGACGGCGGAACAGATTGGGCAGCTTGAGGGCGACGAAAAACGCGTCCGCGACCGGCCCCGTCCCGAGCAGGGCTGCAATGAGGATATCGCGCATGAAACCGAGCACGCGGCTTCCGCCCGTCCAGAGGCCGATGGTCGCGATTTGCCTCAGCATCGGATCAGGGTTGGCACGTCTCGGCGCCGATCAGCCCCGCGGCATGAAGAAGGATCGGCACCGATGGCACGACGTCGGGCCCCATTCGGGCGAGCCACGCAGCCAGCGCGGCGGGCGGGATGCAGCGCAGGGTTTCGTATTCGTCATTGCCGGCGCGCGCATGGGTTGCCGCGATGGCGGTGAAGGGAAGATCGGTCGTCAGCAAAAACCCGAGATCAAGGACGTGGCTTCCACCATGCTCAACCAAGGCCAGCGGCCGTGAGAGCCGCACGGCATCGGGTGCCAGGCCGAGCTCTTCGTGCAATTCGGCGAAGATCTGGTGATGGAGATCAACGCGCCCGCGCGCGCGCGCAGCGCGGCCATCGACATTGCCGGCCGGCGGCGTCTGCCAGAGCCCGGATTGATAGACCGCGTTGCCTTGGCGACGGCCAAACACGATGCCATCGGGTGAGAGCAGCACGCCGCACACGGCGAGCGGGCGAAGCCGTAGGGTGGCGAACAGAGCCGGGTCGCGAAACTGCGCGAGGATGCGGCGATATTCGGTCATATGGCCGCGCAGGTGCGTCGGCGTGATGTCATCGACGCTGAACACCGCGCCGTTGAACAAGGCGCCGCCGCAGGTTGCTTGCGCTGCCAGCCAATGGGTCTCGATCTCGCCGGCGAGCGCCGCCGAGAGCGGCCGCGACGTCTCCGTCTGCACGACCGTGACGTCGTCCGCGACCGCATGGACGCGCCAGCCAGGCGGGAGGGAGGTTGGGGCAGCTTCTTCGGTCATGGATGCCACGGGGGTCTGCCAAGGGGTTGAGCCAAAGTGACGACGAAACGAAAGGATGGCGGGGAGGCGAGGCGCATCGTTGATTATCGCGGTCTTGCGATAAGGCGCCAAGCCATACCGCGCGATCTCGCGGCCAATCGCGCCGCGGCGGCGATGAGACGGGGCTGGTAAAAAGCCCGCGCGCCCCATATCGCTTTTTCGAGGCGTTTTCCTAAAGAGGTGGATGATGGCGTCACCGCCCCCGGTAATTCTGTGGTTTTTTCAGGATTTGCGGCTCGATGACCAGCCGGCCGTGGCGGCGGCGGTGGCTTCCGGGCGGCCGGTGATCGCGGTCTTTGTCCTCGATCGGGCCTCGCCCGGCCATTGGGCGCCGGGGGGGGCTGCGCTCTGGTGGCTGCATGGCAGTCTCGCGGCGCTGGCTGCGGATTTAGCCGCGCGTGGCGCCCGTCTCATCCTCCGGCAGGGGCCGATCGGGCGCGTGCTCGCGCAGCTTGCCGAAGAGACGGGGGCGACGGAAATCCATGGCGGGCGGGCGGTCGAGCCGTGGCTGCGTCAGATTCTTGCCGATCTCGGTCCAGCACTCGCCCGCCGAGGGGTCACGTTGGTCGCGCATGAAACCCGGCTGTTATTTCCCCCCGAGCGGCTGAAAACGCAAACGGGGGGGGCGTTTTCGGTATTTACCCCGTTTGCCCGCGCCGCCTTCGCCGCCGGCATCGCCGATCATCCCACCGCGCCCCCCGCGCATATCAACGCAAGCGCGCAGGATGTGCCGAGCGAGGATCTCGCCTCGTGGCGGCTTCGCCCGAGCCGCCCCGATTGGGCGGCGGAGATGGCCGAGATCTGGACGCCGGGCGCGGCCGGGGCGATGGCTCGCCTTGAGCGCTTTCTCGCCAGCGGCTTTTCGACCTATGACCGCGACCGCGATATCCCCGGCCATGCCAGCACCTCGATGCTGTCGCCCCACCTTCATTGGGGCGAGATTTCGCCGCGCCGTGTCTGGCTCGCCGCCGGGCATGCTGCGCCCAAGGGGGGGAAATTTCTCCAAAGCTTCCTCAATGAAATGCTATGGCGCGAGTTTTCCGCCTATCTCCTCTGGCATCACCCGCATCTCCCGGAAGAGCCGCTGCGCGCCGAGTTCGCCGCCATGCCCTGGCGGGACGACGCCGAGGCCGAGGCGGCCTGGCGGCGGGGCGAGACTGGCATCCCGATCGTCGATGCGGGCATGCGCCAGCTCTGGCGCTGGGGCTGGATGCATAACCGGGTGCGGATGATCGCCGCCTCTCTCCTCACCAAACATTTGATGCTGCCATGGCGGGCGGGCGAGGCATGGTTTTGGGACACGCTCGTCGATGCCGATCTCGCCGCCAATGCCGCGAGCTGGCAATGGGTCGCCGGCAGCGGCGCCGACGCCGCGCCCTATTTCCGCATCTTCAACCCCGTCCTCCAGGGGCGGAAATTTGATCCCGAGGGCGCCTATATCCGCCGCTTCGTCCCCGAACTCGCGGCGCTGCCCAACGAATTCATCCATGCGCCGTGGGAGGCGCCGCACCTCGTGCTCGCCGCCGCCGGGGTGGCATTGGGCCGCACCTACCCGCGTCCGATCGTCGATCTTGCCCTGGGGCGGGCGCGCGCGCTCGACGCTTTCGCCGCCCTGCCGCGGCGCGCGGCGTGAGCGAGCGCGGACGCATCCCGCCTGGGACGCCGATGCGCGTCATTGGCGACGTGCATGGCGATCTCCGTGGCTTCACGTTCGCGATCGCGACCGACCGCTTTATCATCCAGCTCGGCGATCTCGTCGATCACGGCCCTGAGAGCGCCGAGGTGCTGCGCCTGATGCTCGGCTTGCTGGCGGCCGGGCGTGGGGTGTTTTTGCTCGGCAATCATGAGCTTCGCCTCGCCCGCGCGATCACGGGCTATACGCCCTATCCCGCGCCCGAGACGGCGGCGACGCTCGCCTCACTCGATCCCGCACTCGCCGAGGCGGCTCTGGCGGCCATTGCCGAGGCCCCGGCCTGGCTTCGCATCGACCAGGCATTTTTCGTCCATGGTGGATTTCACAGCGCGATGCTGACCACGCCGCCACCAGCGGCGCCGCTTGCCGAAGGGCGCGTCAGCGGGCTTTTGGCGCGGGCGCTTTATGGCGAGCCGACCGGGCGGACGCGCCCAGACGGGTTTCCCGAGCGCAGCCTGCGTTGGGTCGATCGTATTCCGGCGGGCCTCACCGTCTATTGCGGCCATGACCAGCGCTCGCGCGATGGCCGCCCCTATCGCCGCGCCGCGCCTTCCGGCGGGCAGGCGGTGTTTCTCGATACTGGCGCGGGCAAGGGCGGGCATCTCTCCTGGATCGATCTCTCGCCCGACGGCATGGAACTCTGACCCTGGCTTCGCTAAAACCGAGGCGTGGCACGCACCGAAACCCCAGATCTGTTCGCCGGCCAAGACCCCGCCTCAGAGCCAGCCGCGCCGCCGGCCAATGCCGAGGGGCGCGGCAAGGGCGCCCGCCCGCTCGCTGATCGTCTCCGCCCGCGGACGCTCGGGGAAATCGTCGGCCAGGATCACCTCCTCGGCGCCGAGGGCGCGCTGTCGCGCATGCTGGCCCAGGGCTCGCTCGCCTCCCTCATCCTTTGGGGGCCGCCGGGGGTGGGCAAGACCACGCTCGCGCGCCTGCTCGCCGAACGCGCGGGGCTCCATTTCCACCAGATATCGGCGGTGTTCTCGGGGGTTGCCGATCTCAAGCGGGTGTTCGAGGAGGCTTTGAAGCGTCTGCGCACCGGCACCGGGACGCTGCTCTTCGTCGATGAGATCCACCGCTTCAACCGCGCGCAGCAAGATGCCTTCCTGCCGGTGGTGGAGGAGGGGGTCGTCGTGCTGATCGGCGCCACCACCGAAAACCCCTCCTTTGCGCTTAACGCGGCGCTCCTCTCGCGCTGCCAGGTCTTGGTGCTGCGCCGGCTCGATGATGCCGCGCTCGCCGAACTCACCGCCCGCGCCGAGGCGGCTCTTGGGCGCGCGCTGCCGCTCACTGGGGAAGGCGGCGCCGCACTTCGCGCCATGGCCGATGGTGATGGCCGCTATCTCCTCAACATGGCCGAGCAGCTTTTCGCCCTGCCGCCCGACCAGCTGCTGCTTGGCCCGGGCGAACTCGCCCAGCTTCTCGCGCGCCGCGCCGCCCTTTATGATAAAGATCGCGAGGAGCATTACAATCTCATTTCGGCACTGCATAAATCGCTGCGCGGCTCTGACCCCGACGCAGCCCTTTATTGGTTTGCGCGCATGCTCACGGGGGGCGAGGATCCGCGCTATATCGCCCGCCGCCTCGCCCGCTTCGCCGCTGAGGATGTCGGGCTCGCCGAGCCCGCCGCCCTTACCTTGGCGCTCGCCGGCTGGGAAGCCTATGAGCGGATGGGCAGCCCCGAGGGGGAATTGGCGCTCGCCGAAGTGGTCATCCATCTTGCGACCGCGCCGAAATCGAACGCCGCCTATCGTGCTTTCGGCGCGGCGATGGCGGCAGCAAGGGCAACCGGCAGCCTGATGCCGCCCGCGCATATCCTCAACGCCCCGACCAAGCTGATGAAAGAAATCGGCTATGGCGCCGGGTATGATTATGATCACGAGGCGCCGGACGCGTTTTCCGGCCAGAATTATTTTCCCGACGGCATGGCGCGCGCCCAATTCTACCGCCCGAGCGGGCGCGGCCATGAACGCGCGATTGCCGAGCGGCTTGCCACCTGGGCGCGGCTGCGCGCGGAGCGTGGCCAATGAGCGTCGCGCAACGCGAGGTCGGCGCCGACGAGGCGGAAATCCGCCTCGATCGCTGGTTTCGCCGCCATTTCCCCGGCGTCACGCAGGGAATGATCGAAAAACTCTGCCGTACCGGGCAGATCCGTGTCGATGGCCATCGCGCGGGCGCTGCCACCCGGCTTGCCGCCGGCCAGGTGGTGCGTATCCCGCCGCTCCCCGCGGCGGCGCCAGCGAAGGCGGTGCCGGCGCCCGATCCGCATCTTCGCGCCGAGCTCGCCCGCCTCATTCTCTATCAAGACGCGGCGGTGATCGTGCTCGATAAGCCGCCGGGCCTCGCGGTGCAGGGAGGGCCGGGAATTTTCCGCCATCTCGATGGCATGCTAGAGGCGTTCCGCGAGGACGGGGGGGAGCGGCCGAGGCTCGTGCATCGTCTCGATCAGGAAACCTCGGGGGTGATTTTGCTGGCCCGAACCCCGGGGGTCGCCGCTTTTCTCGCCCGCGCCTTTCGTGAGCGGGCGATGGAAAAAACCTATTGGGCGGTGGTGATCGGCCGGCCCGAGCCGCGCCTCGGGCGGATCGATCTGCCGCTCCGTCGCCTCGCCGGCGCCAAAGGGGCGCGAAGCGAGGCTGCGCCAGGTGATGCCGAAGCGGCGCGCGCGATCACCGAATACCGGGTGCGCGATCATGCCGGAAAACATGTCTCCTGGCTCGAACTCTCGCCGCTTACCGGGCGGACGCACCAGCTTCGTGTCCATTGCGCGGCGATCGGGGCGCCGATCCTTGGCGACGCCAAATATGCCCGCGCCGAGGAAGCCTCTGCCGCGCCGCAGCCGGTCACGCTGGCCGAGCCGGGGGCGCGGCTTCATTTGCATGCGCGCCGCCTGAGCCTGCCGCATCCCGAGGGTGGCACCCTCACCGTCGAGGCGCCGCTTCCCCGCCATATGCGTGAGAGCTTTCGCCGCTTCGGATTTGCCGAACCCAAACCCGCCGCGCCACGACACGAGGGAGGTCGCGCGTGAGGCGGGTTGTGGCCCTCAGTGCCGGTGCGCTTGCCCTCCTTCTCGTGGTCGTGGCGGGGATGGCGGTCACGGCGCCGCGCTGGGGAAAGCCGCTGATCGAGGGGCTGGTCGCGCGTGATGGACGCCAGACGATCGCGCTCAACGGCCCGATCTCGTTCTCGCTCCTGCCGCGCCCGCGTCTACGCGCCGAGGATGTCGTGGTTTCCGCCGGCGCGGGAAGGATCGAGGCCGGTCGCTTGATGGCGGAACTCGCGCTTGCCCCGCTGCTCTCGCGCCGTATCGTCGTCGCGCGGCTCGATATCGACCATGCGGTGCTGTATCCGGCGCCGGGTGATGTCGATCGCGTGGTTTCGGCCGCCGCGCCGCCAGCCCCCCCTCCTGCGTCGCTCTCGCCTGGGCCACCCCTGGCGCCACCATCGCACGCGCCACACCCGGGGCCAAAGCCGCGTCATTGGCGGATCAGTCTCGTTGCGCTGCGGCTTACCGATGCGCGGCTGGCCGGCGCGGGCGGGGCCGCGCTCAGTGTCGTGCGGGTCGATCTGCCGGCGCTGCCCGGGCCGGTTGCGACACCGTTCGACATCGATGCCCGCTATGGCGGCATTCCGTTTAGCATCAGCGGCATGATCGCGCGCGTGGCGGGCGATGGGGTGTCGCTGAGCGGGGTTAAACTCGTTGCCCCAGAGGGCGATCTGGCGCTCGAGGGGGTGCTGCACCTCGCCGCGCCGGGGCATGACCGGCCGAGCTTTGCGGGGAAACTCACCCTTCACCGCCTCGATCTCGATCTGTTGCGCCATGCGCTCGGGCCTAGCACTGCCAAGAGTGCGCCCCCTGGCTCGGCTTCTGGCGGCGCCCAAGGCGCGCAAGCGGCGGCCGGCGCGCCGGCCGCGCCAGGGTGGCGCGGGCGCGCGTGGCCGTTCGCCCTGCTTCGCGCCGCCGACCTCAATCTCGCGCTCGCGGCCGGGCGCGTGGTCGAAAGCGGCGCGACCTATCACGATCTCGCCACGCATGTGAGCTTGGCGGATGGGCATCTCGTGCTCGATCCATTGCGCCTTGAGGTACCCGGCGGCGCGGTGAGCGGCGCGCTCGGCATCGACGCGGCGGCGGATCCGCCATCGCTTACGCTTCATCTCGTCGCACCATCGCTCGCGCTCGCGCCGCTCGCGGCGGCGTTTCACTGGCCGGCGGATAATGCTGGTGCGTTGGAGGTTTTCGCCGATCTCGCTGCCAAGGGCGCGACCGCGGGCGCGCTGGCCTCGGATATGAGTGGGCGGATCGGGATCGCTGCGGTCAATGCGGCGCTCGATAACCGGTTGCTTCTGATGGCGCTCGGCGGGGCGCTGCGGCGGGCGGAATTGCCGACGATCGGGCTCGATCTCCAAGGACGTAGCGAGGTGCGCTGTCTCGCCGTCCGCGCCGAGATCACCCACGGCGTCATGCAGGTCGCGCCGGCCTTGGCGCAATCGCCGCGGCTCGATCTCGGTGCGGCGGGCACGCTCGATCTCGGCGGCGCGACGATGGACCTGCGGCTGGTGCCTTCGCTTCGCATCGGCGGCAATGCTTTGGTGGTGCCGCTCCGCCTCACCGGTGCGCTGGCGGCGCCTGGCTTGGCGCCCGATCCCGTGCAAGCGGACGGCGCCTTGGCCGCCGAGCCTTGCGAGGCCGCGCTCGCGCTCGCGCGCAATGGCCAAGCCGGCCCCGCGCCGGCGCCACGCAAGCCGGAAAAAGGGATTTCGCTCAAGGATATTCTCCGTGGCCTCGGAAAATAAGCCGGCGATGCAGCGTTTTTGGCGCGAGGTGGCGCTCGCGCCGGCGCGCGCGGGCTTTGAAATCCATCTCGACGGCAAACCGCTGCGTCTGCCCGATGGGATCCTGCTCACGCTTTCCGAGGCGGCGCTCGCGCAGGCGGTGGCTGAGGAGTGGCGTGGGCTTGGCGCGCGCTTCAGCCAGGATGATCTGCCGCTCACCCGCATCATCGGGACTGGCGTGAGCCGCATCGCGCCGGCGCCGGAGGCGAGCATCGCGGCGCTCGCGCGTTATGGCGAGAGCGATCTCTTGTGTTACCGCGCAAGTGCCCCGGAAGCTTTGGTGCTCCGCCAGCAGGCGCGTTGGCAGCCATGGCTCGCCTGGGCGGCGCAGGTTTTGGATGCGCCGCTTCGTGTCGCAAGCGGCATCATGCCGCACCCGCAGCCGCCGGCGAGCCTTGCCGCGTTACGGGCGGCGCTGGCCGCGCATGACCCGATCGGGCTTGCCGCGCTTTCCGTTTTGGTGCCGGCCTTGGGCAGTCTGGTGCTGGGGCTCGCGGTCGCCAAAGGGGCGCTGTCGGCCGAGGACGCGCACGCGCTTGCCGAACTCGATGCCTTATTCCAGGAGGAACTCTGGGGGCGTGATCCCGAGGCCAGTGCGCGGCGCGCACGTATCGCCGCCGATATCGCGACTGCGGCGCGGGTGCTCGCCCTGATGTCGGGCGCACGAGGGAATGTCTGATGAGTGCCAAACGTTTGGTTATTCGTGGCCAGGTGCAGGGGGTTGGGTTTCGCGACTGGATGGTTGCGCGCGCGGCGGTGCTCGGCCTTTCCGGCTGGGTGCGCAATCGCGGCGATGGCGCCGTGGAGGCGCTGGTTGCTGGCGATGCGGCGGCGGTGGAGGAATTGCTGCGGGCGTGCCGGCGCGGGCCGAGGATGGCGCGCGTTGCCAGCATCGAGGAAGAGCTGGCGCCGCCCCCTGACACGCCCGGTTTTTCTCGAAGGTAAGAAACAGGACAGCGCGATCGGCGCTGCCCGCAGGAAAAAGTTTTTGGGTCTTTTTACAAAAAGAACCGCTTATCTTTCGCCCGTTCCGCTCAAACCGGCAGATTTTCGAGCCGGATCAGTGTGAAGAGGCCGAACGGCGGCATCGGGGTGATGGTTGCCTGTCGCCTCTCCTCGGGGAGGAGCAGGGCGTCGATCGCGAAATCCGGGTGCCAGCCGAGGGCGCGCGAGGCGGGGGCCAGCGCGCGTTCCACCCACCAGCGCGGGCCGCGTTCGGCGGCGAAATGATTGACGAAGAGGAGCGAGCCGCCGGGGCGCACCACGCGGCGCATTTCCGCGATCAGCCGGCGCGGGTGCGGCACCACGGAGGCGACGAACATCGCGACCGCGCTATCGAAACTCCCGGTCTCGAAGCTCATCGCTTCGGCGTCCATTTCGGCGAGCTGATCGACGTGGCTGAGGCCCAATTCGCTGACGCGGCGGCGGGCGATGGCGAGCATTTCGGCCGAGAGATCGACGCCGGTGATATGTTTGCCGGGCGCATAGAGCGGCAAGGCGAGGCCGGTGCCGACGCCGACCTCGAGCACGGTGTTGCCGGCGAGGCGGTTGATTTCCGCGACCGTGCGGCGGCGGGCGAAGGCGGAGACGCCACCGAAGGAATTGTCATAAATTCCGGCCCAGCGGCGATAGGCGGCGCGGACGGCATCGGTATCGAGGGCGGATTTCGGAGCCGGGCGCGATGAGGGGAAAGCGTGGGTCATGATCGGCGGCGATCCTTATGGCGCATGCACCCCTGGCGCGAGGCGACGGGCGGGAAGCTGTGAGTGTCCCTTGGTAGCGCCGGGGGAAGGAAAACGCGAGACGGGAAAGGACTTCGGAGAATGACAACCACGAATATGCCAACGAAACAAGCGACGATCAGCACGCGCCTGCCGCATGGCAGGGCTGCCGGGAAAGAGCGGGGCTAGACGCGTCACGCCCGCGCGACAAAGACAAGGCTTTGTCTTCGTCGGCGAAAAGCGTGCCGCACGGGCGGGCGCGTCAACCGAGCTTCGCGAGATTCACCGCGGCGGTGCGGCCGTTTGGCTGCTGTTCGATCTCGAAGCCGAGTTTCTCGCCCTCATTGAGGCTACGAAGCCCGGCTTTTTGGACGGCGCTGATATGGACAAAAATGTCCTTACCGCCGTGATCGGGGGCGATGAAACCATAGCCTTTGGTTGGATTGAACCATTTCACGGTGCCCTGCGGCATCGCCACACGCCTTTCTGTCTGCGGGATTGAGCGGGTTTGCCATTGGCAGCCGCAACATCACCCCTTTTCTTGCATCGACGCGCGCTTCGGCGGCACGTCTTCCTCCCGGCGGCGTGAGGGATGATTTATCATCTCCGCGCCGCCGAAGGGCAGGATACGACGAGACGAGGCGTGATCGCAACGGTGACGTCGAAATTTATGGCAGATCAGCGATGATCGCCAACGATGCGTGGTTCAGGCGGCTTCCTCGCGTTTTTCGCGGATTTTGACATACGCGATTTCGGCATGGGCGGCGCAATAAGGCTTTGTCGGCAGCGCCGGGGCGTCGCAGAAATGAAATTCTGGCTTGCCCGGCTCGCCAAGCGGCCAGCAGCAGCATTGCGCGCGGCGGAAAAAAGGTGGTTGCGGCGCGGTTTCGCGCTGCGGCGGGAGGCCCCGGGAAAGCGGCGCGCGCGGCGCCGATGGGCTGGTTTTTCTGACCAGCGGCGGGGCTGGCGAGTGGCCGGACTCGGTGGCTTCCGCGGCCCTCATCGCGGGAATCGGTGATGGGCGCGGGGGCAGCACCAGGCGATGCGCTTTGCCGATCACGGCATTCTTGGTGATCCCGAGACGCCGGCCGATCTCGGCGGTAGGGAGCCCCTCTTCCCAAAAGCTGCGAAGAAGGCTGATAGTTTCCTCGGTCCACTCCATCTCGTGGTCCTCCGCATGACATGACCACAATATACAGTGAAAGGCCGGAGATGCTCAATCACCTTCGCGAAAAAATCTGTGGAAAACTCGCGAAAATTGTGTCTCTCCCCCGAGTCTCTCCACAACCTGTTGTGTGATTCCGCCGCACCCTCGCCGCGATGGCGTCGCCGAGGGCAATTGGCAGGCGCCTGACGAGCAGGGCCGCGGGTTGCGATCAGCGGAGCGAGATCGTCGCGACGTCCCAGACATCACGCCCGCCACGGTGCTCGCCCGGGATGACGAGGCGCCAATGCCCCTCGCCGAGTGGCTTGCCATCGCGATGGTTGGCGAGGAGGACGGATTTGCCCTCGAAATCGGGCGAGATTTCGCCGAGGGCGAGGGCCGCGCGATAGCCATCGCCGCCGGTGACGATGACGACGTGCCCGGCTTGCTCACGCGGATCCATGCCCGCGAGCGCGCCCGCCTCTGCGAGCAGCGCCCACAAAAGCGGGCCGGCATAGGTCGCGTGCTGCATCCCGTGCCCGGTGTCATAGGCGATCTCGCTGGTCACGGATGGGAGCTTGGCAATGTCGTCAGCGCCGAGGGCGCGCGTGGTGTTGGCGTGGGTTTTGGCGTCGGGAAATTCGATCGTCACGCCAAGATTTTCGGCCGGGGCGATAGTGGTGCCCGCGATCATGGCCACGGCGAGGGCGGCGAGAATTGCCCGCCATGCAGGAAGGTTTGGCATCGCGCGGCGCATGTTTTCTCTCTGTTTGTCGCGGCGTTATCGCGTGTTGTGACGTTATGCTAAAAAAACCATAGCCAGAGATTAAGTCCGTGCGGCATCTCTGTCCACCCAAAGCGATGGACGGCAAAATATTTACGAAAAATCATCGATCATGACGGCTCGCCCAGGCGTGATAAACGACGTCTTCACGCCAACATAATTATTGACGCCAATTCATTATTAATTTATTAACGGTCTATCGCGGTTCCATATCCTCGGCGGCACATGAAAGGTGATGAACATGCATTCTCATAGGCTTAGCAAGCGGCCAGGGACACTCGCGCGGCGTCTTGCGCTCGCTTTTGGCGGTCTCTGCCTCGCGGCGGCGCCTGCCACGGCAGCCGTGTTGGATTACAGTTTTAACGAGTATGTCGGGTCTGGCACCGCGGGTTCTTCTGAGCCTTATGGCACGGTCTCGCTAGACAATAATAATGGCGGGCCCGATGTCACCGTCACGGTCAGCTTGGCCCAGGGGGTCGGGTTCGTTAACACCGGCGCGGGCTATTCGCTGACATGGGATTTGAACGGCGTCTCGCCGATCACCGTGACCGGCCTCACCCAAGGATTTTCTCTCGTTGCCACTACGGCGGGCACGCTGAGCGCCAATGCCAGCGGTAGTTGGCAATATGCCGTCTCATGCGATCAGTCTCTCTGTGGCAATGGCGGCAGTAAGCCCGACACCAGCCCGCTCAGCTTCACGATCGACAATGTCAGCCTTTCCGACTTCGTCGCCAATGGCAAGAATGACTATTTCGGCTCGGATGTGTGCATCGGTGTCGTGAACGGCAAATGCGGCTCCGGCGGCGTCACCGGCGTCGTCGTCGCGACCGCACAGACGACAGGCACCAGCAGTGTCCCCGAACCCACGACGATCGCCCTGTTCGGCGCCGCGCTCGGTAGCCTCGTCCTCCTGCGCCGGCGTCACCGCGCCTAATCGCGGGGGATTATCGGTCGGGCGCTGTCGCCGCTGGCCCCGTCGCCGAGACGGGTTCGGGCACCGGGAGTAGCGAGAGGCGCGCCTCGATCACGTCTTCCTCGCCGGGGAGGCGATGAAGGGTAAAACCGAGATGGCGGACGAACGCGAGCATCGGCGCGTTGTCCGCGAGAACCTGCCCGATGATCTCGCGCATCCCCTGCGCTCGCCCCCAGGCGATGAGCCGGTGCATCAGTGCCGCGCCGACCCCTTTTCCCTTCATATCGGGCTGAATGATGATCGCGAATTCGCCCGTGCTGTCATCGAGTTCGCGCACCAGCCGGGCAACGCCGACGGTCTCCCCGCTGGCGTCTGGCACGGCGATGCAGGCGATTTCGCGCTGGTAATCGACCTGCGTCATGCGCGCCATTTGCTCGGCTGACAGCGCGCGCATCGGCGAAAAGAAGCGAAAACGGATGTCATCGGGCGACAGACGCTGGAAAAACGCGCCATGCGCCTCGGCGTCCTCGGGGCGGATCGGGCGGATCAGCAATGTCTCGCCGCCTCCGCGCCAGGTCCCCTCGAGTTCCACCGGGTAAGGAAGAATGGCCAGCCGCGCCGCCTGCCCCGCGGGGCGCAATGTCAGCCCGGCATCCCCGGTCAAAACCCCATCGCCATCGACGAAAAGCGGGTCGATGCGCACATCCGCGATCTCGGGAAAATCGACCGCGAGCTGCGACAGCCGCACCAGGGTTTCGGCGATCGCCTCGACATTGGCCGGGGGAAATTCACGAAACGCCCCGAGCAAGGCGGTAAGCCCTGAGCGCACGATCAAGGCGTGAGCGAGCGGGAGGTTGAGCGGTGGCAGATCGATCGTGCGTTCGGCGAAAATGGCGCCGGCGCTGCCGCCGAGGCCGAAACTGATCACCGGGCCAAAGACGGCGTCATCCGCGATGCTGAGCGCAAATTCGCGCGCCCGGCCGATCTGGCGCTGGACGACGAACCCGTGCGCCGGGGTCTCACGCGCCGCCATGCGCGCTGCGGCGCGGGAAAGTGCCGCGGGATCGGTGAGATCGAGCACGACGCTCGGCGCCCCCGGTTTTTCTGTCCGCCGCAGCTTGAGAACGACGGGATAGCCGAGCATCGCCGCCGCCGCCACGGCGTCCTCGGGGCTGCTCGCGGCGCGCGTCGGCACCACCGGAATGCCATAGGCCGACAAGACCGCGAGCGCCTCGTCTTGCAGCAAGGCGTGCCGCCCGGCTTGGCGCACGCCAGCGAAAACCCGCCGCGCTGCCGCCCGGTCGGGCAACAGGCGCAGCACCGTGCTCGGTGGCAGCTCGCGCGCGGCAAGCCGGTTGCGGCGATGCTGGCAGAGATGGAAAAACCCGTGGACGGCCTGCTCGGGGGTCGCGAATACCGGCAAACCCGCTTCGGCGAGATGGCGGCGCCACGTCGCCCCCGTGGTCTCGCCGAGGACGGCGATCAGCAATGGCCGCTTGATCGCTTGCGCCGCGCCGAGCAGGGCCTCACGCCAGGCGGCGATGTCGCCCGCGGCCTCCGCGGACGCCGGGGGGGCGAGCAGGGCGAGAATACCGCCGACGCCTGAACCAGGGGTTGAGCCCGCCCCGTCCCCGCTTTCGCCCGATGCCGCCAAGCGCGTCAATGCCGCGCCGAACCGCGCCGGCTGGTCATGGCCGAGATAAAGCGGCTCATAGGCGCCGCCTTGGCCGGCGAGCTCGGGCGGCAAGGCGCGCGCGAGCGCAGCCCGTATCTCCCCCGGAAGACGTAAGAGCGGGATGCCGAGCCGCAGCGCCTCATCGGCCGCCATCTCGCCGGGCGCGATGGCGGCGGTCGCGATCGCGAGCGTCTCGCGCTCGATCGGCGGCGCGCGGCTCAACGTCTCGGCGGCGGCGAGCAAATCCTCGAAACGGTTGACGACGAGAAGCCCGGCGCGCCGCCCAGCCGCAGCGAACGCCGCTTCGGTGCCGGCGCGCGGCGCGCGATGCGCGATCTCCTCGGCGTCGCGCAAAAGGCCGCCGGCGCCGAGCGCGACCACCGGCCGCAGCCGGGCAGCGGCGCGCGCGGCGGAGAGAAAGGCGCGCGGATCCTTGAGCCGGCGGATATCGAGCAAGATCGCCCCGGTTCCCGGATCACGCGCGAGCCAATCCATGGTCAGGCCAAAGCCGATATCGGCGTTGCCGCCGATGCCGATGATATGGGAAAATCCGACCCCGTTCGGCCCCGCCCAATCGAGCACGGCGCGGCAGAGCGCGGCGGATTGCGAGATCAGCGCCGTGCGCCCAGGCGGCACGGGGAGGTGGCCGAGCGTTGCGTTCAACCCGAGCGCGGGAACGGCGAGCCCAAACGAGCCGGGGCCGAGCACGCGCACGCCGCTCGCCCGTGCCGCCTCGCGCAAACCGGGCATCAGCGCGGTGGCGATGGCGGCGAAACAGCCGCGCGCGGCGAGCGCGGTGAGCACCTCATGCGGGGCAGCGAGAGGGGCCGCGAGAAGAGCGACGTCAGGCGCTTCGGGCAGAGACGCGATATCGCCGATCGCCGCCGCGGTGATCGTGCCGCCAAACCCGCCGGCGCGCAGATTGGCGAGCAAAAGCGCCCCTTCCGCGCTTTCGGCACCAAGCACGACGACCGAGGCCGGGCGAAACAGCCGCTCCGGGTGAAAGCGGTGGCGGGAGGCGTGCGCTAACCAGGACATGCGCTCTTATAGCACGAACCCGCGACCGGCGCATTGCACTGCAACATGAAATTTCAGCCACCGGCGCAGCTCGTGCGGAGAAAATGTCTCTCGGTTTCCGACCAAAGATGCTAAAGAGACGAGACACGGTATGTTTGTCGCGCCGGCACGTCGTCCCCCCGGGCTGCGGGGGAAAGTTGCGGGAGAAAACGACATGACCATTCAAAACCCAGTCATCTGGAGCTGGCAGCTTATCCAAGCTTCGGCGCGTGCCATCGGCGCCGAGGGGGTGGAGGCCTATTGGGACCGGAGTGCCGCCGATAGCGGGCGCGCCTGGGTGATCAGACGCATCACCCTTGCCGATCTCCGCGCCGCCCTGGCCAGGGGTATGGCCGATTTTGGCGCGAGCCGGACCGATGTCCTCTTTCTTTGCCTGATTTATCCAGCGGCGGGGCTGATTTTGGAGCAGGTGATGTTCGGCCGTGGCGCGGTGCAGATCCTGTTCCCGCTGGCCTCGGGCTTTGCCATTCTCGGCCCGTTTTTCGCGCTCGGTCTCTATGAAATCAGCCGCCGCCGCGAGCGTGACGGCACCGCCTCGTGGGCGGATGCCTTCCGTGTCCTCGGCTCGCCGGCGATCGGGCGCATCGCCCTTCTCGGCGCCGCGCTGATCGTGATTTTCCTGCTCTGGCTGGTGCTCGCCCAGGTGATCTATATGGCAACGCTCGGGGCCTATTACGGGTTGGACATGCCGGCGCCGACGCTCGCGCAATTCCTTCACGACGCGCTGACGACGAAGCCGGGTTGGGCAATGATCGCGATCGGCGTCGTCACCGGGTTCTGCTGTGCCGTGGTCGCGTTCCTGATCGGCGTCATTTCCTTCCCGCTGCTGCTCGACCGCGATGCCAGC
>JAJYXY010000059.1 GCA_021801465.1 Pseudomonadota bacterium
GGAAACACACGCCGCCTCGCCGATCGCCATCAGCCCGGGCACCACCGCGTCCGGGTTATCCTGGGTCGGGCGCAGCACTTCCGCGTGAATATTGGTCGGGATGCCGCCCATGTTGTAATGCACCGTCGGCAAAACTGGGATCGGCGCCTTGGTGACATCAACGCCGGCAAACACCCGCGCGGTCTCGGAAATGCCGGGCAGGCGCTGATGCAGGATCTCGGCGCCGAGATGCTCGAGATGCAGCAGGATATGGTCCTTGTTCGGCCCGCAGCCGCGCCCTTCGTTGATTTCGATGGTCATCGAGCGGGACACGACATCGCGCGAGGCGAGATCCTTCGCGGTCGGCGCATAGCGCTCCATGAAGCGCTCGCCCTCGGCATTGGTGAGATAGCCGCCCTCACCGCGCGCACCTTCGGTGATCAGGCAGCCGGCGGGGAAGATGCCGGTTGGGTGGAATTGCACGAATTCCATGTCCTGGGTCGGGAGGCCAGCACGGAGCACCATGCCGGCGCCATCGCCGGTGCAGGTATGGGCGGAAGTGCACGAGAGATAGGCCCGACCATAACCGCCGGTCGCGAGCACGACGAGCGGGGCGCGGAAGCGATGCATCGTGCCGTCATCGAGACACCAGGCGAGGACGCCGCGACACGCACCCTCCTCATCCATGATCAGATCGATCGCGAAATACTCGATGAAAAACTCGACGCCGTGCTTGAGGCTTTGCTGATAGAGCGTGTGCAGGATGGCGTGGCCGGTGCGGTCGGCGGCGGCACAAGCCCGTTGCGCCGGGGTTTTGCCATACTCCATCATGTGCCCGCCGAACGGGCGCTGATAAATTTTACCGTCTTCGGTGCGGCTGAACGGGACGCCGAAATGCTCGAGTTCGTAGACCGCCGGGATCGCCTCGCGGCACATATATTCGATCGCGTCCTGATCGCCGAGCCAGTCCGAGCCTTTGACGGTGTCATACATGTGCCAGCGCCAGTCATCGGCACCCATGTTGCCGAGCGCCGCCCCGATACCGCCCTGCGCTGCGACGGTGTGGCTGCGGGTCGGGAAAACCTTGGTGATGCAGGCGGTCTTGAGCCCCGCCGCCCCCATGCCGAGCGTTGCCCGCAGCCCGGCGCCGCCGGCGCCGACGACGATGACCTCATAAGCGTGGTCGATAACGTCATAGGCACCGATCGAAGGCTTCGAAATCGCGTTCATTTTTTCGTCCTCGAGCCCGCGTATCAGCGGACTCCCTCTTCATCGGTCAGTTGACACGCGGCCGTGGCGGTCAGAGCGCCATCCGCAAAATGGCGATCAGGGCAGTCAGGAACAAAAGCGCCACCACCGCCCGCATCAGGAGGAGCACGGCGAGCCGCGCCGCCTCGGTATGGATGTAGTCCTCGATCACCACTTGCAAGCCGAGATGGAGATGATGAAAGAGGGCGATGATCAGCGCGAGCAGCAGAACCGCGTTGATCGGCCGCCCCATCCAATGCGCAACGGCCTCACGCGGGGCGCCGAGATGCGCAAGAACCGCGAACACGAACCAGATCGCGAGCGGCACCAGCGCGATCGCGGTCAGGCGCTGCGCCCACCAATGCGCGGTCCCGGATTTCGCCGATCCAAGCCCCCGCACCCGCCCGAGCGGCGAGCGCATCGTGCTCATGTGCGTCTTGCTCACCGTCATTCCCCTACCAGACCATCAGACCGACGACCCAGATGAGCAGGGTCAGGACGATCGTCGCGCCCAAAACCAACTTCCCACTCGCATGCATCTGCGGCAATTCGAACCCGCGCCCGGCATCCCAGGCGAGATGACGAATGCCGTTGAGGAAGTGATAGACCAACGCCGCGGTCCAGAGAAACAGCAGCAAAAGCCCGAGCGGCGAGCCGATGAAACCGGCAGCGCGGGCATAGTCGGCATCGCTCCCGGCGGCAGCGGCGAGCCACCAAACCAAAAGCAGCGTGCCGACCCCGAGCCCAACCCCGGTGAAGCGATGGAAAATCGAGAGCGCCGAGCTGATCTGCGGGCGATAAATTTGCAAATGCGGCGAAAGTGGGCGCTCGACCCATTTGCCGTCGCTGTTGCGCGCCATCCTCAGCGCGCTCGGCGCATCTTTCATGCCTTCCTATCCCCCGAACTAACCAACCATATCTGATCGGCCGACCCGTTTCGTCAATAGTCCCGGCGCCCCGCCCGGTCAACGCGGCGGGGCGGGTGGCGCGGTCAGACCCGCTCGATCAGCGCCGCGATCCCCTGGCCGACGCCAATGCACATGGTGACGATGGCGCGCCGCGCACCACGGGTCTCCAGTGCATTGACCGCGGTCATCGCGAGCCGCGCCCCGGAAGCGCCGAGCGGATGGCCGAGCGCGATCGCGCCGCCATGCGGATTGACGTGCTCGGCATCGTCGGCCAAGCCAAGCTGACGCGTGACCGCCAAAGCCTGCGCGGCAAACGCCTCGTTGAGCTCGATCAGATCGATGTCGCCGATCTTGAGGCCGAGGCGGGCAAGCAGCTTTTCCGTCGCCGGCGCCGGGCCGATGCCCATGATGCGCGGTGCAACGCCCGCCGTCGCCATCGCGACCACCCGCGCCCGCGGCGTCAAGCCATGGCGGGCGGCGGCTTTTTCTGACGCGAGCAGCAAGGCGGCCGCGCCGTCATTGACGCCGGAGGCGTTGCCCGCGGTCACGGTTCCAGGGTTGCGGAACGGCGTCTTGAGCTTGGCAAGCCCCTCCAGCGTGGTTTCGGGCCGGGGATGCTCATCATCCGCCACCACCACTTCGCCCTTGCGGGTCTTGATCGTGACCGGGGTGATTTCGCGCTTGAAGAACCCGCTCGCGATCGCCGCCGCCGTGCGCTGCTGGCTCCGCCACGCGAAAGCATCCTGATCGGCGCGCGCGACCTGGAATTCTTCGGCGACATTTTCCGCCGTCTCCGGCATCGAATCGATGCCGTACTGCGCCCGCATTGCCGGGTTGACGAAGCGCCAGCCGATCGTGGTGTCATGCAGTTCGGCTTGGCGTGGAAACGCCTCGCTCGCCTTGGCCATCACGAATGGCGCCCGCGTCATGCTTTCCACCCCGCCGGCGATGATGAGATCGGCCTCGCCCGTCCGAATGGCGCGCGCCGCCGTGCCGACCGCGTCCAACCCCGAGCCGCAGAGCCGGTTGATCGTCGCCCCGGCGATGCTTGCCGGAAGCCCAGCGAGCAGCAGCGCCATGCGGGCGACATTGCGGTTATCCTCGCCGGCCTGATTCGCGCAGCCCATCAGGCATTCATCGACCGCCTCCCAGTCCACGCTCGCATGGCGCTCACGCAGAACGCGAAGCGGCTGTGCGGCGAGATCATCGGTGCGGACCTCGCGCAAAACACCGCCATAGCGGCCGATCGGGGTGCGGGTGAAATCGCAGATATAAGCCTCGGTCATGGCGGTTTCCTTCTCCGGTCAAATCGTCCAACCGCCGTCGATCACCATCGCCTGGCCAGTGACGAAGCGGGATTCGTCGCTGGCGAGATAGACGGCGAGCGCCGCGATCTCCTCTGGTGTGCCCAAGCGCCCCATCGCCTGGCGGGCGACGAACGCCGCCCGCGCCGCCTCCACCGACCCCGCCTGCGCGGCATTGGCGGCGATACGGTCATCGAGGCTCGGCGTCTGGATGGTGCCGGGGCAGATACAGTTGCAACGCACGCCGCGGGTCACGGTATCGGCGGCGACCGATTTGGTGATCCCGACTACCGCCGCCTTGCTCGCGCCATAAACGAAGCGATTCGGCGCGCCTTTGAGGCTGCCGACGGCCGACGCCATGTTGATGATCGAGCCAGCCCCCCGCGCGAGCATCCCGGGCAGGAAAGCGCGGATCAGGCGGAACATCGAGCGCACATTGAGGTCGAAGGCGAATTGCCATTCCTCCTCGGTCGCGTCGAGAATACTGCCTTGATGGACGAAGCCGGCGCAGTTGAAGAGGATATCGATCGCGCCGGTTTCAGCCGCGAGCGCGGTGATCGCCGCCGGGTCCATGACGTCGAGGCGCTTCGTGCTGAGATTGCCCGCCTTGAGGTCGGCGAGCTTCGCCTCATTGACGTCGGTCGCGATCACCCGCGCGCCTTCGTCGGCGAAAGCGAGCGCGCTCGCCCGCCCGATCCCTTGCGCCGCCGCGGTCACGAACGCGGTCTTACCGGCAAGCCTTCCCGCCATATCTCTGCCTCCTTAGTGGTTATTGCGCGATTCGCCGCGCGTCGTGATGATATCGAGATAAAGCGTCGCAGGCTCAAGGCACGCCCCGGTGCCGAGCTGGCCGACCATGCTCCGATAAATCTCCTCCCACGGCGTCTTGTTGTCGAGCTTGGGCGGGCTCCAGGCGGCGCGGCGGGCGGCGAGTTCGCCGTCATCGAGCAGAACATCGACGCGGCGCTTGGTGAGATCGACACGGATGCGATCGCCGCTGCGTAACAGCGCAAGCCCGCCGCCGACCGCCGCCTCCGGCGTCACGTTGAGGATCGAGGGGCTGCCGGACGTGCCCGATTGCCGCCCGTCGCCCATCGTCGGCAGCGCATCGATGCCGCGCTTCAGAAGGGCTGCCGGCGGCTGCATATTCACCACCTCGGCGCTGCCCGGATACCCAACCGGGCCGCAATTGCGAATAATCAGGATCGAATGCTCGTCCACGCCGAGCGCCGGATCCTCGATCCGGGCGTGATAATCCTCCGGCCCCTCGAAG
>JAJYXY010000009.1 GCA_021801465.1 Pseudomonadota bacterium
CAGATAAGCGAGCGGATGGAGCGCCAGGGCGGCGAGCCAGGCGAGCAGGAAATTCATCGCCGGCCCGGCCGCCGCGACCACCATCATGCCGCGCCGGGGGCTGCGGAATTTCCATGCCGCGACCGGCACCGGCTTGGCCCAGCCGAACAAAAACACCACCCGCCCGAGCGTCAGCCACTGCCCGATCAGCAGGATGCCGGGGAGCAGGACGGTGCCGACGCGGTCGATATGGCGCAGCGGGTTGAGCGACAGCCGCCCGGCCGCGCGCGCCGTATCGTCGCCCATGGCGAGCGCGGCATAGCCATGCGCTGCCTCATGCAGCGTGATCGCCAGCACCACCGGCACGACGGCGAGCACGAGCTGCAGGGCGAGGCCGATCATCCGAGCAAAGCCTCCCGCTCCGCTGCCAGGGCGTCGCGCGCGGCGAGAAGAGCGGGATCGCGGCGCACGCACGCGAGAGCGCGGCCGGCGGCGAGGCGTTCGCCGGCCGCAGGCGTGATGGCGGGGCAGGCGTCGAGCAGGGAGGCGGTTTCAGCGAGGACGCCGGTGCAATGGAGCACGAGATCGCAGCCGGCGTCCAACGCCGCAACCGCGAGTTCGCCCGGCGCGCCGGTGAGCGCCCGCATCGCGAGGTCGTCTGAGACGAGAACGCCGGCAAACCCGATCGCCCCGCGGATCACGTCGCGGATGATGGTTGGCGAAAGCGTCGCCGGCCGCGCGGGATCGAGCGCGGGATAGAGGATATGCGCGGTCATCGCCCACGGCAGCGCAGCGTTGGCGGCAAAAGGCGCGACATCGGCGGCAAGATCGGAAGAAGCCACCACCGGGAGGGTCAAATGGCTGTCGGCTTCGGCGCGGCCGTGCCCGGGAATATGCTTCATCACCGGCTGCACGCCGGCGGCGAGAAGGCCGGACGCGAGCGCCGCGCCGAGCACCGCGACCGCCTCGGGATCGGCGGAGAAAGCGCGATCGCCGATCACCGCATCTGCCCCTGGGATCGCGAGATCGAGCACCGGCGCGGTGACGACATCGAGGCCGCTCGCCGCGCATTCGGCGCCGATTAGCGCGCCGTGGAGGAAGGCGGCGCGCCGCCCGGCAGCGCGGTCGCGCGCATAGAGCCGTCCGAGCGCCGCCGCCGCGGGATGCGCGCGCCAGAAGGGCGGGCGCAGCCGGGCAACGCGCCCGCCCTCCTGGTCGATCATCACGACCGCCTCGGCCGGCAGACTCGCGCGAAGATCGTCGATCAGGTGGCTCAGCGCTGCCGGTGTCATGACATTGCGGGCAAACAGGATCACCCCGGCGGGCGGGGCGCGGCGGAGCAGGGCCGCTTCCTCGGCGCCGAGTTCGGGCCCGGCGAGGCCGATGATGGCGGCTTTCATCGGCGCTGGCCGCGGCACCAGGACACGCGCGGGCTCAGAAATCCGCCATGGCGCAGGCAGCGCCCTTGCCACGGAGGGTCGTGCAAAATTCCCGTGCTTGCGCGGCATCCCCAAACCCGCCGGCGCGCACCCGCCAGAACACATGCCCGTCATGGCTGACGACGCGGCTGATCAGGGCTTTGCGATGGGCGAATTGCGCCGGGAAGCGCTTTTCGAGGCGCGCCCATTCCGCGCGCGCGTCGGCCTCGCTCGGGAGGGCGGCGAGCTGAACCTCGATGCTGCGGGCGAGCGGGCTCACGACCGCCGGCGTCGCCTTGGCTGGGCTCGCCGATGAAACGGCACGCGCGGGCGGCGCGGTTTTGGCCGCTTGTGGCGGCGCCGATGGCAAAGCGGGCGCGGGCGCCGCTTGCGCGGTTTGCAAACGGCGGAGATCGGCGGGCGCCGGCGCTTCCGGCGGTGGTGCGAGGGTGTCGACTTCCTTTCCGGCGAGGCCGGCCGTGTTGGCGCTGGCATTCGCCCCCACCTTCGCCGGGCCCATGCTGGCGGGAGGCGTTGCGCCCGCAAGCCCTGGATCCTCGACCCCCGCGACATGCAGCCCGCCCGGATCGGCCGGCTTCACCTTGACCGGACCCGAATCGGCGGCAATCAGCGGCGGCGGCCCGTGATGGCGGCCGCCGAACGACCATAGGCCGACGATCAGCACCAGCGCGCCGCCGAGCCCGCTCGCGAGCAGCAAAAGCCGCTTCGTCCCAGGATCGATGCCCCGCGCCTGGCGGCGCGGCCGATAGGCTGGAATCTCGAGATCAGAGTGAAAATCGTCCGACACCGTGCCGCGCATCCTTAACGCATCTCCTCGACCGGCACGACCCCCATGACCGCGAGACCGGAGCGGATCACCACCGCCGTCGCCGCGACCAGTGCGAGCCGCGCCTTGGTTTCCGCGGGCCGTTCCGGCTGGATGAAACGCAGTGTCGCCGTATCGCGCCCGCGGTTCCACAATATATGAAAATCGCCGGCTAAATCATAGAGAAAAAACGCGATCCGGTGCGGCTCGAAAGCCCGCGCGGCACCTTCGACGAGGCGCGGCCAGCCGGCGAGGCGGCGGATCAGCGCTAGCTCGGCCTCATCTTCCAAGCTGTCGAGGGGAATGGCAGCCAAAGCCTTTTCGGTGGTCGCAAAACCGAGCTCGGCCGCGTGGCGCAGCACCGAGCGGCAGCGCGCATGGGCGTATTGGACGTAAAATACCGGGTTTTCGCGCGTCTCCGCCACCGCCTGGTCGAGATCAAACTCCATCTGCGCATCACTTTTGCGGGTCAGCATGATGAAGCGGACGACGTCGCGCCCGACCTCCTCGATCAGGTCGCGCAGCGTCACGAAACTGCCCGCGCGCTTGGACATGCGCACCGGCTGGCCGCCCTTCAGCACATGGACGATCTGGCATAGCACGACCGCGAGCGTCACCCGCTCGCCCGCAAGCGCCCGGATCGCCGCCTTCATGCGCGCGACATAGCCACCGTGATCGGCGCCCCAGACATCGATCAGCGTCGCGAAGCCGCGCCCGACCTTATCGGCGTGATAGGCGATGTCATTGGCGAAATAGGTCGCCGAGCCATCGGATTTACGCAACGGCCGATCGACGTCATCGCCAAATTGGGTCGCGCGGAACAGGGTCTGCTCGCGCGGCTCCCAATCCTCGGGGAGTTTTCCCTTGGGTGGGGCGAGCACGCCGTCATAGATCAGCCCCGCTTGCGCAAGCCGGGCAATCACCGCCTCCACCGCGCCACTTGCAACGAGCGCGCGTTCGGAGGCGAACACATCCGGCCGCACCCCGAGAAGGGAAAGGTCTTCGCGGATTCCCGCCATCATCGCCGCGATCGCGAAATCGCGCACGGTCTCGAACCAATGTTCGGGCGGGGCGATGCCGCCATCCGCGGTGGCGAGGCCGCGGCCAAATCTCTCCGCCAGCGCCGCACCCACCGGGATCAGATAATCCCCCTGATATTGCAGGCCGGAAGGCGCCTCGCGGGCAAAATCCTCGGGCGCGATCTCGGTTCCGATCGCCTGGAGATAGCGCCAATAGGCGGCCCAGGCGAGCGCCGTGACCTGTGCCCCGGCATCGTTGATGTAATATTCCCGGGTGACGTCGAACCCGGCCTTGGCGAGCAGATTGGCGAGAGCATCGCCGACCACGGCGCCCCGGCAATGGCCGATATGCATCGGCCCGGTCGGGTTGGCGGAGACATATTCGACATTGACCCGCTGCCCCGTGCCGATTTCGCTATCGCCATAGGCCTCGCCGGCGGCGAGGATGGCCGGGATGACGGCATGGAGAGCCGCGGGGCGGAGGCGGATATTGAGAAAACCCGGCCCGGCAATTTCGGCCGCGGCGATCTCAGGGGCGTCACGCAGACGGCGCGCGAGCGCTTCGGCGAGGCCCCGTGGCGTCTGGCCGAGCGCTTTCGCGGCGACCATCGCGACATTGCTCGCCATATCGCCGTGCGCCGTCTCGCGCGCGGGGCTCACCTCGATGCGGGCGCGGATGCCGGCATCCAGCGTTCCGGCCTCGGCCTCGAGGGCGGCGATAATGTGGGCGTGCATGCGGGCAAAAAGATCGGCGTTCATACACTCTCTTCCGATGCAAGGACCAAGCGCGGCGCTCAGCCGGAAATGGCGATATCGGTGAGCCGGCGGTGCTCATCCATGGCGAAGCGGTCGGTCATGCCGGCGATATAGTCGGTGACCGTGATCGCCGCCCGCAACGAGCCCGCCTCCCCTGCCCGCGCGCGCCACTCATTCGGCAGCAATCCGGGATCGGCGAGGAAGAGACCAAACAGCGCCTCCGTCAGCCGGCGCGCCTTGGTGGTCATGCGGTTCACCCGCCAATGGCGATACATATGGGCGAATAGAAACTCGCGAATGGCGCGATGGGCGGCGGCGATGTCGCCGCTGAAGGCGATCACCGGGGCCTTGGCGTTGCGGATATCATCGGCCGAGGCGGGCGCAAGGGCGGCGAGGCGGCGGCGCGATTCGCCGAGAAGGTCGGAAATCAGGGCGTTGATCACCCGCCTTATGGTCTCATGGCGGAGGCGAGCGCCCGGCATGTCGAGGCTCGCCCGGCGCGCCTCGGCCAATGCCGCACCGACGATGGGCAAATGGGCGATATCGTCGATCCCAAAAAGCCCCGCGCGCAGCCCATCATCGAGATCATGGCCGTGATAGGCGATATCGTCGGCGAGGGCCGCGAGTTGCGCCTCGGCGGAGGCAAAGCTCGCAAGATCGAGCGAATGACGCGCATCATACTCCTTGACATAGGGCGGCGGGTCAGTGAGCGGGCCGTTATGCTTGGCAAGCCCTTCCAGCGTCTCCCAGGTGAGGTTGAGGCCGTCGAAGGCAGCATAGCGGCTCTCAAGCAAGGTCACCACGCGCAGCGACTGGGCGTTGTGGTAAAATCCGCCAAACGCCCGCGCCGCCTGCGCCAGGGCTTCCTCGCCGGCATGGCCGAAGGGCGGATGGCCGAGATCATGGGCGAGCGCCAGCGCCTCGGTCAGATCCTCGTCGAGGCCAAGAGCGCGCGCGCAAGAACGGGCGACCTGCGCGACCTCGAGCGAGTGGGTGAGGCGGGTACGGTAGAAATCACCCTCGTGATTGACGAAAACCTGGGTTTTATATTGCAGCTTGCGAAAGGCAGAGCTGTGGATGATGCGGTCGCGGTCGCGCTGGTAGGGGCTGCGCCCGATCGCCTCGGGCTCAGGATAGAGCCGGCCACGGGAGGTTTCGCTGCGGACGGCAAAGCGCGCCGGTCTCTGTGCCTCGGTCATGCCCGCGCGGGATAGCACCGGGGAAAGGGATCTTCAATCCGGACGGAATAAATCCTATATAAACTGTTATGGACATCGCGCCCCCCCCTGCCCGCTTCCGCCTCGCGCCGCGCGCCGCGCGCCGCGTTGCTTGCTTGCTCGCGACACCGGGCGCGGGGATTGCCCTGCGCGTCGCCGTACTCGCTGGCGGGTGCAACGGCTTGCAATACCGCTTCGAGCTCGATCACACGATCGCCGATGATGATGTGGTGATCGAGGAAGATGGCGCCCGTGTCGCGATCGACCCCGCCAGCCTCGATCTTCTCGCCGGCGCCGAACTCGATTACGTCGACGAATTGATGGGCGCCTATTTCAAGGTCAAAAACCCCAACGCCACCTCTTCCTGCGGTTGCGGCACCTCGTTCGCGATCGAGTAAGCGGCGGCGCGCGTGAAGATCGCGACCTGGAACGTCAACTCGATTCGCAAACGCGCAGCACAGGTGCAAGCGTGGCTCGCGCGGGAATCACCCGATATCCTCCTGCTTCAGGAACTCAAATGCGAGGCGCGGGATTTTCCCGAACTCGATTTCGCCGGGCTTGGCTATCGCGCGGAAATCGTCGGCCAGAAAGCCTATAACGGGGTTGCCGTGCTTGCCCGTATCCCATTCACGGTGACGCAGCGGGCCTTGCCGGGCCTTGCCGTGGCCGGCGATGGCGTGAACGGTGATGGCGCGGTGGAGGCCCGCTATATCGAAATCACGGCGGCGGAGATGGTGATCGGCGGGCTTTACGCGCCAAACGGCAATTCGGGCGGCGCGGCTGGGTTTCAGAAAAAGCTTCGCTGGCTCGATGCGCTGATCACCCATGCCCGCGCGCTGCTAGCCGCCGATACGCCGCTCGTCCTCGCTGGCGATTTCAATATCTGCCCCGAAGACGACGACCTCGCCCCCGGCGCGCTCGCCGCCGATGACGCGCTGGTGCGCCCGGAAAGCCGCGCCCGGTTTCGCACCCTGCTCTGGCTCGGAATGACCGACGCTTTGCGCGCGCTGACGCCGGAGGGGCCGCTTTATACCTTCTGGGACTATCAGGCCGGCGCCTTTGCCGCCGATCGTGGCCTTCGCATCGACCATGTCTTGCTCTCTCCAACGCTTGCCGAGCGGTTGAGCGCGGCTACGATCGATCGCACTGCGCGGGCGGCCGAGCAACCGTCAGACCATGTGCCGGTGACAGTGATCTTGCGCTGAGCGGCGGCGAAAAAAATTCGCCTCAAAAGCGAAAAGAGATCTCAACACTTTGGTAGCGGATGGTGTAGTATCTTATTCCTGTAGAAACCGCCCGCCCGAGCCGACCGCATCCCATGCGCCCATCCCACGCCCCCCATTTCGCCGCGCTTTTCTTTCTCATCCCGGTCTCGCTCGGCGTAGTGCTCGCCCCTGGCCTCGCCCGCGCCGACGACCTGCCGGTAGTCAATGTCAACCGCGAAGTGGGCATCGCGGCGACGGCGATGATCCAAAATTACGACGAGCACGATTCTTCGGGAAACACGCTCGATTCCCAGTCCGGCACCCTCCCCGGGCTCGAGGGCAAAATCACCACGATGGTGGACGCGCTTGGCATCAGCAATCTTTATGCTGGCGTGCGCTATGGCTACAGCAGCGGGTCGTTCGGCTATAATGGCCAGACCATGGCGGGTGTGCCGCTCCGCACCAACTCCAACGACACCGTCAATAATGTCAGCGTGGAACTCGGCAAGGGTTTTCTGTTTACCCCCAATCTGATGCTGATCCCGTTCGTCCAGGGCGGCTATCACGACTGGCAAAGCGATTTGCAAGGCCCAGGCGGCTATAACGAGGATCACTCGAACGGCTTCGTCGGATTCGGGGTGCGCGGCGATTATGCGCTGAATAACCGCCTGGTGCTGACGAGCCGCCTCGGCTGGGCAGAGACGGTGGGCGGCAACGCCAACGCCTCAGGCGGGGCGCTGGCAGCGGAGGGGTATGGGCCGATGAATTTCTCGCTCGGCGACACGCCACTTCTCCAAGCCGGTATCGGCGCCGATTATCTACTGGCCAACCGCATCCATCTCTATGGCGGGCTCGACTATACCCATTTCGGCTATGGCGCGAGCCCAATCAATGGTGTGGGCTTTTACGAACCTTCGTCAACGACGAGCGATTTCACCATACGTATCGGCTTTGCCTTCGGCTTTTAGCGACGGCGCTTAGTCTTCTGGCCCCCAATCCTCGTGCCAGGTGCGGCCGTCGCGCTCGATCAGGGCGATGGCGGCGGTCGGGCCCCAGCTTCCCGCCGCATAGGGGCGCGGCGCCTCGGTGGCCTCGGTCCAGGCGTGGATGATCGGCTCGACCCATTGCCAAGCCGCTTCCACCTCGTCGCGACGCATGAACAAGGTCGGATTGCCGCGCACCGCATCCATCAAAAGCCGCTCATAGGCATCCGGGTAGCGGGTATTGAAGGCCTCCTGAAAGCTGATATCGAGCCGCGCCGGGCGCAGCCGGAGGCCCCCTGGCCCCGGATCCTTGGTCATCAGCTTGAGCAAGATGCCCTCATTGGGCTGGAGACGAATGACGAGTTTATTCGGCTCCAACCCGGAGACCCCTGGCGGAAAAATGGAAAGCGGCACGGCGCGGAACTGCACCACCACCTCCGAGACTTTTTGTGGCAGGCGCTTGCCGGTGCGGAGATAGAAGGGAACCCCGGCCCAACGCCAAGCATGCACCTCGGCCTTCAGCGCGACGAAGGTTTCGGTCTGGCTCGCCCGCCCGAGCTCGGTTGCGTAACCCGGCACCGGCTTGCCCTCTGACACGCCGTGGACATATTGCCCGCGCACCGTGTGGGTTGCGATTTCATGCGCCGAAATCGGTTTCAAGCCACGCAAAACCTTGAGTTTTTCATCGCGGACGGCATTCGGATCGAGCGACACCGGCGGCTCCATCGCGAGCAGACACAGCAATTGCAGCAAATGATTTTGCACCATATCGCGAAGGGCGCCGGCCTTGTCGTAATAGCCCGCGCGCCCCTCGACACCGACCGTCTCGGCAACGGTGATCTGAACGTGATCGATCACGTCGGCATTCCATAGACGCTCGAAAATCGCATTGGCGAAACGGAGCGCCATCAGGTTCTGCACCGTTTCCTTGCCGAGAAAATGATCGATCCGATAAATCTGACTTTCCGCGAAAATATTCCCGACCTCGTCATTGATCGCCCGTGCCGAGGCGAGATCATGGCCTATCGGCTTTTCCAAGACGACGCGTGACGCCGGGGTGACGAGGTGATTGGCATCGAGATTGCGGCAGATCGGGCCATAAAGATCGGGGGCCGTGGCGAGATAGAAGACGCGGATACGCTCGGGATCGGCGGAGAGTTGCTGCACGAGCCCATCCCAGCCATCGCCGGAGACCCCATCGAGGGTGACGTAATGGACGCGCTCGCAAAACCGCGCGGCGATGGCATTGTCGAAATCATCGGCGGACAGGTGATCGTGCAGCGCCGCCATGACGCGCGCGCGATAGGCCTCGGTCGTCGTCTCGGTGCGGGCGGCGGCGATGACCCGGCTTTCGGCGGGCATTTGTTCGTCGCGAAAACGCGAATAGAGCGACGGCATGAGTTTCCTCAGCGTCAAATCGCCGGTCGCGCCGAAAACCACGGCATCAAAGACTTGAACGGGAATAATTTGCGCCATCCTAACTTCTTCTCCTCAAGGCGGGGCCTCATGACCGAACGAAAGAGAGGAGAGAGTGGTCGCGGAAAAGCGCCGAGGCAATATCAGCCCGCGCACCAGTAGCATGGTATGCCGGCCGACGAAGCGAGGTTATCCACAGAATTATAGTGCAACGCGGATTTTTTATTGCGCCGCACAATGCCGGGCCGCACAAAAAATGCTGAAAACGCCGCTTTGACGCGGAAAACAGGTGACGAGCAGGTCACACTCAAGTTAAAAGAAAGATAGGCCCGCGAGCATGCTCACGGGCCAAGTTTGGGGAGGAAACACCAATCACACGGCAGGATGAGGTCAACCCCTCTTCCTAGCCGTGATGTTGGCGCCTATTCTTTGGCCTGTCCAGAAAATTTCGCGCCATGTGCGCGATTTTTTTATTCAAAACAGGTTTTTTTGGTGCTGTTTTGACCATTTGCCTAATTTGCCGCCAATGTTATGGCTCATCTTGCGGCAAGGCGAGAATTCCATGACGGAAACTTAACCAATCACTCTCGATCACCGCGACACACCCGCCCCATATCACCGCGGCAATCACCGTCGTTGCGAGGATTTTTCGCAGCAAATAGGGATGTTCCGGTGCCCCCCGCCAGCCAGTATGCGGATCGGGCGCGCCCGTGTTGCGCACGCCAAACGGCAACACCGCAAACAGCAACACCCACCAGATCAAAACATAGAGAACCAGGCCGGTGAACCAACCCATCGCTCACACCCGCAGCAAATGGATCTCGACCTCGGGCCGCTTCTCCAGTCGTCGCCCGAGCACACGCCGGAGCGCCGCGCGCGCGGCGTTGTTCAGCGCCGACTCGTCCTGACGGAGAGAAAGCGGCAGCTCAGCCAGGCTTTTCGCGAAATCCTCGGCGATCGCATGCGCGGTTTCGTCGGCGGGCTCGAACAGACCCGGCGCGCTGATCCGCATATCCCCGCGCAGGCGCCCGGCATGGTCGATGGCAAAGCTCGCAACCACCACACCGTCTCGCATCATGCGCCGCCGCGCTGCCATGACGCCGCCGGCAAGCGGCAGCAGGCGCCGGCCATCGACGGCAAGACGGCCGACCGGGACGCTCTCCTCCACCACCGGCGCGCCAGGCGCGAGGCGGAGCACATCGCCATCCTCGATCAGAATCGGCTGCGCGCCGAGCGTCTGGGCCAAATCGGCATGCGCCGTCAGATGCCGCCACTCCCCGTGCACCGGGACGACATAGCGCGGCCGCACCAGGCGATAGAGACGGCGCAGCTCGTCGCGCGCCGGATGGCCCGACACATGCACCATGTGGTCGGCCTCGGTCATCACGCGTACGCCGCGGCGGGAGAGATTATCTTGCACGATCCCGATCGCCCGCTCATTGCCGGGAATGACGCGGCTGGAAAACACCACCGTATCGCCCTCGCCGAGGGCAATGCGCGGATGGGTATCGGCCGCGATCCGTGCCAGCGCCGAGCGCGGCTCACCCTGACTGCCGGTGACGAGAATGAGCAGATTATCGTCGGGGATTTCCTCGGCCGCGTCCTCTGAGACGAAAGCTGGCAGCGTGGCGAAATAGCCAGAGGCGCGCGCCGCGGCGTCGAGATTGCGCAGCGACCGCCCGACCACGGCAACGCTCCGCCCAGCGTGCGCGGCGGCGAGGGCGATGCTCTCGATACGGGCAACGTTCGAGGCAAAACACGTCACCGCGACCCGCCCCGTCATCCCCCGAATGAGCGCCGCGAGACTGCGCCGCACCTCGGCTTCCGAGCCGGAATGACCCTCCACCATGGCATTGGTCGAATCGCAAATCATCGCCAGCACGCCACGCTCGCCGAGCGCGGCCAGCGCCGCCTCATCGGTCGGGGGGCCGACCAGCGGTGCCGGATCGAGTTTCCAATCACCGGTGTGCAGAAGCAGGCCGGCCGGCGTCTCGATGACCAATGCTTGCGCTTCGGGAATCGAGTGCGCCATGCGGATCATACGCAAGCGAAACGGTGAGAGATCGATCTCGCCACCCGGCGCGACGACATGCAGCACAACCTCGCCCAACAGGTGCGCCTCGGCGAGCTTACGCCGCAAGATCGCGGCAGCGAACGGGGTCGCGTAAACCGGGCAACGGAGATAGGGCCATAAATGCGCGACCGCGCCGAGATGGTCTTCATGCGCATGGGTCAAGACCAGACCGAGCAACGCGCCGCGCCGGGCGGCGATAAAGCTCGGATCAGGGACCAGAATCTCGGCCTCGGGATGGGCGGGGCCGGCAAACCCGATGCCGCAATCGATGGCGAGAAAACGCCCTTGACAGCGGTAGAGGTTGAAATTCATGCCGATCTCGCCGGTGCCGCCGAGCGGCAGGAAAGCGAGATCGTCGCGCGCTATATCACTCACGGGGTTTCGTCATGCTCCGCGACCGCATTCGCCTCATAACGGGCGGGACCGGTCGTGATCCCATGGCGGCGCCGGGTTGCGGAGTGCAAGCAGCCGCAACCCCTCGAGCGTGAGGTCGGGGTCGATCCGAGTGATCACCGTCGTGCCTTCGGCGAGCAACGGGGCGAGCCCGCCGGTGCCGATCACCTTGATGTCTTTTCCGACTTCGCTCTGAATACGCGCGACCAGCCCCTCAACCAAGCCGACATACCCCCAATAAATCCCCGACTGCATGGCCGGGACGGTGGCCCGACCGATGACACCTTGCGGCCGGCCGATGCCGATACGCGGCAGCCGCGCCGCCGCTTGATGCAGCGCCTCGATTGAGAGATTGATCCCGGGCGCGATCGCCCCGCCGACATAGGCGCCATCGTGCTCGACGACGTCGAAGGTCGTCGCGGTGCCAAAATCGATTACCACAAGCGGCCCTTGATGGCGCTGATGCGCAGCAAGCGCGTTGAGCAGGCGATCTGCGCCGACTTCAGCGGGCTGATCGACACGAATCTCGAACCCCCAATCGAGATGGGCGCGCGCGACGAGCGGCTCGACGCCGAACCAATCGCGGCACAAACGCCGCAGATGATAAAGCGCCGCCGGCACCACCGTGCCGATCACCGCGGCATCGATTCCAGCGCGATCGACCCCGGTATGGGCCAGCAAGGCAAGCAACCAGACCGCGTATTGGTCGGAAGTATATTGCGGATCGGTTGCAATTCGCCACGTGCCCCGCCAGCCGGCGCCATCATGCACCGCGAACACGACATTGGTATTGCCGGCATCGATCACCAGCAGCATCGCCCTCATCCTCTGTTTTATCCGTTGCGCCCAAACCGGCTCAGCCGACGGCGCCACTCACGCGGCACCCGCCAGCATCGCTTCACCGGTCTGGATCTTCCGTATGCCGCCCTCAGTCTCGAGCAGCAAGGCGCCCGTGTCATCGAGCCCGACGAAATACCCCTGACATGCGCCGCTCCCTTGGCGCACGGTGAGCGCCGTCCCGATCGGATGCGCACGCTCGAGCCACGCCGCGCGAAGGCGCGCGAACCCATCATCATCGTGCAAACCGGTGCGCCCGTGTGACAGATGAAAAAGCAACGCGCGCGCCAAATCTGGCGCGGTCGGCGGCATCGCGACATGAAGAGAAAGCGCCTCCACCTGCCGCCCGGCAACATCAGGCGCCGCGAGAAGATTGACCCCAAACCCGATGACAAGCCACTCGCTACAGCCGCGCGCATCGGCCGACGCATCGATCAAAATCCCACCGAGTTTAGCACCGGCCAGCATGACATCGTTGGGCCATTTCAATCGCAAATCCAAAGCCGCCGCTGGCGCGGTCTCGACGAGCGCCATGTGCAACGCAACGCCAGCCAACAACGCCCATCGCCCAGCCATGGCAAGCGGCGTTTGCGGCCGCAAAAGCACCGAAATGGCCAAATTTCCAGGAGGCGACAGCCACAAACGATCGCCACGGCCGCGTCCCTTTGTCTGCTGCGCGGCCAACACGGCGAGCCCCTCGGGCTCGCCTGCACGCGCGCGCGCCGCACAGAGCTCAGACGTCGACGGCACTTGCGTGTAGGTTTCAAGCCGCCAGGCAACGCCGCCCTCATGGGCGGCCAACCCCCTCACCCGAACAGCACCTTCGCCGCCGCCGCCGCCGCGTTCAAAACCGGCCCCGGCAGCACGAAGAAGAACGTGGTGAACAAGCCCGTCATCGCCGCCGCCACCGAAATCGATGGCGCACGGCGGTCGAAGGCAGGCGCCGGCTCGTCGAAATACATCACCTTGATGATGCGAAGATAGTAAAACGCACCGACGACACTCGTCAGCACGCCAATCACCGCAAGCGCCCATAAGCCGCTTTGGACGGCGGCGAGAAATATATAGAGTTTGCCGAAAAACCCGGAGAGCGGCGGAATTCCCGCCATGCTGAACATGAATATCGTCATCGCGAGGGCAAGCGCCGGGTCATTACGGCCAAGACCGGCGAGATCACTGATCGTCTCCACCGCGAGCCCGCGCCGCCGCATCGCCAAAATCACCGCAAAAGCACCGAGATTCATGAACACGTAAACGACGAGATAGACCAGAACCCCACGAAATCCCGCGGCATTGCCGCAGGCGATGCCGATAAGAACATATCCCATATGACCGATCGAGGAATAGGCCATCAGTCGTTTTATATTGCTCTGGCCGATCGCCGCGAGCGCACCGAGAAGCATCGACGCAATCGAGACGATCTCGATCAGCATTTGCCATTGCCCGAGCGCATGACCAAACGGCCCCATCATCACCCGCGCGAACAAGACAACCGCCGCAACTTTTGGCGCCGTCCCCAAAAACGCCGTCACCGGCGTCGGCGCGCCTTCATAGACATCGGGGGTCCACATATGAAAGGGAACCGCAGCGACTTTGAAGGCAAGCCCCGCGATCACGAAAACGATGCCAACGATGACACCCGGCGACGCCGTCGAGGGATCCGCCAAGGCGCGCGCAATACCTTGAAAATCCATGCTGCCAGAGAAGCCATAGACCAAGGAAATGCCGTAGAGCAAAAGCCCGGACGCCAAAGCACCAAGGACAAAATATTTCAGCCCCGCTTCGGCAGAGCGCAGATCGTCACGCGCGAAGGCGGCCAGAACATAGATGGAAAGCGACTGTAATTCCAAGCCGAGATAAAGGCTCATCATGTTCCCGGCAGACACCATCATCATCATGCCGAGGGTCGCAAAAAGTACCAGAACGGGAAATTCAAAGCGCGCAATATGAGCACGCCGGTTGAAATCGAGCGACAAGAGAATGGCGAACGCCGACGCCGTCAAAATCAGCAATTTCGCAAAAACACTGATCGGGTCGCCGACGAACTGCCCCTCAAACGCCACCCCGGTCGAATTTCCGACCACCAAAACCGCACACAGCACAAGCGCGGCAATCGTAAGCATGCTGCAAATGTCTGTTTTATCGTCGCGCTTGACGACGCCAAACAACAAAATGCCCATCCCACAAACCGCCAGCACGATTTCCGGAAGAGAGAGCGACCAGTTCATCACCGCACCACACTTTGCGCAACGGAAATCGACGCCCGCTCAGCCAGCGGCGCGGGCGAACGGGCGGTAAAACGGCTTTGCCCCTCGACCGCCGCGCGATGCTGCACCACCAAGGCATTCACCGAGGCGTCGAAGAAATGGGTGAAATTGCGCGGATATACGCCCATCCACAATGTCACCACGATGAGCGGCGCAAACAGCGCCACCTCGCGCGGCGAGAGATCGAGAATGGATTGAAGATCGGCGCGGGTAAGGCGGCCAAAGACGACCCGGCGATAGAGATAAAGCATGTAACAGGCGCCCAAAATCATGCCGCTGCCGCCGAGCAAGGCCAGCCAAAAATTGACTTTGAACGATCCGAAAATGACCAGAATTTCGCCGACGAACCCCGATGTTCCTGGAAGCCCGACGCTCGCCAGCGTAAAGACCATGAATGTCAGCGCATAGGCCGGCATCCGCTCCGCGAGCCCGCCATAGCGGGCGATCTCGCGCGTGTGCATGCGGTCGTAAATCACACCGACACAAAGAAACAGCGCGCCAGAGACGATCCCATGCGAGAGCATCTGGAACAACGCGCCGCCGATGCCCTCGCTATTGAAGGTGAAAATGCCGATCGTCACCGCCGCCATATGCGCGACCGAAGAATAGGCGATCAACTTCTTCATGTCGGTCTGAGCGAGCGCAACGAGGGAGGTATAAATGACCGCGACCACGGAGAGCGCGAAGATCAGCGGGGCAAAGTAAGCCGACGCCTGCGGCAGCATCGGGAGCGAAAAGCGCAGAAAGCCGTAGGCGCCCATTTTCAAGAGAACGCCCGCAAGAATAACCGACCCAGCCGTTGGTGCCTCGACATGCGCGTCCGGGAGCCAGGTATGCACCGGCCACATCGGAACCTTAACCGCGAACGAGGCGAGAAACGCGAGAAACAGCCAGTATTGCATATTAGTCGGAAATTGGGTGCGGAGGAGAACGGTGATATCCGCAGTGCCGGCCGTGTACCACATGGCAAGGAGCGCGAGCAGCATCAATACTGAACCCGCCAGTGTGTAGAGGAAAAACTTGAATGCGGAATAGACACGCCGCGGCCCGCCCCAAATACCGATGATGAGATACATCGGGATGAGCACGCCTTCGAAAAACATGTAAAAAACGACAAAATCGAGCGCGCAAAACGTTCCGACCATCATCGTTTCAAGCACAAGAAACACGATCATATATTCGCGCACGTTCTTGCGCACCGCATCCCAGCTCGCGAGGATGCAAATAGGCGTGAGCAAGGTCGAGAGCAGCACAAAAAGCACGCTGATCCCATCGACCCCCATTCGGTAACCGACGCCGAATTCCGGTAGCCAGCGCACACTCTCGACGAACTGGAATCCGGATTCGGACGTATCAAATTCCGACCACAGCAACAAACTCAACGCAAAAACGATAAGGCTGGTCCAGAGAGCAGCCCAACGCGCGTTCGTCGCAACAACATCCTCATCGCCGCGCAGCGACAAGATAATCGCACCACCGACCAGCGGAAGCCATGTGATCAGCGATAGCAGGGGAAATCCAGCCTGATTCATCATGTCACCGGAAAATCAGAAAAAGAGCGATAAGCAAAACCACCCCGATCAGCATCGAAAACGCATAAATCGCGATCGATCCGGTTTGCAACTTCACGGCCTGTGCGGAAGAATCTTCCGCCAACGTCGCAAGCCCATTGGGGACACCATCGATAATGGTCGCATCGCCAACCTGCCAGAGCAAACGCGCAACGGCAAAGGCGGGGCGAACAAACAAAAAATCATAAAGCTCGTCGAAGTACCATTTGTTCAGCAAAAAGCGATAGATCGGGGCGAATTGCGCGGCAAGACGTCCCGGCAGATCGGTTGCGAACATATACATGTAATAGGCGAGCGCGATACCAACCAGAGCCAGGACACTCGGGGCGAGCCCAGCCCAGGCCGGGATCTCCTCCATCGTCGTAAGCACGTGATTACCAGCCGCATTAACGATACTATTGCCCCAAAACACGCGCCAGTCCGCGCCGATGAAAAGCTCGCGTAGGGAGAATCCAGCAATCAGTGCGCCGATCGCAAGCAAAACAAGCGGCACCGTCATCACCCAGGGGCTTTCATGCACATGCGCGACGACCGTCTGATCGCCCCGCGGCTTGCCATGGAAGGTCATGATCAGAAGGCGCCAGGAATAAAATGCCGTCAGAAACGCCGCCAGCAGCCCACAGACGAACCCGTAAATCGCAGAGGGGCTACCATTCGCGAAGGCCGCCTCCAAAATCGCGTCTTTCGAATAATATCCGGCAAACGGAAAAATCCCAGCGAGCGCAAGGCTTCCCGCCCACATCACGGCGTAGGTGAGCGGAATTTTCTTCCACAACCCCCCCATGCGCCGCATGTCCTGCTCATCCGACATCGCATGAATAACCGAGCCAGCGCTGAGAAACAAAAGCGCCTTGAAGAAGGCATGCGTAATGAGATGGAAGATTGATACTTGATACGCGCCGGCACCCGCCGCAACGAACATATAGCCAAGCTGCGAGCATGTCGAATATGCAATCACGCGCTTGATGTCGTTTTGCACACAGCCAATCGTCGCCGCGAACAAGGCCGTGGTTCCGCCGATGACGGTGATGACGCCGAGCGCAACGGGGGCATACTCGAGAATTGGCGAGATGCGTGCCATCAGGAAGACACCGGCTGTCACCATGGTTGCCGCGTGAATCAGCGCTGAAACCGGTGTCGGCCCCTCCATCGCGTCTGGCAGCCAAACATGAAGACCGATCTGCGCTGACTTGCCCGTCGCCCCGATGAACAACAAGATGCCGATCACCTCGAAGGCCCGGTAATTTGCCCCGAACAATGCGTAGGTATCAGCGGCGTGCTGCGGAATCGCGGCAAAAATCGTCGAAAACGAGATCGAGCCGAACAGGAAAAAAACCAAAGCGATCCCGACGGCAAAAAACAGATCGCCGATACGGTTGACCACGAAGGCCTTGATGGCCGCCGCGCAGGCGCTCGGCTTCTCGTACCAATAGCCGATGAGGAGATAGCTCGCGAGGCCCACCCCCTCCCAGCCGAAAAACAATTGCAGCAAGTTATTTGCCGTGACCAGCATGAGCATCGCAAAGCTGAACAGCGAAAGGTAGCTGAAAAAACGCGCGACCGGCTTATGCTCATGACTCATGTAGCCGATACTGTAGATATGGATGAGAGTCGCAACAAACGTCACCATCGCGACCATCACGACCGACAGCGTGTCGTACCGTAAAGCCCACGAGACATGCAGCGAACCCATCGAAACCCAGTCTGCGAGAGTAACGACCCCAGTCGGCGCCCCACCCCAGACCAGCTGAATGAACGCCGTCTCCCCACAAATGGTCGCAAGACTCATGAAAAGGATGGTCACCGCCATCGCCGCTTTGTCACCGATGAAACGGCCAAGCAACCCAGCAATGGCGGAGCCAAGAAGCGGTAGCAGGACGGCAGCGGCGTAGATCATCTTCAGCCTCTCATCAAAGTCACGTCCTCGACCTCGATCGAGCCGCGATTGCGGAAATAGATGACGACAATAGCAAGCCCAATGGCCGCCTCCGCCGCGGCAACGGTAAGAACGAACATCGTGAACACTTGCCCCGCGAGATCGCCAAGCGCCGCCGAAAAAGCCACGAGATTGATGTTCACCGAAAGCAGAATGAGTTCAATCGCCATCAAGATAATGATGATGTTCTTGCGATTGAGAAAAATCCCGAACACACCGAGAACCAGCAGGATCGCCGAGACAACCAGATAATGCCCAACTCCGACCATCGCCAAATCAATGCCTTTCCTCGTGATGGGCCGCGCCGGACACGATGTGCGGATGGCGATCATCGTGCTCTTGCGGCTGCTCGGCCAATGGGTCGGCCAGTGGGCGCCGAAAGCTCGCGGCGGGAATCCCTGCGTTGAGCGCGACGGAAACCAACTCCAACGTATCGTCCGGGCTTCGCGCGATTTGGCGCGCGATGACCTGATGACGCGAGAGCGTGCGCTCACGCAACGTCAGAACGATGGCACCGATCATCGCAACCAGCAACACCAAGCCCGCAATCTGGAACAAAAGAATATAGTGTGTGTAAAGAAGATCACCCAATGCGGCGGTGTTTTGTTCCGCCATCGGAGTTAGTGCGACGCGTAAGGTCGAGATCGCTGGGGAAAAATGCCAAACACCGACGACCATCAGCAACTCGGCGAATAAAATCAACCCAACAACCGCCCCAATCGGCGCGTACCGTTGTATCCCCTCGCGTAATTCGACGAAATTCACATCAAGCATCATGACAACGAACAGAAACAAGACAGCGACCGCGCCGACATAGACGATGACCAAGATCATCGCCAAAAACTCAGCGCCATTGAGAAGAAACAATCCGGCAGCATTGAAAAAAGCGAGAATCAAAAACAAAACCGAATGCACCGGATTGCGGGCGCTCACCACCATAGCGGCGGAAGCGATCAGGATCGCGGCAAAGAGATAAAAAGCGATCATCGTGATCATGCTAGAAACGCCCTCCGCCCGGCATCTTGGGCTCGCTCAACGATAGCGCGCATCGAGTTCAAGCCGTTTGGCAATCTCAGCCTCCCAGCGATCGCCGTTCGCTAGCAGCCGATCTTTGTTATACATCAACTCTTCCCGCGTCTCGGTCGCAAACTCGAAATTCGGCCCCTCGACGATAGCATCCACCGGGCAAGCCTCTTCACAAAGCCCGCAATAGATACATTTCGTCATATCGATGTCATAGCGCGTCGTGCGCCGGGAGCCATCAGCACGTGGCTCGGCTTCGATCGTGATGGCCTGAGCGGGGCAAATCGCCTCACAAAGCTTGCATGCGATACAGCGTTCCTCGCCGTTTGGATAGCGCCGCAACGCATGCTCGCCCTTGAAGCGTGGACTAATCGGATTTTTCTCATAAGGGTAATTGAGCGTTGCCTTCGGTTTGAAAAAATATCGCAGAGTTAAAGCCAGCCCATAGAACACATCCGTGAGCAGCAGGCCGCGCATAGTTCTTTGCAATAGCGCCATAGTATCAACGCTCTCCCTCGCGCCAGAAAAGGACACGAAACGCGCCCCGCATCACGCCGCTCCTTGCGGCAGCAAGCCGGTTGCCATAAGGAAGCCAGCTGTCAAAATCAGCCAAAATAACGATAGTGGTAGGAAGACCTTCCAGCCGAGGCGCATCAGCTGATCGTATCGATAGCGCGGAAATGTACCGCGCACCCAAATGAAGACGAACATACAAAGCAAGATCTTCAAAATGAACCAGATCGGGCCTGGAAGCCAGGTGAACGGCGCAATGCCGAACGGCGCCAGCCAACCGCCGAGAAACAAGATCGACGTCATTGCGCTCATGAGAAACATATTCGCGTATTCGCCAAGAAAGAATAGCGCGAAAGCCATGGCGCTATACTCAACGAAGAAGCCGGCCACGATCTCACTCTCGCCTTCCGGCAGATCAAATGGTGAGCGATTGGTCTCGGCAAGCCCGGAGATGAAGAAGACGATAAACATTGGAAACAAAGGGATGAAAAACCAAACATGCCGCTGCGCTAGCACGATATCGTTCAGGTTAAGGCTTCCAACGCAGAGCAGCACCGAAACCATGACGAAGCCGATGGACACTTCATAGCTCACCATCTGCGCGGCCGAGCGCAACGCCCCGAGAAAGGCATATTTCGAATTGCTCGCCCAACCGGCGATGATGATGCCATAAACCCCGAGCGAGCTGATGGCGAAAAGGTAAAGCACGCCGACGTTGATTTTCGCAATCGCCCAGCCATCGTTGACCGGAATCACCGCCCAGGCGATCATCGCCAAGACAAACGTGATCATCGGCGCCAGTAAAAACAAAATCCGGTTGGCGCCGGTCGGAATGATCGTCTCCTTCATGAGCATTTTGCCGGCATCGGCGAAGGCCTGTAAGAGCCCGAACCAGCCAACAACATTCGGCCCTTTGCGTAGCTGAATCGCCGCCAAAATCTTGCGTTCGGCGTAGGTTGCATAGGCGACGCCGAGCAACAGGGGCACCAATATTGCCAGCGCCTCTAAAATCATGAGAAGTAGGATGCCAAGGGGTGTTTGGAAAAATGCCGCCATCGCCCCTACTCCGCAGCTTCCGCGAGAGCGGGGTAATAGGTCGCCGAGCACGCCGCCATCGTCGCGCTGGCGCGGCTGATCGGATCGGTTTGATAGTAGTTCACGACCGCCGGCTGGAACGGCGCATCCGTAACCGCCTCGGGATCGCCCGCCGGCGGAGTGAGGTCGACCGCGCCGCGGCGTGGCAAATCACCGACCCGGCCAAAAACCGGCGCGATGGAAGCCATGCGTTCGCGCAAACTGAGAAGATCGTCATACGGCAGACGATGGCCAAGGGTCTCGGCGAAGGCCCTCAGAATCCGCCAATCCTCGCGCGCATCACCGGGTGGGAACACTGCGAATTCGCTGCGCTGAACCCGCCCCTCGGTGTTCACATAGGTTCCGTCTTTTTCCGTATAGGCGGCGCCTGGGAGAACGACATCGGCGCGCGCCGCTCCACGATCCCCATGATGCCCCTGGTAGACCACGAAGGTTTTGGGATCGATCGCCGCCGCATCGACTTCGTCAGCGCCGAGCAGCCATAGCACATCGACTCCACCCGCCAACATCGTCGCGACATCCTTGCCGCCGGCGCCGGGGAGAAAGCCGAGATCAAGCGCCGCGACCCTCGCCGCCGCTAGTTGCAAGACATTGAACCCATGCCAATCCGGGCTCATGGCACCACAAGCGACCGCCAATGCCCACGCCGCGGCAAGCACGTCGGCACCGTCGGCCCGGCGCAGGGCGCCTTGGCCGACGATAATCATCGGCCGCTTGGCTTCGCGCATTGCCTGAGCAAACCCCTCGGTACCACGCCGCAGATCGGTCAGTGCTTTTGGTGACTGCCCGATCCACTGCACTGGGTAAGTGAGGTCTGCCGGCACGCCGAGTGCCGCGATCGGAATACCGCCGGCAAGCCAACGCTTGCGAATACGCGCATTGAGAACCGGCGCTTCACGGCGTGGATTCGATCCGATGATGAGGATGGCGTCCGCATCTTCGATCCCAGCAATCGTTGTGTTGAAGAGATAAAAATCGCGCCGCCCCGCCTCGAGCCGCGCGCCGTCTTGTCTGCAATCGAGATTGGCGGAGCCGAGCGCTGTCATCAGATCCTTAAGCGCCAACATGCTCTCGGCATCACAGAGATCGCCGACGATGGCGCCGAGTCTTGCCCCATCGCGGCCTTTAATTTGATCGGCAACGGCTTGAAACGCCTCTTGCCAACTTGCCTCGACGAGCTTTCCATCTTTACGCACCCACGGACGATCAAGGCGCCGGCGCTTCAAACCATCCACAGAGAAACGAGATTTGTCGCCGAGCCACTCTTCGTTCACGTCCTCGTTCAGCCTTGGCAGGATACGCAAAACCTCCGGCCCGCGCGTATCGATGCGAATGTTGCAGCCAACCGCATCGAAAACATCAATGCCATCAATCTTTTTCAGCTCCCAAGGCCGCGCGACAAACGCATAGGGCTTTGATGTCAACGCGCCGACAGGGCAAATATCGATCAGATTGCCAGAAAGTTCTGAGCTCAGCGCCCGCTCGACGTAAGTGCCGATCTCCATGCTCTCACCGCGCGCCGTCGCGCCAAGCTCGGGAACGCCGGCGATTTCCGCGGCGAAACGCACACACCGCGTACATTGAATGCAACGCGTCATGACCGTTTTAACAAGCGGGCCGAGATTTTTGTCTTTGACGGCACGTTTGCTTTCGCGATAGCGCGAACTATCCATGCCATAGCCCATGGACTGATCCTGCAAATCGCACTCCCCGCCCTGATCACAAATCGGACAATCGAGCGGGTGGTTGATCAACAAGAATTCCATAACGCTGCGTCGCGCCTGGCGCACCATCGGGCTGTCAGTCTTCACCACCATGCCATCAGCGACGGGAAAAGCGCAGGACGCAACCGGCTTTGGGGATTTTTCGACTTCTACCAGGCACATCCGGCAATTCCCGGCGACCGAAAGACGGTCATGATAGCAAAAGCGCGGAATTTCCTTCCCCGCCAACTCTGCCGCCTGCAACACCGATGCGCCATTCGGCACCTCGACCTCGATGCCATCGACCGTCACTTTTGCCATCACTCTACTCCGCCGCCATTTGTAGGCCGCGCGATTTAAAGGCGGCGATACGAGATTCAATTTCCGGGCGGAAATGCCGGATCAACCCCTGGATCGGCCAGGCCGCGGCATCACCAAGAGCACAGATCGTGTGTCCCTCCACTTGCCGCGTCACTTGATCGAGAATGTCGATCTCTTCGACTTCCGCGCGTCCCTCGACCAGACGATCCATCACCCGCATCATCCACCCCGTACCCTCACGACAAGGAGTGCATTGCCCACAGCTTTCATGCTTGTAAAAATGCGACAAACGCGCAATAGCCTTGATGATATCGGTCGATTTATCCATGACAATCACAGCCGCCGTGCCAAGCCCGCTCCGCACCTCGCGCAAGCTGTCGAAATCCATCAACACCGTATCGCAAATTTCTTTGGGCAGGACAGGGACGGACGATCCCCCCGGGATGATCGCGAGAAGATTATCCCACCCACCGCGCACCCCGCCGGCGTAGCGTTCAATCAATTCGCGAAGCGGAATGCCGAGTTCTTCCTCGACATTGCATGGCGTATTGACGTGCCCGGAAATGCAAAACACTTTCGTGCCGGTGTTTTTTGGCCGCCCCAGCGCGGAAAACCACGCGGCGCCGCGGCGCAAGATGGTAGGAGTAACCGCAATGCTCTCGACGTTATTGACCGTCGTCGGGCAACCATAGAGACCAACCGCCGCTGGAAAGGGCGGCTTCAGCCGTGGCATGCCCTTTTTGCCCTCCAAACTCTCGAGCAGGGCCGTCTCTTCGCCGCAGATATACGCACCGGCGCCGCGATGCAGATAGAGATCGAAATCCCAGCCCGAGCCGCATGCATTACGCCCAATCAACCCGGCCTCATAAGCCTCGTCGATCGCTGCCTGCAAATGCCTTGCTTCGTTGTAAAATTCGCCACGAATATAAATATAGGCCGCATGGGCTCCCATCGCGAAGGAAGCGATCAGGCAACCTTCGATCAATTTATGCGGATCGTGACGAATGATGTCGCGATCCTTGCAGGTGCCAGGCTCACTTTCATCGGCATTAACGACGAGATAGCACGGCCGGCCATCAGACTGCTTGGGCATGAACGACCATTTCATGCCGGTCGGGAAGCCAGCGCCGCCGCGCCCACGCAGGCCAGACGCTTTGATCTCTTCGACGATCGCATCACGTCCGCGGGCCAAAAGCGCTGCCGTATTGTCCCAGTCGCCGCGGGCGCGGGCACCGGCGAGGCGCCAATCATGCATCCCGTAGAGATTGGTAAAAATACGGTCTCTGTCACTCAGCATCGAACTACTCCCCACCGCTCGGCGTCGCGGACTCGGGAAATTCCAGAGCCGTCAGCGTTATCGGGCCGCCTGCCGGCGCAGAAGCCTGCCGCCCGCTCATTGAGCCAGGTGGCGGCGGGGCGTTTTGCCGCAGCGCCTCGAGCAGTTTCTCCGTGGTCGCCGCATCCATATCTTCGTAGAAATCGTCATTGACTTGTAGAATTGGCGCGTTGACGCAAGCGCCCAAGCATTCGACCTCGGTCATGGTGAAAAGACCATCGGCGCTGGTCTCGCCGAATTGGCGAATGCCAGTGACACGCTTGCAGGTATCGACCACTGCGTCCGAGCCACGCAGCCAGCAGGGCGTTGTGGTACATACCTGCAAATGCCATTTGCCGACAGGCTTTGTGTTGAACATAAAATAAAATGTCGCAACTTCATAAACGCGGATCGGCGGCATCTGAAGCCGCGTTGCGATCGCATCCATTGCCGCACGCGGCACCCAGGCGCTGCCGCTTTGGCGTTTCATCTGTCGCTGCGCGAGATCGAGAAGCGGCAAGACGGCACTTGCCTGCCGTCCGCTCGGGTATTTTTCCAGGATAGCGGCGATTTTGTCTTCGCTTTCCGCATCAAAAGTGAAATCCGCTGGCTCTGCGCCGTCGCGGTCAGAACGCGTCATACTGTCTACCATGGGTATTTACCGATCGATCTCGCCGAACACGATATCGAGCGAACCGATGATCGCCACCGCGTCCGCGAGCATGTGTCGCCGTGACATTACGTCGATTGCCTGCAAATGCGAAAATCCTGTCGGCCGAATCTTGCAACGATAAGGTCGGTTGGTACCGTCGGCGACAAGATAGACGCCAAATTCACCCTTCGGCGTTTCCACCACGGTGTAGGTCGCGCCCGCTGGCACATGATAGCCCTCGGTATAAAGTTTGAAGTGATGGATAAGGGCTTCCATCGAATGTTTCATCTCCGCGCGTGGCGGTGGGGCAAATTTGTGGTCACGGATTTTAACTGGCCCCGGCTTCATCTTGGCAAGGCATTGGCGGATGATTTTCACGCTCTCGCGCATTTCAGCGATGCGCACGATATAGCGATCATAGCAATCGCCGTTTCGCCCCACAGGGACAAAAAATTCAACCTCATGATACATATCATAAGGCTGCGCGCGGCGCAGATCCCATGGAATGCCGCTTGCGCGCAGACACGGCCCTGAAAAGCCCCAAGCGAGCGCATCCTCAGGGCTAATCACGCCGATATCGACGAGACGCTGCTTCCAGATGCGGCTCCCCGTCAGCAATTCCTCGAGGTCGTCGATAAATTTCGGAAAATGCTCGGCCCAGTCAGCGATCTTGTCCTCGAGGCCGGCCGGGAGGTCACGCGAGACACCACCTGGACGATAATAATTCGCATGCAGCCGCGCCCCTGAAACCGCTTCATGAAATTCGAGCAGCTTTTCCCGCTCCTCAAATCCCCAAAGCGAAGGCGTGATCGCGCCAACATCGAGAGCATAGGTGGTGATATTCAAAAGATGGTTGAGAATACGGGTAATTTCCGCAAACAGAGTGCGGATCCATTTGCCGCGCTCCGGCGCCTCGATCCCGAGCAACTTCTCCACCGCCAAGGCGAAGGCCTGCTCCTCGCACATCGGTGAAACGTAATCGAGACGATCGAAATACGGCACCGCCTGCATATAGGATTTGTATTCGATCAATTTCTCGGTGCCGCGATGCAGAAGCCCGATATGCGGATCGGCGCGCGCGATCATCTCGCCGTCCATCTCCAACACCAAGCGCAGCACACCATGGGCCGCCGGATGCTGGGGCCCGAAATTCATCGCATGGCTATCGATTTCGACGGTCTTGCGCCGCAATCCCGAAGCCGCTTCGCTGGTTGCGTCGTCCATCATTCGGTCCTTTTCGCCGCTGCATCCTCGGCACGGAACGCATGGGCTTTTTCGTCGCCGGGAAGCGTGGTGATCGCTTCCCACGGCGATACGAAATCGAAAGAGCGAAATTCCTGCGTCAGCGCTACCGGCTCATAAACCACCGATTTGCGCTCCTCGTCGTAACGCACCTCGACATAGCCGGTGAGGGGAAAATCTTTACGCAACGGATGCCCGTCGAAACCATAATCCGTGAGGATGCGGCGATGGTCGGGCTGGCCGGAAAACAGAATGCCAAACAAATCCCACGCCTCGCGCTCCCACCAGGTAGCTGCAGGCCAAATGGCAGAGACGGAGGGAACGAGCGCGCGCTCATCGGTGGTGATGATCACCCGGATCCGATGATTGAGCGAGACCGAGAGTAGATTATAAACAACGTCGAATCGCTCCACCCGCTCTGGCCAGTCGACACCGCAAAGATCCATCAATTGCTCGCAGGAGAACCGCGGATCGTCGCGCAGCGTGAGCATGAGAGGAACGAGCGCATCGCGCTGCGCCAAAGCAACAAGCTCGCCGTTCTCGACCGCGACATGCGCGATACCAGCAAGAGCGGCGACTTCCCCCGCCAGACGCGCGAGCGGCGACGGCGCCTCTTCCCTGACCTCGTCAGCCACGGAGAATGGTTCCCGTGCGGCGAATTTTCTTTTGTAGCTGCAAAATGCCGTAGACCAGCGCCTCCGCGGTCGGCGGGCAGCCGGGGACATAGATGTCAACCGGCACCACGCGGTCACAGCCACGCACCACCGAATAGGAGTAATGATAATAGCCGCCGCCATTGGCGCAGCTGCCCATGCTGATCACCCAGCGCGGCTCGGGCATCTGGTCGTAAACCTTCCGCAGCGCCGGCGCCATCTTGTTGGTGAGCGTGCCGGCGACGATCATCACGTCGCTCTGCCTTGGGCTTGCCCGCGGAATGATCCCGAATCGATCGAGATCGTAGCGGGGCATATAGGCATGAATCATTTCCACCGCGCAGCAGGCAAGGCCGAAGGTCATCGGCCACAGGCTTCCCGTGCGCGCCCAATTCACCAATTTGTCGAGCTGCGCAACCACGAAGCCTTTGCCGGCGATCTCCCCGGTTATCCCCTTAATCACCGCATCCTGCTCGGAGCCGGGGCCAAGAAGCTCACGGTTCCAAGCGATTTCGGCCGAATGCGCACTCATCGCCGCTCTCCTTGACCCGTCATTCCCAATCGAGGGCGCCCTTACGCCATTCATAGATGAAACCGACTGTCAGCACGCCAAGGAAGCCAAACATCGACAAAAGGCCAAAGAGGCCAATCCGCGCGAGGCTGACCGCCCACGGAAACAAAAACGCCACTTCGAGGTCGAAAATAATGAACAAAATGGCGACAAGGTAAAACCGCACGTCGAAGCGCCGCCGCGCATCGTCGAACG
>JAJYXY010000154.1 GCA_021801465.1 Pseudomonadota bacterium
GCCTCGAACGGCCTGACCCAGACCCTGCCGCAGCGCGTGTTCTATGCCGGGCCGATGTTCCGCTATGAGCGGCCACAGAAGGGGCGGTTTCGCCAGTTTCATCAGATCGGCGTGGAATTGTTAGGGCCGACCCATGCGATCGCGGATGCCGAAGTGATCGCCTGCGGCTATGATATTCTGCGAGCCCTCGGGATTGCCGATGACGTGCGGCTCGAGATCAACACACTCGGCGATGATGAGAGCCGGCGGGCACATCGTGCTGCGTTGATCACGTATATGCGTGATTTTGCTCACAGGCTTTCCGACGATAGCCGGATACGTCTGGAAAAAAATCCGCTCCGTATCCTCGATAGCAAAGATCCGGTCGATCAGGCGATCGTTGCGCAAGCGCCGAAAATTACGGATTATCTCACCGGCTACGCACGGGAATACTATGACAACGTCAAAGTCGCTTTGTCGGAGTGCGACGTCGCCTTTATCGAAAATCCGCGCATCGTGCGTGGTCTCGACTACTATAGCCATACCGCTTTCGAGTTCGTGACCGAGCGCCTCGGCGCCCAAGGCACCGTCCTTGCGGGCGGCCGCTATCAGGATCTGCTCAACCAGCTCGGCGGCGGCATGAGCGGCGGGGTCGGCTTCGCGGCAGGAATTGAGCGGTTAGCGATGCTGCTCCATGAAGAGAGAATACCCAAACCGCCACGGCATGTTTCCGTCATTTCACCGCTCAATACCGAAGGCCCGTTGTCCGAAAGCTCAAGGCTTTCCTTGAAAATCACGGAGAGATTGCGTCGTGACAACATTGCTGTCGACTATTCCTACTGGTCCCTCAAGCGCGCGTTGAAGCGAGCTGCCGACGCTGATGTTCATGTCGCGGTCATTCTCGGCAGTGAGGAAGTTGCGCAGGGGGCAATCGTCGTCCGCGATCTTCGCCGGCGCGAGCAAACCACGCATGACGAGATCGAAGACGTCGTCACCCAGGTGAAAAAACTGCTCGCAGGCGGCGCTTGACCCTCGATCCGAAACTTGACCGCATCGAGGCGCGGGCCGACGAGCTGCGCGCGGCGCTGAGTGCCGGACTCGCCGGCGAAGAATTCGGCCGTGCGTCCAAGGAACTCGCCGAGCTGGAACCGCTGGTTGCGCGCATCATTGAGCTGCGCGATGCCGAACGGCAGGCCGAGGAGGCCGAGGCGTTGCGCGCCGATCCCGAACTCGCCGCCCTTGCCGAGGCTGAACTCGCCGAACTGCGCGCCCGCATCCCGCGCCTTCTGCGCGAAATCCAGATCGCGCTATTGCCGCGCGACGAAGCTGACGAGCGCGCCGCCATCCTCGAAATCCGCCCCGCCGCCGGCGGTGACGAGGCGGCGCTGTTTGCCGCCGAGCTTTTCACCACCTATCAGCGCTATGCCGAAGGGCGAGGCTGGCGCTTCGAGATTCTTGATTACAGCACGACTGAACTCGGCGGTCTTCGCGAAGGGATCGCCGAGATCACCGGGCGCTCGGTGTTCGCGCGCCTGAAATACGAATCCGGCGTCCATCGCGTCCAGCGCGTGCCGGCGACCGAGAACCAGGGGCGCATCCATACCTCGACCATCACCGTCGCCGTGCTGCCCGAGGCGGAAGAGGTCGATGTCGCGATCAACGAGGCCGATCTTCGCATCGATGTCTATCGCGCTTCCGGCGCCGGCGGCCAACACGTCAATAAAACCGAAAGCGCCGTCCGCATCACCCATTTGCCGAGCGGCATCGTGGTCGCGATGCAGGATGAAAAAAGCCAGCACAAGAACCGCGCCAAGGCGATGAAGATCCTCCGCGCCCGGCTTTACGAGCAGCAGCGCGCGCAGGCGCACGCGACCCGCGCCGCCGATCGCCGCGCCCAGGTCGGCACCGGCGATCGCAGCGAGCGCATCCGCACCTATAATTTTCCGCAAGGCCGCGTCACCGACCATCGCATCAATCTCACGCTGCACAAGATCGATCGGATCATGGCCGGTGAATTGGACGAGATCATCGATGCGCTCGCCGCCGAGGATCAGGCGGCACGGCTCGCGGACGTGTGATCGCCCGGCGCATACCAGCCCCACTATTTCGTGCTTGGATTGACGGCGCCGCGGGACAATACTGCACGAGAATTGTCCAGGGATTTAAAGCCATGGCGAACGCGGCGAGCCGGCACTTGACGCTGATCAATCTGGCGCATTGCCTGACCCATTACTCCTTGCTCATCCTGCCCACCGCAGTGTTGGTGATGGCACGGCCGGGAGGGGCGTTTGGGCCGAGCTATGGGCCGATCCTGAAACTCTCGACCGGCATGTTTGTGCTCTATGGGCTGTTTTCGCTGCCGCAAGGGTGGCTCGCCGCGCGTTTTGGCCGCAAAGCCGTGCTGGGTGCCTTTTTCTTCGGAACAGGTCTTTCGCTCGTCGCGTGCGGTTTCGTCTCTCGCCCCTGGCTACTCGCTCTGATGCTGGCCGCGGCAGGTCTCTTTGCCGCGATCTATCACCCGATCGGCACCGCGATTTTAGTGGACGCCGCTGGTGATCGGCCCGGCCGCGCGGTGGGGATCAATGGCGTGTTCGGCAATTTCGGCGTCGCCCTGGCGCCGATCGCAACCGGCCTGCTCGCCGCCCATTTCAGCTGGCGCCTCGCCTTCATCGTCCCCGGCCTGATCTGCATCGCCCTCGGTATCGCCTGGGCGCGGACACCGTCGCTCGAGCATCATCTGGCGCACCGCAATGCCCGCCCATTTCCCACCATTCCCCCGGCGTTGGTGCGCCGCGCGATCATCGTGCTCCTGCTGATCGCCGCGGTTTCGGGCCTGGTGTTCAACGCCTTCACCATTCTGCTGCCAAAGCTGCTCGCGGATCGGCTCGGCGATAACCTCCTGCCGTTGGTCGGCGCTAGCGCCTTTGTCGCGACGCTCTGCGGCGCCGTGACCCAGTTCAGCGTCGGCCGGATGATCGATCGCACCACCTTGAAGCGGGTTTTTCTGCCGCTCAGCCTGGTGCTGGTGCCGGCGCTCGCGGCCTTGGCCGTCGCCCACGGTATCGCCGTGGTCATCGTCGCCGGGCTGGTCGCGGCTTCGGTGTTCGGGCAGGTGACGGTGAACGAAACCATGACCGCGCGCTATATCGCGCCGGCGGTGCGGGCGCGGATGTATTCGGTGCGGTTTTTCGTGGGCTTTCTCGGCAGCGCCGCCGCCGCCCCGCTGGTCGCGACCTTATACGAGCGCACCGGGAGCCTGGTTGCGGTAACCTTGGTGCTCGCCGCCTTCGCCGTCGTCACACTGGGTTGCGCGGTGTTCTTCCCCGATCGGCGCGAAGAACTCAACCCGGCCCTGTGGGAGGAAGTCAGCGGCGCGGCGGCCATTGCGGCGGAGTAGGGAAGAAAGACGTTCTTTTTTGAAAAAAAGAACCAAAAAACTTTTCCCCGTGGCGGCGGTGCCGCGGGCACTGCTGCTCTGAGAAATTGGGACAAAAATCTTTTTGCTTCTTATACTGAAAAATACTTGGCGTGCGCGTTGAAGATGACGAGCGCGCTCGTCGATTGCTCGGGATCGAGCTGAAATTCGTCGGAAAGCGTGACGCCGATGCGCTGAGCCTCGAGCAGGCGAAGCAGCGGGGCCTGATCCTCGAGTCGCGGGCAAGCGGGATAGCCGAACGAGTAGCGTGAGCCGCGATAGCCCTGCGCCAGCATTTTTTCCATGTCGCGATCATCTTCGGCTGCGAAGCCGAGTTCGGCGCGCATGCGTTTGTGGGTGTATTCGGCCATCGCTTCCGCCATCTCGACCGAGAGACCGTGGAGATAGAGATAATCCTGGTAGCGATTTTCCGCGAACCAGGCGCGCGCGACGTCCGACGCACGGGCGCCCATCGTCACGACTTGCAACCCGATGACATCGCGCGTGCCGTCATCGATGTCGCGCACGAAATCGGCGATGCACTCGCCATCCTCGCGCGGCTGGCGGGGCAGCGCGAAGCGGCAAAGTTCGGTCTCGCCATCTTCGGCGAAGAGAACGAGATCGTTGCCAGTGCCGGCGGCTTTCCAATATCCGTAGATCGCTTGTGGCGCGAGGATGTTTTCGGCCTCGCAAAGCGTCAGCATCCGCCGCAGCGTCGGGCGCAGCTCCTGCTTCGCCCAGCCGAGAAAATCATCGAGCGAGCGGCCCTGTTTGCGAAATCCCCATTGCAGTTGATAGAGGCTGCGTTCATTGAGGAAGGGAACGATGGCGCGCGGCGCCGCCTCGATCATGCGCGCACCCCAGAAGGGCGGCGCAAGCGGCGGCTGATCGGCGGTCAAGCGCTGGCGGCGCGCGCGGGTCGCGGCGATATCGGCGGGCTGGAAGGCGCGCTGATCGGCCTCGCCAAGCTTGCGCGCGGTGTTGCGCGCCCGCCCCTGGCGCTTGGCCTGAAGGGCGGCGAGATAATCGTCGAAATCATTGCCAGCGACTTTCTCCATCAAATGCAGGCCATCGAAGGCATCGCGGGCATAGGCGACGCGCCCGCAAGCATAAGAACGCACGCATTCGTCCTCGACATACCCCCGGGTGAGCGCTGCCCCCCCGAGCAGAACCGGAATATCGACCCCGATGCGTGAC
>JAJYXY010000127.1 GCA_021801465.1 Pseudomonadota bacterium
ATCGCCCCCTCGACGAAATAGGCGAGCACGGTCGCTCCACCGAGCCGTGCCCCCATGGCGAAACCGATCAGCAGCACGACCAGGGTCTGCATCGACATCGGCACCGGCCAGAACGGCACCGCGATATGGGCGGAAAGGGCGAGCAGCGCGGTCCCGATCAAGAGGCTGCCCCATCTCGCGGCGCGGCTGCGCCCGGCAAGCCAGGATGTCGTCGGGAAAATGGCGGGTTCGCTGAGCGGGCGGGGTGTCACGATCGTCTTTCTCTCCTTCTATTCCGCGGCGATCAGCCGGGAATCTCCAAGATCAATCCGTCATAAGCGGGTTCGACATGGCTCGGCAAATGATGCTTGAGCCAGCCCCAATCCATGTCGGTTCCCATATGGGTGAGCACGGTTCGGCGCACCCCGAGGGTTGCCGCCCAATCCAGCACCCGTTCGAGATGCGCATGGGTCTTGTGCGGCGCGCGCTGAAAGCAGCCGACGAGCCAGGTATCGACACCCTCGAGCACCGCGAGCGCCGCCGCATCGAGCATGACGACATCGGTCGAATAGGCGAATCCACCACAGCGAAACCCAAGCGAGGTGACAAACCCATGGTCCTGGAGAAAAACCCGTGCCGTGATCCCTGCCATCGCGACCTCGTCCCCTGGCGCGACGATTTGCGGCAGCAGAACCGGACGATAGAAAAACTGCCGCGCATCATGCGGCAGGAACGCGTATTCGAAACGGCGGCGAATTTCGCTGAGTGTCACGTCCATGCCATAAGCCGGCAGCGGGCGGTTCGCGATGCGGTTCAGAATACGCACGTCATCGAGCCCGGTGATGTGATCGGCATGGGCATGGGTATAGAGAATCGCATCGACGCGGGCGATGCCGTTGCCGAGCAACTGGCCACGCAGGTCGGGGCCGGTGTCGACGAGCAGGGTCTGGCCGCCGGCGCACACCGCGATGCTGGCGCGCAGCCGGCGGTTGCGCGGCTCGGCGGGATCGCAGACACCCCAATCACCGCGGCCGTCCGAGCCGCCGATCAGCGGCACACCGGCCGAGCCGCCGCAACCCAGCACCACCACCCGCATCGCCGCCGCCGTCATCGCCGCTCAACCAGTTTTCGTAAATAGCCGGCGGAAATTTTCCGTCGTGAGATGCGCAAGCGCCGCCGCGTCGAGACCGCGGATCTCGGCGAGCCGCATCGCCGTGTGCGCAACGAAGGCCGGCTCGTTGCGCTTGCCGCGATGCGGCACCGGCGCGAGATAGGGGGCATCGGTCTCGACCAGCAGCCGCTCGGCCGGAACGTCGCGCGCAATCGCGCGGATCGCCTCCGATTTCGGGAAGGTCAGCATGCCGGAAAAACTGATATAGCCGCCGAGCGCGAGCGCGGCCTCGGCGAGCGCGCGGCCGGCGCTGAAACAATGGAGGAGAAACGCGAAGGCGCCGCCCGCCGCCCATTCCTCGCGGAGGATCGCGGCGATATCGTCATCGGCGTCGCGCGCATGGATCACGAGTGGCACGCCCGCCAGGCGTGCTGCGCGGATATGAATGCGGAAACTCTCCTGCTGGCGCGGCCGGGGCGCGCGATCATAGAAATAATCGAGCCCGGATTCGCCGATCCCGACCACCTTGGGGTGCGAAGCGAGCGCGATGAGCGCCGCTTCCTCGGCGAGTGGCGCTTCCGCGACGTGATGCGGATGGACACCGACGGTGCACCAAAGCCCCGGATGCGCCGAGGCTAGCGCGATCAGGGCGGGGGCCTGGTCGAGGCGGGTGCTGATGCTGACCATCTCGCCGACCCCCGCATCGTGTGCTCGCGTCAGCACGGCGGCGAGATCGTCGCCCGCGAAATAATCGAGATGGCAATGCGAATCGATCAGCATCGCCCTAAGCCCCCGGCTCAACGAAGCGCGGAAAGATGCCCGAAGGCGCCGGCAAGGGCGCGCCCTCGGGCAGCGCCTCGGCCAAGGCGGCGAAATCGCGCGCGTCCTCGGGGACGCCGAGCTGATCGAGCAGCCGCGCCATGCTCGCCGGCATGAAGGGCTGCAACACCGTCGCGATGACGCGGAGTGTGTCGGCGAGCACGCGCAGAACCGTGTTCATGCGCACGAGATCGGTCTTGCGCAACGCCCAGGGCGCCTGATGATCGATATAGGCATTGGCGGCGCGGACGGTTTTCCAGACTTCCTCCAGCGCCTCATGAAAGGCAAGGCGCGCGATGCGCTCGCGCAGCAGCGCCGGAAGCCGGGCCGCGGCCTCGCGCAGCGCCGCGTCGGCGGGCGTGCTTTCGCCCAAAGCCGGCAGCCTTCCTTCGCAATTGCGCGCGATCAGAGAGAGCGTGCGTTGGGCGAGATTGCCGAGATCATTGGCGAGTTCGCCGTTGAGCCGGGTGATCAAAGCGCGGCGGCTGAAATCGCCATCATTGCCGAACGGCACCTCGCGGAGAAGAAAATAGCGCAGCGGATCAAGGCCGAATTCGCCGACCAATTCACGCGGATCGATGACGTTGCCGAGCGATTTGCTCATCTTCTCGCCCTCCACCGTCCACCAGCCATGCGAATAGATGCGCCGGGGCGGGGCGATCCCGGCGGCCATCAGCATCGCCGGCCAATAAACCGCGTGAAACCGCACGATCTCCTTGCCGACGATATGAAGATCGGCCGGCCAGAAGCGCCAGCGCGGGTCGGCCTCATCGGGGAAACCGGCGGCGGTGATGTAATTGGTCAAGGCATCGAGCCAGACATACATCACATGCGCCGGATCGCCGGGCACCGGAATGCCCCAGGTGAAGCTGGTGCGGCTGACCGAAAGATCGGTGAGCCCGCTGCGGACGAAGCTCAATACTTCGTTGCGGCGCGCGACGGGGGCGATAAAGTCCGGGTTCTGCTCATAAAAGGCGAGCAATTTTTCCTGCCAGGCGGAGAGCCGGAAGAAATAGGAGGGCTCACGCACCCATTCCACCGGCGCGCCGGTCGGCGCAAGGCGCGTGCCGTCCGGCGTGGTGACGAGTTCATCCTCGCCATAAAACGCCTCGTCACGGACCGCGTACCAGCCCTCGTAATGGCCGAGATAGATCGCGTCATTGGCGACGAGCCGCTCCCAGAGGGCGATGCAGGCGCGTTTGTGGCGCTCTTCGGTGGTGCGGATGAAATCATCGTTGGAGACCCCCATCGCCGCCGCCATGGCGCGGAAATCTTCGGCGACGCGATCGGTGAAGCGCTGCGTGTCGAGCCCGGCCTCCGCTGCCGCTTTTTCCACTTTCTGGCCATGCTCGTCGGTGCCGGTCAGGAAAAACACCTCGAACCCGTCGAGCCGTTGCCAGCGCGCCAGCACGTCGGCCGCGATCGAGGTATAGGCGTGCCCGATATGGGGGGCGCCATTGACGTAATAGATCGGCGTCGTGAGGTAGAATTTTTTCATGCGCTCTGGCTCATAGGGTCTCGCTCATCGGGGTGCGGCGATATCGGCGGCGCGGGACAATGTCATCAAGGTGGCCTCGCGCTTGTCGAGATAAAATCGCCCGGTGTCATCGCGCAGGCGCCCAACGGCGTGCCATAGCTCCGCCCAGGCTTCAAGAGGGCGCGCGCCAAGCCAGGCCGGCGCCGCGCCGCCGCGCCCGGCCTCACGCAGCGCCCGCGCAAGGGTATCGCGCAGAAGATCGGCGAACACCTCGAAAGCGTCCTCCTCGCCGGCGAGCACGCGATCGGCGATCGCGTGGGCGCGATCCGGCGTGAGGGCGGGCAGCGCGGCCAGGGTCTCGGCCACCAGGCCGGCAAGACGCAAGCCGTCCTCCTCGGCGAGAGCCAGTGCCCGGCCGGGCGCGCCCTCGGCAAGGGCGGCAAGGCGCGCGCGCTCGGCGGGGGCGGTCTCGGGCAAGAGCTGTTCGAGCAGCCCCTCCATCACCGGCAGAGCGAGCGGGGCGAGACGAAGGATGCGGCAGCGGCTGCGCAGCGTCGGCAACAGCCGCCCCGGCGCACTGCAGACGAGCAGCAGAAGCGCCCGCGGCGGCGGCTCCTCGAGCAGCTTGAGCAAAGCATTGGCGGCGTTGCGGTTCAGCCCTTCGGCGCCATCCACCACCACGACACGCCAGCCGCCCTCGGCCGGCGTCAGACGCAGAAAGCCGCCGAGCGCGCGCACATCATCGACCAAAATCTCACGACGCTGGCGGCGGCGCTTGTCATCGAAGCCGCGTTCGATGGTGAGGAGATCGGCGTGGCTGCCGGCGGCGACGCGGCGGAACACCGGATGCGCGGGATCGAGCGCGAGACTTGCCGCCTCCCCGGCTTGGCCATGCGGCGCCGGCGCCCCGGCGAGCAGCCAGCGGGCGAAACGAAACGCGAGCGTCGCCTTGCCGATCCCCGCCGGCCCGGCAATCAGCCAGGCATGATGCAGGCGGCCGGCGCGCACCGCCTCGACCAATGCCGCCTCTGCCGCCGCATGGCCGAGAAGGCGCGGATTGGCACGCGGCGCGGGGGCGGCGTCGGTCACAGCGAAAGCCCGAGCCGCGCCCGCACGGCCTCGACAATCCGCGCGGCGATGCGGGCTTCCTCGTCGTCGGCGGGGATCACGACGCAAC
>JAJYXY010000308.1 GCA_021801465.1 Pseudomonadota bacterium
CGTGATGTCGCCACCGAGCAGCGCGATCTCCTTGACGAAACGCGACGAGATGAATTGATGCCGCTCGCTCGCCATCAAGAACACCGTCTCGATATCGGGCGCGAGCCGGTAATTCATCCCCGCCATCTGGAACTCATAATCGAAATCCGACACCGCGCGCAGCCCGCGCAGGATCACGGTTGCGCCAACCGAGCGGGCAAACTCAACGAGCAACGTGTCGAACGCGGCCACCGCGATCTCGGTGCCGCTCGTCTGCGCCACGCGCTCGGTTTCGGCGCGCACCAATGCGACCCGCTCCTCGAGCGGGAACAACGGCCCCTTGCCGGCATTGATCGCAACGCCGATGACGAGACGCGGCACGATCCGCGCGGCGCGCGCGATGATATCGAGATGGCCGTTGGTGATCGGGTCGAAGGTGCCGGGATAGACGCCGATCCGGGGCCTATTCGCCGCCTCACTCATCGCCGATCCCCGGCTTCGTCTCCGCCTCCTCGCCCTCTTCCTCGAGCACCGGAAACACGCTCATCACCCGCTCTCCCTCGCCGAGCCGCACCAGCATCACCCCCATCGCGGCGCGGCCAGTGATGCGCACCTGATCGGCGGGGAGACGGATCAGCCGGCCACCATCGGTGACCAGCATGACGTCATCGCCGGGACGCACCGGAAAGCTCGCGGCGACCGCATGGCCGTTGCGCGTCCCAAGCGTGATATTGGCGATCCCCTGCCCGCCGCGCCCGGCGACGCGATATTCATAGGCCGAGGAGCGCTTGCCGAACCCCGCCTCGGTCACCGTCAACAGCAATTCCTCCGCCGCTTCCAGCGCGGCGAAGCGCTCCGGCGCCAGCGCGACCTCGGCAACCGGCCCCTCGGCCGCGGCCTCGTCCCCGCGTTCGCTCTCTGCCTCGACGGCCGCCTCGTTCTCGCCGGGATCGAGTTCCGCGCCGCCATGCTCGCCGCCATTGCCGCGCCGGCGGGCGCCCGCCAGCCGGAGATAGGCGGCGCGTTCCTCGATGCTCGCCTCGACATGGCGCAACACCGAGAGGCTGATCACCTCGTCCTCGCGGCCGAGGCGGATGCCGCGCACCCCGGCGCTGTCGCGCCCGGCAAAGACGCGCAAGCTCTCCTCGGTGATGGTGAAGCGCAAGCAGCGGCCGCGCCGGGTCGCAAGGAACACGTCATCGCCCTCGCGGCAGGTGGCAACCCCGATCAGCCGGTCACCCTCGTCCAGCTTCATGGCGATCAGGCCGGCGGCGCGCATATTGCGGAAATCGGAAAGCCGGTTGCGCCGCACCGAGCCCGACGCGGTCGCGAACACCAGATGCAGACCGTCCCAGAGGCTCTCGTCCTGGGGCAGCGGCAGCACCGCCGTCACCTGATCGGCGCCGAGTTCGGGGAGAAAATTGACCAGCGCGCGGCCCTTGCCGGTCGGCCCGCCTTCGGGCAGGCGCCAGACCTTCTCGCGGAACGCCTTGCCGCCAGAGGAGAAAAACAGCACCCATTGATGGGTATGGGCGTTGAAGCTGCGGGTGATGACGTCATCGCCCCGGGTCGATGCCGCGGTGCGGCCGCGGCCGCCGCGATTCTGGGCGCGGAAGGTCTCGAGCGGGGTCGATTTGATGAACCCGTCGCGGGTGATGGTGACGACCATCTGGCGCGGCTCGATCAGGCTCTCGTCATCCTGGTCGGCGATGCCGTCGGCGATCTGGGTCAGGCGCGGCGAGGCGATGCGGGCGCGGATCGCGCGCAATTCCTCGGCCATCACCTCCATCCGCCGCGGATGGGAGGCGATGATCGCGAGCAATTCGCCGATGCGTTTCGCGGTTTCGACGAGATCGGCATGGATCTTGTCACGCTCAAGCCCGGTCAAGCGCTGCAGGCGAAGTTCGAGGATGCCGCGCGCCTGCGTCTCGGTGAGCCGCACCAGGCCGCCGATGACGGCGTTGCCGGCGTCATCGATCAGCGCGAGCAGCGGCGCGATGTCCTCGGCCGGCCAGTCGATCCCCATCAGCGCCGCCCGCGCCGCCGCCACATCCGGGCTCTGGCGGATCAGGCGGATCACGAGGTCGATATTCTGGACGGCGATCGCGAGCCCAGCGAGGTGATGGGCGCGGTCACGCGCGGCGGCGAGTTCGAAGCGGGCGCGGCGGAGAATGACCTCCTCGCGGAAGGCGATGAAGGCGACCAGAGCGTCTTTGAGGCCCATCTGGCGCGGCCGGCCGCCATCGAGGGCGAGCATGTTGACGCCGAAGCTGGTCTGGAGCTGGGTGTGGCGGAAAAGTTGATTCAGCACCACCTCCGCCGTCGCCTCGCGCTTCAACTCGATGACGATGCGCATGCCGTCGCGATCGCTCTCGTCGCGAAGGTCGGAGATGCCCTCGATCTGCTTGCCGCGCACCATCTCGGCGATGCGTTCGAGCAGCGTCGTTTTGTTGACCTGATAGGGGATCTCGCGCACCACGATCGCCTCGCGGTCGCGGCGGATCTGCTCGATTTCGGTGCGCGCGCGCAAGACCAGGCTGCCGCGCCCGGTCGCAAACGCGCTCTGGATGCCGGCGCGGCCGAGGATGAGGCCACCGGTCGGAAAATCCGGCCCCGGCACGATCGCGGTCAAAGCGGCGAGCGAAAGATCGGGATCATTGATCAGCGCCAGCGTCGCATCGATGATCTCGCCGGGATTATGCGGCGGGATATTGGTCGCCATGCCGACCGCGATGCCGCTCGCGCCATTGACCAGGAGATTGGGGAAGGACGCCGGCAGAACCCGCGGCTCGCGTTCGCTCTCGTCGTAATTGGGCTGAAAATCGACGGTGTCCTTGTCGATGTCGTCGAGCAGCGCCATCGCGACGCGGGCCAGCCGCGCCTCGGTATAGCGCATCGCCGCTGGCGGATCGCCGTCGATCGAGCCGAAATTGCCCTGCCCGTCGATCAGCGGCACCCGCATCGAAAAACCCTGCGCCATGCGCACCATGGCGTCATAGATCGCGGCGTCGCCATGCGGATGGTATTTGCCCATGACATCGCCGACGACGCGCGACGATTTGCGATAGGGCTTATCCGGCGTCCAGCCGGCTTCCTGCATGGCGTAAAGAATGCGCCGATGCACCGGCTTCAACCCGTCGCGGACATCGGGGAGCGCGCGGCTGACGATCACCGACATCGCGTAATCGAGGTAGGAGCGGCGCATCTCCTCCTCGATGGTGACCGGCTGCACGCCGAAAATCGGACCGCCCTCGGGCGGCTCGGGCGGGCTTGGCGGTGTTTCGCTCATATCGGGATCAGAACGGAATCTCGTCGTCGAGGTCGCCGGCCGGCGGCTCCCAGGCGGTCGCCGGGCGGCCGCCCGTGCTCGCCTTCTCCGCCCGCGGCGCCGGCGCGCCTCGCGCCTCGCCGCCCTCGGCGGCGCGGCCATCGAGCATGGTGAGTTCGCCGCGGAAGCGGGTCAGCACCACTTCGGTGGTGTATTTTTCCTGGCCGCTTTGGTCGGTCCATTTGCGGGTCTGCAACGCGCCCTCGACATAGACCTTGCTCCCTTTGCGCAGATAGCGCTCGGCGACATCGGCGAGGCGTTCGTTGAAAATCACCACCCGGTGCCACTCGGTGCGCTCCTTGCGCTCGCCGGAGGCGCGATCGTTCCAGGTCTCGCTGGTCGCGAGCGTGAAATTGACGATCTTCGTGCCGTCCTGCGTGTTCCGCACTTCCGGATCGCGGCCGAGATTGCCGATCAAAATCACCTTGTTCACACTGCCAGCCATCGCGGCGGTTCACTCCTTGGGGGCAAGCTCGTCGCGGACAAGCTCGCGGTCAACGTCGATCGCGCACTCTAGCCCGCCCGGCGCGCCTTTCCAAGCGCGCCCCTTTTCAAGGGTGGTGGGGGCTGCCATATCCGGCATTCGGCCTCCGCCCACAACACCCTCCCGGACCCTGCCGCATGCCTGGCTCCATCATCGTGCGTGGCGCGCGCGAGCATAATCTCCGCGATATCGACGTCGCCATCCCGCGCGACAGCCTGACCGTGATCACCGGGCTTTCGGGGTCGGGGAAATCCTCGCTCGCCTTCGATACCATCTACGCCGAGGGCCAGCGCCGCTATGTCGAGAGTCTCTCGTCCTATGCGCGGCAATTCCTCGAACTCGCCGGCAAACCCGATGTCGACAGCATCGAGGGGCTGTCGCCGGCGATCTCGATCGAGCAGAAAACCACCAGCCACAACCCGCGCTCGACGGTGGGCACGGTCACCGAAATCCACGACTATATGCGTCTCCTCTGGGCCCGCGCCGGCACGCCCTATTCGCCGGCGACCGGGCTCCCGATCGAGGCGCAGACGGTGAGCCAGATGGTCGATCGGGTGCTCGCGCTGGCCGAGGGCACGCGGCTCCTCCTGCTCGCCCCGGTGATCCGCGACCGCAAGGGCGAATACCGCAAGGAACTCGCCGAATTGCAGCGCCGCGGCTTCACCCGCGTCAAGGTGGACGGCAAGATTTACGAGATCGACGCCGTGCCGGCGCTGAACCGCAAACTCAAACACACG
>JAJYXY010000072.1 GCA_021801465.1 Pseudomonadota bacterium
AGCACGTCGTCTTCGCCGGGCAGGCGATGGAGGGAAAAGCCGAGATGGCGGACGAAAGCGAGCATCGGCGCGTTATCGGCGAGGATCTGGCCGACGATCTCGGTCATGCCTTGCCCGCGCGCCCAGTCGATGAGGCAGTGCATGAGCCGCGTTGCGAGCCCCTTTCCCTTCATGTCCGGCTGCACGATGATCGCAAATTCGCTGCTCCCTTCATCGAATTCGCGCACCAAGCGGGCAACCCCGACGGTCTCGCCGGTGCTCTCACGGACGGCGATGAAGGCGATTTCGCGTTGATAATCGACTTGCGTCATGCGCGCCATCTGCTCGGCCGCGGGCGTGCGCATGGGCGAGAAGAAACGATAGCGGATGTCTTCCGGGGCAAGGCGCTGGAAGAACGCGCCATGCGCCTCGGCGTCCTCGGGGCGGATCGGGCGGAGCAGCAGCCTCTCGCCGCCGGCGGTCCAAATTTCCTCGAGTTCGGCGGGATAAGGCGGGATGGCGAACTCTGCGCGGCTTCCCCGCGGGCGCAGCGTGAGCCCGGCATCACCGACCAGAACCCCCTCGCCATCGACGAATAGCGGATCGATGCGCAATGTCGCGATTTCGGGAAAATCGATCACCAATTGCGAGATCCGCACCAGGGTCTCGGCGATGGCGTCGCGGTTCGCCGGCGGAAATTCCCGAAACGCGCCGAGTAAGGGCGCAAAGCGCGAGCGCGCGATCAGCGCCTGCGCGAGCGGCAGGTTGAGCGGCGGCAGATCGACGACGCTTTCGCCGAGAATGGCGCCGGCGCTGCCGCCAAGGCCGAAGCCGAGCACCGGGCCGAACACCGCGTCGTCACCGAGAGTGATCGCCAACTCGCGGGCGCGGCGGATCTGGCGCTGGACGAGAAACCCGTGCGTCGGCGCCTGCCCAGCGGCCATCCGCGCCGCGGCGCGGGTGACGGCGGCGGCGTCGGCGAGATCGAGAACGACGCTCGGCGCGCCACGCTTCTCGGTGCGCCGCAGCTTGAGCGCGATCGGAAAGCCGAGCATCGTCGCCGCCGCCCCGGCATCCTCGGGGCTTGCCGCCGCCCGCGTCGGCACCACCGGCACGCCATAGGCGGAAAGCACCGCCATCGCCTCATCCTGCAGCAGCGCGAGACGCTCGGCCCGGCGCGCCGCGGCGAAAACCCGCGTCACCGCCACCCGGTCAGGAAGCAGGCGCAGCACCGTGCTCGGCGGCAATTCGCGCGCGGCGAGCCGGTTGCGGCGATGCTGAAGAAGATGATGAAACCCATGCACCGCCTGCTCTGGGGTCGCGAAGACCGGCAATCCGGCATCGGCGAGGCGCAAGCGCAATGGCGCTGCGGTGGTTTCCCCCATCGCCGCGACGAGGAGCGGGCGTTTGATGGCGCGCGCGCTGGCGGCGATCGCGCTGGCCCAGGCTTCGTCGTCGGCGGCGCTTGGGCGCAGCGGTGGCGGGGCGAGAATGGCGAGGATACCGCCAATGTCTGGGTCGCGGGCAAGGTTTTCGATCGCCGCCGCGCACCGCGCCGGCGAGTCGAGACCGAGATAAAGCGGCTCGAGGGCGCCGCCTTGACCGGCGAGTTCAGGCGGCAGCGGCCGCGCCAGCGCCGTCCGGATCGCCGATGGCAGCGGATGGAGCGGAACACCGAGGCGGAGCGCTTCATCCGCCGCCATTTCGCCGGGGGCAATGGCGGTGGTGACGATCGCGAGCGGCTCGCGGGTGAGAGGATTGGCGCGGCTCAGGGTTTCGGCGGCGGCGAGCAGATCCTCAAAATGGTTGACGACGAGCAGCCCGGCGCGCCGGCCGGCGGCGGCGAAAGCGGCCTCGGCCGCGGGTCCGATGCCGGTTTCGTCTTCGCTATCGCGCAGCAGGCCACCGGCACAAAGCGCCACCACCGGGCGCAGGCGGGCGGCGGCGCGGGCGGCGGAGATGAAGGCGCGCGGGTTTTTGAGCCGGCGGATATCGAGCAAAATGGCGCCGGTCGCGGGATCGCGCGCGAGCCAATCGAGCGTCAGGCCGAAGCCGATATCGGCATTGCCGCCGATGCCGACGATGTGAGAAAAGCCCACCCCGTTCGGCCCCGCCCAATCGAGCACGGCGCGGCAGAGCGCGGCCGATTGCGAGACCAGCGCGGTGCGCCCCGCCGGCACCGGGAGATGGCCGAGCGTTGCATTCAGCCCGTGCGCGGGAACGGCGAGCCCGAAAGAGCCCGGCCCGAGCACCCTGACGCCGCTCGCGCGCGCCGCATCGCGCAGCCCGGGCATCATCGCGGTCGCGATCGCGGCAAAACAGCCACGCGCCGCGAGCCCGGCCAGCACGGCGCGCGGATCGTCGAGTGGTGCTGCGAGAATCGCGACGTCGAACGGCGCGACATCCGGGCGCGCCGCGCCGGCTTGCGACGATATGGCGAGATCGCCGGCATCGAGCGTCGCGATGGCGCCGGCGAAGCCGCCGGCGCGGAGATTGGCAAGCACGATCGCCCCCTCCGCGGTCTCGGCACCGAACACGGCGACGCTATCGGGACGGAACAGCCGCTCCGGGTGGAAGCGATGGCGGGAAGCGCTTGGCAGCCATGGCATAACGGCACCTTATAGCATGTTGCGCCGCAATAAAGGATAGCACAGCCGGCGCAGATCTGTCGTGCGAGCAGCCACGGCCATGGCGGCCGATTTTTTCTCGCGCCAGGCGTTTTTTTCCTTGCCGTGGCCCCGGTCAGAGTCTTATCTAGGCGACGGAGAGGCGCGCCAAACCGTAAGCGTGCGCTTGTGCCTCGTTCCAGGCCATGAGGCTTGGGGCGATTGGGTCAACTTTCTGTCAGGGATCACATGAACCCGCGATCTAGTAGCCAGCCCTCGGAGAGCCATAGTTGGCGCTTAGCGCCTGCTTTGCCGCCGTCGGGATGGGTCGCCGCCCGGGATCCGCATGTGACCGTTAAGGCGCCAGCGCTTCGCTGCTGACGCCAAACGGCCAAGCCTCCCGGGCTCGAGTTACCACTTGAGCAAGAGGAGGCTGTGATGGCCGTCTTTACCTTTCCTCGTCAGATCCGCGTGCCTGGCAATCGCCCGGCCGTAACACGTCGTTTGGTTTCCGACGCGGCGCCCGCGGGGCAGGTCGCGCGCCCGGTGCTCGACCTTCGTTGGCGGCACGATGACGAAGGCCGCTTGCGTGCGCATTGGGGCCTCGCCGCGACGCGCCCGCGGGTATCGTTGCTTGGTTGAATCGCAACGAGCGCCGGCCGCCGGCGCTCGCCGCACTCATTCCCCTCAGCCAGGCGCCGCCTTGGCACAGAACGGACCTGATACCATGACCCATATCGACAAGCTCGACACCCTGACCAAGGAGGCGGTGCTCGATTCCGCCCATCTCGGCGACATCACCGGCGCCCTCGGCACCATCCGGCGCGACGATGACGGCCCCCGGCGCAACCTCGTCGCGCGTCTCGCGACTTTGCTTGCGGTCGTCGGCCCCGGCCTCATCGTCATGGTCGGCGACAACGACGCCGGCGCCTTCGCGACCTACACCCAGGCCGGCCAGACCTATGGCAGCACGCTGCTCTGGACGATGATCCTGCTGATCCCGGTCCTCTATGTCTGCCAGGAGATGGTGGCGCGGCTCGGCGCGGTCACCGGCGTTGGCCATGCGCGGCTGATTTTCGAGCGTTTCGGCCGGTTCTGGGGCGCGTTCAGCGTCATCGACCTGTTTCTCCTGAACGGGCTCACCATCATCACCGAATTCATCGGCGTCAGCCTGGCGATGGATTATTTCGGACTCTCGAAGCCGCTTGGCGTTTTGGTTGCCGCCGGGCTCACCATTGCCGCGGTCAGCACCGGGAGCTTCCGGCGTTTCGAGCGTTTTGCGGTGCTGCTCTGCCTCGGCAGTCTCGCGATCGTGCCGATTTTCGTCGTCGCTCATCCCCCTCTCGGCGAGATGGCGCGAGACCTCGTGGTGCCGGGCCTGCCGCCGGGCAAGCTTTCCGACATCATGCTGCTCATTATCGGCCTCGTCGGCACCACGGTTGCGCCCTGGCAGCTATTTTTCCAGCAGAGCTATGTCGTCGACAAGCGCCTGCGCCCGCGCTTCATGGCCTATGAGCGGGTCGATATGGCGCTCGGCATGGTCTTTACCCAGGTCGGTGCCATCGTGATGATCGCGATCGCCGCCGCGGCGTTTGCCGGCAAGCCGGAATTCGGCAATTTCACCGATGCCGGCGGGGTGGCTGCTGGATTGGCCAAATATGTTGGGCGTTGGGCGGGGGATCTGTTTGCGATCGGTCTCGTCGATGCGGCGCTGCTCGGGGCTGCGGCGGTTGGTCTCTCCACCGCTTATGCGTTCGGCGATACGTTGTCGGTGCGCCATTCGCTGCACCGCAAGCCGAATGACGCGCTGGGCTTTTATCTGATCTATGGCGCGCTGATCGCGATCTCGGCGGCGATCGTCTTGATCCCGGGCTCGCCGCTTGGGCTGATCACCGAGGGGGTGCAGGTGCTG
>JAJYXY010000274.1 GCA_021801465.1 Pseudomonadota bacterium
GGTCGGGAACAAAGGGTATTTCTTTGCGCCGACCATCCTCACCGACGTGCCGATGGAAGCACGCATCATGAACGAGGAACCCTTCGGCCCGGTCGCCATCATCCGCCCGTTCCGTGACGCCGAGGAGGCGGTCGCCGAAGCGAATCGGCTGCCCTATGGGCTTGCCTCCTACGCCTATACCAGCTCGGCGCGCACCGCGGCGATGGTGGCGGACGCGGTGGAAGCGGGCATGATGTCGATCAACCATCACGGCCTCGCCCTTCCCGAAGTGCCGTTCGGCGGAATCAAGGATTCGGGCTTCGGGTCCGAAGGCGGCACCGACGCGATCGAGGCCTATTTCAACACCAAGTTCGTGACGCACGCGACGCGGTAAGAAGGGAAAAGACGTTCTTTTTTGAAAAAAAGAACCAAAAAACTTTTCTCCGCCGGGCGGTGCCGATGGCACCGCCCCACGGGAAAATCAGCCGCGGCGTGAGCGCGCGACGAAATCGCGCATCGGCGCGCCGGTATAAAGCTGGCGCGGCCGGCCGATGCGTTGAGAGGGATCCTCGATCATCTCTTTCCACTGGCTGATCCAGCCAACGGTGCGCGCAACCGCGAACAGCACCGTAAACATGCTGGTCGGAAAACCCATCGCCTTGAGAATGATGCCAGAGTAAAAATCCACGTTGGGATAGAGTTTTTTCGAGATGAAATACTCGTCGCTGAGGGCAATCCGTTCGAGTTCGATCGCGAGATCGAGCAGCGGGTCGTCTTTGATGCCGAGTTCACCGAGAACTTCATGGCAGGTGCGCTGCATGATCTTCGCGCGCGGGTCATAGTTCTTATAGACGCGATGGCCAAAACCCATCAGCCGAACATTGCTGTTCTTGTCTTTGACGCGCTCGATGAACGCCGGAATGTGATCGACATGGCCGATCTCCTCAAGCATTTTCAGAACCGCCTCATTGGCGCCGCCATGCGCCGGGCCCCAGAGGCTCGCGATGCCAGCGGCAATGCAGGCAAAGGGATTGGCGCCCGTGGAGCCGGCCAGGCGAACCGTGCTGGTCGAAGCATTCTGCTCATGATCGGCATGCAGGATCAGAATCCGATCCATCGCGCGGGAGAGAATCGGATTGGGCTTGAACGGCTCGGAAGGCACCGCGTTCATCATGTATAGAAAATTCTCGGCGAACGAGAGATCGTTGCGCGGATACATGAAAGGCTGGCCGATCGAATATTTATAGGCCCAGGCCGCGATCGTCGGCACCTTGGCGATCAGGCGGAAGGCGCTGATGCGGCGATGCTCGGGATTATTGATGTCGAGACTGTCGTGATAAAACGCCGATAAAGCGCCGACCACCCCGCACAAAACCGCCATCGGATGGGCATCGCGGCGAAACCCGTTATAGAAGCTGCGAAGCTGCTCATGCAGCATGGTATGGCGCATCACGCCCCGCTCGAAATCGGCGAATTCGGCCTCATTGGGCAATTCGCCATTGAGCAGCAAACACGCGACTTCGAGGAAGGTCGAATGCTCGGCCAGTTGCTCGATCGGATAGCCGCGATAGAGCAAAATACCCTCATCGCCGTCGATATAGGTGATCTTGCTCTCGCAAGACGCCGTGCCACCATAGCCGGGATCGAACGTAAAGACGCCGAGTTCATTGTAAAGCTTGCGGATATCGAGAACGGCAGGGCCAATCGTGCCGGCAAGCATGGGCAGTTCCGCGTTCTGATTATGACCGGGAATGGTGATAACCGCGGAACCCTTGGTGTCGTTGCTGGCAATACTCATGCGTGTGATCCCCTTGGCGGCGCGTGCCGCGCGAATGTTGGCTTATCGGCTATCAGGCCGGTGCAAGAGCCCTAGATTAAGAATGAAACCCTTGGCAACGCAACCTTCGCAGCCGCAGCAAAACACCGTGATCATAGCCAAAATGGTTTAAGCCCCTGTAAACGCTCCAGCGCCCGCACCGCTTTGCTCATCGCCCGCGGTGTGACCGCCGCCGCGAAGCCGAGCGCCATGCCGCGTGCCCGCGCCATGATCTCGGCGCCAGATTCCTCCCCCATTTCCCCGCCGGTTTCGCCCCCATCCCCCCCCTCATGCGCGATGTCGTGCATCAGGCGCGCCGTCATCGCCGCGTCGTTGAGCGCGCCGAGCCAATCCTGCAACGCCGCCAGCCGGCGGATGAAGCGCGCGCTGCGGCGCGAGGAAAAACATGGCGCGAACATTTCCCCGAGATAGCGCAAATGTTTGGCATCGAGGCGAAGGCGATGCAGTGGCTCGGCCTCTAGCGCCGCCAGCGCCGCCGCCCGGCGCACCCGGCGCGCCCGCTTCTCGAGCGCTGCGCTGGCAAACGCGCCGAGCGTGCGCGGCAGCGCCGCCCCCCCCTCGCCATGCACGAGAAGCGGCAGCACGGCGAGATCGACCAGCAAACGCCGCGCCGCCTCGCCCGCGAGCCACGCATCGAGACCGTCATAGGCCGCGCGGCGCTTGGCCCCGGCCAGTGCGGCGAGATGCAAGGCCGCCGCGTCGGCGGGAAAACGCCGCACGAGATCGTGGGCGATGCCGGTCTCGAAAACATCCCATTCCCGCGCCCGCCCGAGAACATGGCCGAACGCGCGCAGCTCGCTGCCGATTTCGGCGAGAAGCGGCGGGCCGAGTGGTGCGAACACGGCGATCGTGGCGCGAAGACGGCGAAGTGCGACACGGGTCTGATGCACCGGCTCGGCCTCGTGCGGCGCGCCGAGGCGCAAGGCGGCGAGCATGGCCGAGAGGGTTTCGATCCGCGCCCGCAAAAGCGTTGCCTGCGCTTCGAGCAGGCAACGCGCGGCGGTGGTGAGTTCGCTCTCGTAGGTGAGCGGCGGCGGCGCGCACGCTCGCGGTACGTCGATGCCGAGCACCCGCCACGCGGCAAGCGAGGCGAGCGACCCCGCCGCGGCAAACAGCGCGCATTCCCCCGCCAGCGCGCGCGCCGCCTCGGCGACGACCGGCGCCGCGCCGGAGAGAGAGAGGGTGAAGAAACGGCCAGCCTTGACGCCGGCAACGAACGCCCCCTCGGCGCGTTCGAGCGTGAGACCCGGAATCGCGCGGCTTTGGCCGCGGCGCCGATACCCTATGGCTGCGCCAAACGCCCGCCCCTCGATCGTCTCCGGCCATGGCCCGGGGGCCAGCGCCATCGCCCGCCCCTCGCCGTCGATCACCCAGATTTCGGCGAACAGCGCCCGCCGCCCGGCGCGTGGCACCAACGCGCGCCACGTCGCCGCATGTTTGAGCGCGCGTGCCGCCTCTGGGGAGAGGATGAAATCAAGCTGCGCTGCGAGCCCACGCGCGGGCGAAGGCGCCTCGGCCCTCCCCCCCGCCGCGGTCATCGCGCGGCAGTGGTGAGATCGCGCGGCGAAAGAAACCGGGTCAGCCGCGCCCGCCCCACGCCCAACGCCTCCCAGGCGCCGCCATAGGCGAATTCGAGCAAGGTTCCCGTCGGCAAGCCGGCTTCGAGCCGGGCCCGAAACTCGTTGCCCGACGCATCGGCGAGCTGCAACGCGCACTCATGGAGCCCGGGGTTATGGCCGATCACGAGCACGCTGCGGACGGTCTCCGAAACCTCGCGCAAAATGTCGAGAATCTGGCTGGCGGAGGCGAGATAGAGCCGATCGAGGGGTTCGATCAGCGGCGTCTCGTCCCACGGCTCGAGGGCGGCGAGGGTTTCGCGCGTGCGCCGTGCGCTCGAGACGAGAACGAGATCGGGCAACAGGCGCCGCGCACGCATCGCGCCGCCGATCGCGAGCGCATCCTCGCGCCCGCGCGCGGCAAGCGGGCGGGCCTCATCGGGCAAACCCGGGGATGCGGCGGTGGCCTTGGCGTGGCGAAGAAAAAGGAGCTGGTGCATGGGAACGAGAAACCATCGCGCGACGTGTCGGGCGACACTTTGCCATCTTCGCCGCGTTTTGTCGCCCTCACTCGGCGGCGAGCGGCAGGGCAGCGGCTTCGGCGCGGAGCCAGACCGCGGTGTCATGGAACGCGGCCCCGCCCTTGGGCGGCGCTGCGTCATCGCCGGTCAGCGCGTTGATGCCCACGCCGTCCGGGAAATCGGCGCTCGGCCAGATGCTCTCGACGACGATCACCCCTGGTTGCAGCCCATCGAACAGCCGGGCATGGACGCGAACCTCGCCGCGCGCGTTGCCGAGCCGCACCAGGCCGCCCTCCTCGATCCCGAGCCGCGCCGCATCCTCGGGATGGATCAGCGCCGCCGGGCGCTTTTCACGTTTGCGCGAGGTCTCGGTCTCGGTGAAGGTGGAATTGAGAAATTGCCGCGCCGGTGCGGTGACCAGGCGGAAGGGCAATGAAGCCGTCGCGTCCTCGGGCGAAGGCATGTGATCGGGAAGCGGCGGCATCGCCGCATGGTTCGGCCCGATCGCCGCCCAATCCGGGGCGAAGTGGAACTTGCCGTCGGCATGGCCGAAGCCGCCCAG
>JAJYXY010000029.1 GCA_021801465.1 Pseudomonadota bacterium
GATCTCGCTTGGCGATACCTTGGGTATCGAGCACGCCGCGAAGAATATGATAGCGCACACCTGGCAAATCCTTGACGCGACCGCCGCGGATCAGCACCACGCTATGCTCCTGCAGATTGTGCCCCTCGCCCGGGATGTAGCTCACCACCTCGTAGCCATTGGTCAGGCGTACTTTTGCAACCTTCCGCAAGGCCGAGTTAGGCTTTTTCGGTGTCGTCGTGTAGACGCGGGTGCAAACCCCACGCTTTTGCGGGCAGCCTTCCAAGGCTGGAACTTTGTTGCGTTTGCCGCGCGGCTCACGCCCCTTGGCGATCAACTGGTTGATGGTCGGCATAGACCTCTTTTCCAATCCCAACAAGAGAGCGCCAGCACGCCAACCCGCCAGCAACTCCAAACGACATACCCAGGCCGCCGCCCCTTCCGGAAGCGGCACACACGCCTCACACCACACCCCCACAGAGGCCGCCATCACGGCCTGCGGAGATACTTTGTCTGCGGCCTGAGAAGCTGGTGAAAGCCACCAACCGCGGCGCCGCGGACTCCATGCTGCCTGCGAGTAGCGACCGCCCCCTCGTCAGAGAGGTCGGCTGAGGGCGCGGAACCTACGGGTAGCGGCGCGGCAAGTCAAGCGCCGCGAGGCCATAAAACACCCCAATTTTATTCCCGACCATCCTACGGCAGCACCGATTTCCGCGAAAATGCTTGGGGAGCGAGCGCGCGCGCGCCCGTCAGCAGGGCATGGAGACCAAATCCCACGAACAACACCCCAGCAGCGCGCGTGAGCCAGAGCTGATAGCGCTCATGGAATCGGCGAAACGGGGCAAGACCGACAATGAGAACCAGCAGCAAATCGGCGCCAGCGATTCCCGCGGCAACCATCACGAACAAGCCGGGCAGATCGGCGAAGGCGATGGCGCCTGGCCGGCCCGAAAACAAAGAGGCGAAGGTCGCCAGCGCCACCGGGTAGCCCTTGGGGTTGGTCAAGCCAAAAGCAACGCCACGGAGCACTGCCTGCTTCGGCGCCAGGGCCTGCTGGACCGCCGCCCTCTTGGCGCCAAGGGCCCGAGCGCCAAGCCAGCCCAGATAAACCCCCGAAATGAGATCGAGCCCCGCGAAAACCCCAGCGCCAACTTCCCGCGCCCCGATGAGGGCGATCAAGGCGAGCGCGTTCCAAACCAAATCTCCGGCAAAATTACCGGCGGCAAATCGGAGTGCTTGCCCCCGCCCCACGCTCGCGCCGAGAGCAAGCAAAGCGAGAAAGGCCGGCCCGGGAATCAAAATATAGATCGCACCGCCCGAAAATGCCGCAAAAAGCGACGAAATTCCCATGCTTCCGAATAGGTTACGCCCCCAGCGCGTGAGCGATCGAGAATTGGCTGGGGCGTTTGCCACGCTCCCTTGTGATAAAGTCACGGCAGGAAGGCGCTGAGCGGGCTTGCACTAGCCGTGCAAACCCGCCCACGCACTCACTCCGCGGCGATGTCGTCCGACAAAGCCGGCGCTTCGGGAAGGCGCTGGCGATCACGTCGCGCGGCGATCGACCGCAGTCGGTTCATCACGCTCCCGGTTCCCGCCGGGATGAGGCGGCCGACGATGACGTTCTCCTTGAGACCGTTGAGGCTATCGACCTTGCCCGCTGTCGCAGCCTCGGTCAGCACCCGCGTCGTCTCTTGGAAAGATGCCGCGCTGATGAAGCTCTGGGTCTGGAGGCTAGCCTTGGTGATGCCCTGCAGAACCGGCATCGCCAGCGCCGGGCGCTCACCCGCCTTTTCGCGCTTGCGATTTTCCGCCTCGAATTCCAGCCGATCCACCTGCTCGCCGAGAAGATAGGTCGTCTCGCCCGGATCCAAGATCTCCACCTTCTGCAGCATCTGGCGAACGATCACCTCAATATGCTTGTCGTTGATCTTCACACCTTGCAGGCGATAGACTTCCTGGATTTCGTTGACGAGGTATTCTGATAGCGCCTCAACCCCGAGCACTTTCAGAATGTCGTGCGGCACCCGCGGCCCGTCGACCAGGGGGTCGCCCCGGCGAACGAAATCACCCTCCTGCACCGAGACATGCTTGCCTTTGGGGACGAGGTATTCCGCCTGCTCGCCGGTCTCATCATTTTTCAACACGATGCGGCGCTTGGCTTTATAGTCTTTGCCGAATTCCACGCGCCCATCGATCTCCGCGATGATCGCATGATCCTTCGGCCGACGCGCCTCAAACAGCTCCGCGACGCGTGGCAGACCGCCGGTAATATCACGCGTCTTGCTGCCTTCGCGCGGGATGCGGGCCAACACGTCACCCGCCTGCACTTCGGCGCCATTCTCCACCGAGAGAATCGAGTCGGGCGCAAGGAAGTAACGCGCATCACCACCGCTCGGCAGCTTCACCACGTCCCCGTGTGCGTCTTTGAGCTGCAAGCGCGGCCGCAGATCGGCGCTACGCGCGCCCTGCTTGTAGTCCACGACCACTTTCGAGGTAAGGCCCGTCACGTCGTCCACCCGCTCGATCAGCGTGATGCCCTCGATGAGGTCGAGATATTCCACCTTGCCGTCACGCTCGGTGATGATCGGCAGCGTGTAGGGATCCCATTCGGCAAGTTTTTGCCCACGCGCGACCTCGGCCCCCTCGTCGGTCAAGAGGCGCGCGCCATAGGGGACGCGAAAGCGCGCCCGCTCGCGACCGCGCTCGTCAAACAACAAAATTTCACAATTGCGGGCCATCACCACAGGCACGTTTTGGCTGTTGATGACGACATTGCGGTTTTTGATCGAGACCTTGCCGTCGTGGCTGGCCTCCACGCTCGATTGCTCGGCCCCCCGCTGCGCCGCACCGCCGATATGGAATGTGCGCATCGTGAGCTGGGTACCCGGCTCGCCGATCGACTGCGCGGCAATAACACCAACCGCCTCGCCCGGGTTAACCGGCGTGCCGCGCGCAAGATCGCGGCCGTAGCAAAGAGCGCACACCCCAACGGTGGAGTCGCAAGTCAGGACAGAGCGGATTTTGACGGCCTCGACCCCGGCCCGCTCTATGCGGTCGGCATCCTCCTCGTTGATCAGAGCGCCGCGCGCCATGATCACCGCATTGCTCACCGGATCTACGACGTCCTCGGCGACAGCGCGGCCGAGGATTCGCTCGGCGAGGCTCGCCACCACCTCGCCGCCGTCCATCACCGCGCGCACGGTCAGGCCACGCTCGGTGCCGCAATCGGCGTCGACGATGATGCAATCCTGCGCGACATCGACCAGTCGGCGGGTAAGATAACCAGAATTCGCCGTCTTCAACGCCGTATCAGCGAGCCCTTTGCGAGCACCGTGCGTGGAGTTGAAATATTCGAGAACCGAGAGCCCCTCCTTGAAGTTGGCGATGATCGGCTGCTCGATGATTTCACCCGACGGCTTCGCCATCAAGCCGCGCATACCGGCAAGCTGGCGCATCTGTGCTGGTGAGCCGCGGGCGCCGGAATGGCTCATCATCCACACCGAGTTGGTAGGACGGCCAATTTCCTGCTTGCTGATCTCCTGCATCATTGCGCTGGCGACGGCATCGGTACAGCGCGACCAGGCATCGACGACTTTGTTGTAACGTTCGCCCGCCGTGATCAAACCATCCTGATATTGCTGCTCGAATTCCTTGACCTCGGCCTGCGTCTTGCGAATAAGATCACCCTTTTCAGCGGGGATGATCATGTCATCCTTGCCGAAAGAAATTCCCGCTTTGCATGCCTGGCCAAAGCCGAGGCCCATCAGGCGGTCGGCGAAGATCACGCACTCCTTTTGTCCGCAATGGCGATAGACGAGATCGATGACATCGGAGACGTTTTTCTTCGTGAGCTGCTTGTTGATCACCGTGAAGGGAACACTCGGATGTTGAGGCAGGATCTGCGCGATCAACATCCGCCCAGGCGTCGTGATCACCACCTGCCGCTTTCTCTCGCCGTCGGCAGCAACGATCTCGATACGTGCGCGAATTTTGCTGTGGAGGGTAAGCGCGCGCGCGTGAAGCGCGTGCTCGATCTCGCCGATGGTGGCGAAGGCAGGCGCCTTCTCATCCGGGGTCGCGCGAAACTCCGGCGTCTCCAGCGAAAGATAATAGAGCCCGAGCACGATGTCCTGGCTCGGCACGATGATCGGCTTGCCGTTCGCCGGGCTCAGGATGTTGTTGGTCGACATCATGAGCACGCGCGCTTCGAGCTGCGCTTCGATGCTGAGCGGCACATGCACCGCCATCTGATCGCCATCGAAATCGGCGTTGAACGCCGTACAAACCAGCGGATGGAGCTGGATCGCCTTGCCCTCGATCAGCACCGGCTCGAACGCCTGAATGCCAAGCCGATGCAGCGTCGGCGCACGATTGAGCAGCACCGGATGCTCGCGGATCACCTCTTCGAGGATGTCCCACACTTCCGGCCGTTCTTTCTCCACCATGCGCTTGGCCGCTTTGATGGTGGTG
>JAJYXY010000119.1 GCA_021801465.1 Pseudomonadota bacterium
AAAGATAGGTGCCATGCGCAACCCCGCCGACCGCGCGCGATTGCATGGTGGAGGTGCCGATTTTCTGATAGCTCAGCATACGAAACAATTCGCCGAATCCCTCGATGCGTTTTTCGAGGACGCGATCAAACGCCTCCGGTGTTACATCGCGCCCGGTGAGCCCCGTGCCGCCGGTGGTAATGACGACATCGATCGCGGGATCGGCGATCCAGGCGCGGAGTTTGGCCACGATCAGATCGGCATCATCGCGCAAAAGATCACGCGCAACGAGATGGTGGCCGGACGCGGTAATGCGCGCGGCGAGCGCGTCGCCAGAGGTGTCGTTCGCACGCGTGCGGCTGTCAGAAACGGTGAGAATGGCGATGTTGACGGGAAGAAAACGGCGCGTCTCGTCTATGCGCCCCATGGCGGGCCTCCGCGGTCAGAGTTGGCGACAGCGCCGAGGCGCGCGCCGCCCCGCTCGCGGGTGACCGCTCAGTTGGGCAAAAACGACATCGCCGCCTCAGCGGGGAAGGCGAGCCTATCGGAACTCTCGAGCCGTGGGAAGCGCCCCTCGGCGAGCGAGGCGAGCCCCGGCGGCGCGACGTCGAGCCGCGCCGCATAGAGCCAAGCATAGGCGAAGGCGCGGCGCAGGAAGCCGCGCGTCTCATGGCTTGGCACCGCCTCGATGAACATCAGCGGATCATCGCCGTCTTGCAGGCTCTGGAGCCAGTTGGCGAGATTGCCCGGCCCGGCATTATAGGCTGCAAGCAGGCGCAAAAGATCGCCATCGACGACATCGACGCGTGACAGATGGACGAGATAGCGCTGGCCGAGATCGAGATTGACGGCGGGGTCGTGCAGGCGCTGTTGACGCGCGCCGGCGAGCGAAGGGTCGTTGGCGAGATAGCTCGCCGTCACCGGCATCAGCTGAAGCAGGCCGCGCGCCCCCGCCGGCGAGACGGCGGCGGGGTCGAAATGGGATTCGATCCGTGCAAGCGCGTAGATCAGCGCCGGCGCGACCTGAAACCCGCCGCGCGGGGCAAGATGGGGTAGCGGCTTGGCGCCGCTTGCGGCCCGGAAACTCGCCGAGATCGCGTCTGCGAGCGGCGCAAGCCCGGCCTCGCGCGCAACCCGCGCGATAGCGCCGCGCAAGGCCGGCGCGGTGTCGGGTTTCGCCGCCAGCGCGCGCAATTCGGCGCCGGCGAACCCGCTCTGGCCGATCTGCAGGAGGGCGAAGGCCCGCATGCCCGCCTCGGTCTCGGCGACGGCGGCGATATCGGCCTCGCCGAGAACCCCAGCACTTGCGTCGCTTTCGGCCAACAGCGGCAGACCGAGGCGACGGCGCGCGAGCAAGCCATAGAACGTGTAGGCCCCGGCGCTCGCACGCTCGAGCCAGAGCCTGCCGCCCTCGGCATCGCCGCGCGCAAAATGGGCGCGGGCCGCCCAGAACCGCGCCGCAGCGTGCTGACCCGGCGAGGCGATCGGCGCTTCCGCCGCCGCTTCGAACCAGCGCCGCGCTTCATCGAAGCGGTTGAGCCGCCAGGAGGCGAGGCCGGCGACGAAGCCACCGAGCGCGACCCGATCACCGCTCGCATGAAAAGCGCGCAGAGCGAGATCGCGCGCCGCGTGGTCGTGATTGGCGGCAAAAAGCGCCTCTGCGACCTCGGCGCGCAAAAGGGCGGCATAATCCGGCGAAAGCCCGCTGGTATGCGCGATCAGACGGAGCGCGGCATCGCTCTGGCCGCTTTCGGCGCGCGTGAAAATCTCGCCCTCGAGCTCCGGATTGCGCCGGAACTCGGAAAAATCGAACAACGCATCCTCGGGCGCGCTGAGCGCGGCCAGGCTCGGTGCCGGGGCAATGCGCTTGGCGGCCGGGCATGTGGGCGCGTGGGCGCGGCAGAGCGCTGCGATATCGGCGGCGATGGCGAGCGCCGAGTGACGCGAAAGCCAGGCCGAGAGCGCGGCCGGGTCGGGATGGCTGCCCGGCCGCAAATACCCGGCGGCGCGCGCATAGCCGCGAAGATCGCCGCGCAGACCTGCAGCTTCGCCCTTAGCCGGCGCTTCAAGGGCGCGCATGAGCCGCTCGGCAAGCACGCTATCGGCCGCGTTTTGCGCCGCGAACAGGGCGCGGAACTGGTCGGCCTCTACCGGGTCGAGCGGCTGCAGCAACGCCACTTCGCTGTTGCCGAGCGGTGCCAAACGCGGCACGGCCATCGCGGTTTCGTCGGGTTGCGCCACCGCCCTGCTTGCCGTCGCACTGGCAAACAACGCCGCACCCGCGACCAACGCGCGGAGTGCAGCAAGGCGGGAGAGCGTTGAACCGGTCTCTCGCATAGGCTTGCCCTACACAGGCAATCTATGAGACGCAACCCCTTAACGTGAGTAAAATCTCAAAATTTTTACCATTGGTTAAGAAATCAAGTGCTTACCAAGGGTTCTTATATAAAAAAATCGTGATTTTTGTGCGCTGCAAGATTGCACTCAGGCGCTGGGATCGGCCAGCAGCGTCTCCAGCGCCGCCATGCCGATCCCGTCATCCGCCTCCTCTGCCGCTAGGGGGTCGCGCGGCAGAACGCGATGGCGCAACACGCGCTCGGCGAGGCTCCGCCGCGCCACATCGGCCAGCGCAGCGGCCTCGAACGCCAGCGCGCTGGCACTCGCGAGATGATAGAGGGCGGAGGCGGCTTGGCGTGCCAGATGCGCCCCCTCCGGCGCCATCGCGCGCTCGGCAAGGCGCGTCGCCTGCGCGAGTGGGGCGAGGATGTCGGTCATTCCCGAGGCCGCGACCTGTGCAGCGATATGCGTCTGCAACGCCGCGAGAGCCCCCTCGCGCCGTGCCGCGCGCATCACATCGAGGGCGACGATATTGCTCGTCCCCTCCCAGATCGAGCCGAGATGAGCATCGCGCACGAGGCGCGGCTCTGGCCATTCCTCGATATAGCCGGCGCCGCCGCGCACCTCCATCGCATCCCCGGTGACGCGGCGGGCATCACGGCAGGCGCGGAATTTGATCAGCGGCGTCAGGATGCGGAGCAGGGCATAAGCGCCGGGCTCGCCGGCATCGGCGCGCGCCAGCGCCTCGGCGGTGGTGAACATCATGCTGCGCGCCTGCTCCGTGGGCATGACGAGCTTCAAAAGCTGGCGCCGCATCAAGGGAAGTTCGATCAGGCGACGGCCGAACGCGCGGCGATGGTGGGCGACGAACAACGCCTCGCTCACCGCCCGGCGCATCATCCCGGCGGCGCGCACGCCATTGGAGAGGCGGGAATTATTGATCATGTCGGTCATCTGGCGAAACCCCGCCCCGGGCTCGCCGACGAGAAAGGCTCTCGCCCCTTCGAGGCGGATTTCGCCGCTCGCCATGTCTCGCGTGCCCAGCTTGTCCTTGAGACGCAAGATGCGATAAGCGTTGGGCGTACCATCTTCCGCTGTTCGGGGCAGCAAAAAGAGGGAGAGGCCCTTGGTCCCCGCCGCTGCCCCCTCGGGCCGCGCCAAAACCATCGCAAGAGCCGCATCGGCATTCGAGCAAAACCATTTATCGCCGTAAAGACGCCATGTGCCATCCGCATCGGCGATGGCGCGCACCGCTGTCGCGCCGACATCCGAGCCCGCGCCCTGTTCGGTCATGAACATGGCGCCTTGCGCCAGCGTGTCGAGATCCTGGCTCAAAAGCCGCGGCAAAAACCGTTGGACTAAGGCGGGATCGCCAAATTTGCGAAGCGTGCGGGTCAGGCTATCGGTCATGCTGACGGGGCAGAGCAGGCCGAATTCGGCTTCGGCGAACAGATAGGTGAGAACATATTTCGCCGCCGGCGGCAGCGGCGCCTTCCAACCGAAAACCCCGGCGCGATGCGAGAGCGCGGCCAAGCCGAACTCACCGAAGGCGAGCCGCTCCATCTCCACATAACTCGGATGCTTCTCGATCGTTTGCCGATCTTCACCGGTGCGGGTGCGCGCGATGAGGCGCGGCGGATTGCGGTCGGCGGTGCTTGCGAGCTCGTCGAGCCGGCCGCCGGCCAGGGCGCCGAGGCGCTCGCACACCGGCAAAAGCTGGGCGCAGAGGTCGGCGGGAAGATAAAGCCCCATCAAGCGGGCGAGGATGGGGTCGGCGCGAAAGAGATTGATCCCGCGCGCATCGGGAACCGCCTCAGCCCCCGCCGGCGCTGTGGGCTGAGGCACATCCCTGATGCGTTCGAGCATGATTTCCTCCCTCGTCAATGATCCCGCAAGGGCGCATGACGGCGCCCTCGCGTCGATCATGCACCCCAGGCGGGCGTTATCAAAGCCGGCGGGACATTATTTTTGCCCGAACGCCTTGTCCCAGACCGCGTGCGTGGTTGCGCCCTCGGGGCGTTTGGAGATCACCGGATCGGATTTGCCGGCGAGCAGCTCGTCCACCGTGCGCTCGTAAGACGCCGGCTCGAGATAGCCGAGGCCATGGCTGCTGCCGGGAATGAG
>JAJYXY010000093.1 GCA_021801465.1 Pseudomonadota bacterium
CCGATCGGGATCGTCGACGACGACCGGGTGGAATTGTCCAATCTCCAGCGCCAGATCGCCCACACCACGGCGCGGATAGGGGAGGCCAAGACCCGCTCGGCGGCGATCGCGGCGCGGGCGCTCAATCCGCTGGTAAGTGTGGTCGAGCATCATACGCGCCTCGATGCCGATAATGTGCTGGCACTGGTCGGCGAGTATGACATCGTCTGCGATGGCTCCGATAATTTCGCGACCCGTTTCCTGGTCGCTGATGCCGCCGTGCTCGCGCGGAAAACATTGGTTTCGGCGGCGGTCTTGCGCTTCGAAGGCCAGCTCGCGGTCTTCCGCCCTGATGGCCCCTGCTATCGCTGCCTTTACCCCGAGCCGCCGCCGCCGGGCGAGGTGCCGAGCTGCAGCGAGGCCGGCGTGCTCGGCGCCGTCACCGGGGTGATGGGGACGCTGCAGGCGACCGAGGTTCTGAAGGAGATCACCGGCATCGGCGAAACGCTCGCCGGGCGGCTTTTGCTGTGGGATGCGCTGGCTGCGCGGTTTCGCACCATCGCCTTGCGGCGCGATCCCGAGTGCGCACTTTGCGGCGCGCACCCGACGATCACCGCGCCGCGCGCGGCGGCGGAGAGCGTCTGTGGCGGGTGAGCCGCTCGGGATCATTCTGCTCGCGGGCACGCATGAGCGGGCGCATTATGCCTTCGTGCTCGCCTCTGGCGCGGCGGCGCTCGGGCGCGCGGTGGTTCTGTTTGCGACCAATGACGGCTGCAACGCTCTGTGCGCCGATTGGTCGGGGCTTGAGGGCGCGGCGCGGGATGCGGTGATCCAGGGGCGCGGGGTTGCCGGCTTCGCGGAACTGCGTGACGCGGCGCGCGAGCTGGGGGTGCGGCTGATCGCCTGCGAGGCTGGGCTCGCCGCCGCGGCGATCGCGCCCTCGGCCTTGCTCGCCGGTGTGGAGAGGGCAGGGGTTGCGACTTTCTTCGCCGCTGTCGGGCCTGGGCAGATGCTGGTGCTTTAGCGACCGCGAGCGGGTGCGCACCCCCGCACGCGATCGCGCTGGCCGGTTTCAGTTGAGATGCAGCAAATGCCCGCAATGGCGCAATTCCGCTGGCGTGATCAGACCGGCGGACGCGACACGCACCGAGTGGAGCGGCCCTTCGAGTTCCCGGTGCCAAAATTCGAGGAAGCGCCGCAAAACCGGAAAACGCGGCGCGAGATCGAGATCCTGCCAGATGAAGCTTTGCAGGACGCCGGGATGGTCCGGCATGTGATAGAGGATTTCGGCGGTCGTCAGGCGGTAATTTCGCAACTGCTTGGAAAGGGTCATGCACGGTCTCCGGCTAGGTCGTTGCCATCCCCGTCCACATCCCGCGAAGGCTTGGGCGGGAGGAAGAATGCTAACGCAAGCGGGTTACATTTCAATAAAAATCGACGAGAAATCATAAGCTTATCACTCGCCTGCCGAGAGTGCTGCCAAATGCTTGACAGACGGGCGCCGCTCGCCTACATCGCTGGCACTCTCCGAGGGGGAGTGCTAACAGCGCCTGGCCGCACGCAGGTGGTCTTGGCGGGTTGGCAGGCAATCATCAGAAATTTCAGGAGCGATCCGCATGAAGTTCCGTCCCCTGCACGACCGGGTCGTGGTCCGGCGGCTCAACGCCGAGGAAAAGACCGCCGGCGGCATTATCATTCCCGACACCGCCAAGGAAAAGCCGATGGAAGGCGAGGTCATCGCCGTCGGCCCGGGCGCCCGCAACGAGCGTGGCGAGCTGGTGCCGCTCGATGTCAAGGCCGGCGACATCGTGCTGTTTGGCAAATGGTCGGGCACCGAGGTCAAGCTCGACGGCGAGGAGCTGCTGATCATGAAGGAGTCCGACGTGATGGGCGTGATCGACGGCAGCACGGCCAAGAAGAAAGCCGCCTGACGCGACACCGCCTCGCATATCGTCTCTGAACACGAAGGAAACCAACGAAAATGGCTGCTAAGGACGTTCGCTTTTCGGCCGATGCCCGCACGCGCATGCTGCGCGGCGTCGATATCCTGGCCGATGCGGTCAAGGTGACGCTCGGCCCCAAGGGTCGCAACGTGGTCATCGACAAGAGCTTCGGCGCGCCGCGGATCACCAAGGACGGCGTCACCGTCGCCAAGGAAATCGAGCTCGCCGACAAGTTCGAGAACATGGGCGCGCAGATGGTGCGCGAGGTCGCGAGCAAGACCAACGACATCGCCGGTGACGGCACCACGACGGCAACGGTGCTCGCCCAGGCGATCGTGCGCGAGGGGCTGAAGGCGGTCGCCGCCGGCATGAACCCGATGGACCTCAAGCGCGGCGTCGACAAGGCGGTCACCGTCGTCGTCGAGGAGATCAAGAAGCACTCGAAGAAGATCACGACACCGGCGGAAACCGCGCAGGTCGGTGCGATCGCCGCCAACGGCGAGGTCGAGATCGGCAAGATGATCGCCGAAGCGATGCAGAAGGTCGGCAACGAGGGCGTGATCACGGTCGAGGAAGCCAAGGGCATCCAGACCGAGCTCGACGTCGTCGAGGGCATGCAGTTCGACCGCGGCTACATGTCGCCCTATTTCATCACCAACTCGGAAAAGATGATCACCGAGCTGGATCAGCCCTATATCCTGATCCACGAGAAGAAGCTCTCTGGCCTCCAGCCGATGCTGCCGCTCCTTGAAGCGGTGGTGCAATCCGGCCGGCCGCTGTTGATCATCGCAGAAGACGTCGAGGGCGAGGCGTTGGCGACGCTGGTCGTCAACAAGCTGCGCGGCGGCCTCAAGGTCGCGGCGGTGAAGGCGCCGGGCTTCGGCGATCGCCGCAAGGCGATGCTGGAAGACATCGCGATCCTCACCGGCGGGCAGGTGATCAGCGACGATCTCGGCATCAAGCTCGAGACCGTGACGCTCAATATGCTCGGCAAAGCCAAGCGCGTCCTGATCGAGAAAGAGAATACGACGATCATCGAAGGCGCCGGCAAGAAGGCCGACATCACCGGCCGCTGCAACCAGATCCGCGCCCAGATCGAGGAAACCACCTCCGATTACGACCGCGAGAAGCTGCAGGAGCGGCTGGCGAAGCTCGCCGGCGGCGTCGCCGTGATCCGCGTCGGTGGTTCGACCGAGGTCGAGGTGAAGGAGCGCAAGGACCGCGTCGATGACGCGCTGCACGCGACCCGCGCCGCGGTCGAGGAAGGGATCGTGCCCGGCGGCGGTGTCGCGCTCGCCCGCGCCTCGCTCGTGCTCGCCAAGCTCAAGGCCGATAACGAGGATCAGCGCTTCGGTATCGACATCGTGCGCAAGGCGGTGCAGGCGCCGCTTCGCCAGATCGCCGAGAATGCCGGCGAGGATGGCGCGGTGATCGCCGGCAAGGTGCTCGACAAGGACGATCACGCGTGGGGCTTCGATGCCCAGTCCGGCGAGTTCAAGGATCTGGTCAAGGCCGGCATCATCGACCCGACCAAGGTCGTGCGCTCGGCGTTGCAGGATGCCGCGTCGGTCGCCGGTCTCTTGATCACCACCGAGGCGATGGTGGCGGAGAAGCCGGAGAAGAAAGCGCCGCCGGCGATGCCGCCGGGCGGTGGCATGGGCGATATGGATTTCTGATCTCCCATCTTTCGGCTTCGCCGCACAAGCGGCGGAGCCGAAACGCGGGGCTCATGAAATCTGGGCCCATAATTTTTACGATTGCGACAAGGAGGCGGGCCATGCAGCCCGCCTTTTTTGTTGTCTCTGACGATTGCCGAATGGTCGCGAGATGTGGCTATCTTCGCCAGCGCGATCGCCTATCGTTGGCGTGCGTGGTTTCGCCGGGGAGGGTTGAGATCGACCAGGTCGGAGACGCTTTGCCCCTGATTGCGCGGACCGCCTCGCGATGGCGGGGCGTGGCCCGGTCATGAGCGCGCCCTGCATCACACCCGGCACGCCCGAGCCGCTCGGGGTGCGGCCGATGGCGGGGGGGCTGAATGTCGCGGTGTTTTCCGCCCACGCCAGCGCGGTCGAGATCGCGCTCTTCGATGCCGAGGGCACACATGAGACCGCGCGCCTCGCCCTTCCGGCACGTACTGGCGATGTGTTTCACGGCCATATCGCCGGGCTCGGCCCCGGGACGCGTTACGGCTTGCGGGCAAGCGGTCCTTTTGATCCCGCGCGCGGGCATCGCTTTGATGGCGAGAAATTGCTCGCCGATCCCAACGCCAGCCGCTTTGACCGCCCGTTTCATCTCCATCCGACATTATGGCGCGGCGGCGGCGACAGCGCCGCGGCGATGCCAAAGGCGATCGTCGAGCCCGACCCGCCGCCGCCACCGCCGCCACGCTTTGCCTGGGATGGTGGCGTGATCTATGAGCTCAATGTCCGCGCTTTCACCCGCCGCCACCCGGCTATACCAGCGCCGCTGCGTGGAACCTTCGCCGGGCTCGCCCATCCCGCGTCGATCGCGCATTTGCGCCGGCTCGGCGTTGCCGCGGTGGAGCTGATGCCGCCGACGCCACGCATCGAGGCGCCGCATCTACCGCCGCTCGGCCTCGCCGACGCCTGGGGCTACAACCCGGTGACTTTCGCGGCACCCGACCCGCGCCTCGCCCCCGGCGGATTTGCCGAGGTGCGGGCGGCGGTCGCTGCGTTGCACGCGGCGGGGATCGTAGTCTTGGTCGATATCGTCCTCAACCACACCGGGGAATATGACGAAACCGGCCCCACCCTCTCGCTGAGAGGGCTCGACAATGCGTCTTATTACCGGCTCGATCCCGCCGACCCGTCGCGCTATCGTGACGATACCGGCTGCCGCAACACCTTGGCGCTCGATCGGCCAGCCTCTGTGCGGCTTGCGATGGACGCGCTGCGGGCCTGGGTGTTGCGCGGCGGCGTCGATGGGTTCCGCTTCGATCTCGCCCCCGTCTTGGGCCGGCGCGAGGCGGGTTTCGATCCGGCGGCGCCGCTTCTCGCGGCCATCGAGCAGGATCCGCTGCTCCGCGTGCGCGCACGCATCGCCGAGCCATGGGACCCTGGCCCGGATGGTTACCGGCTCGGCGCTTTTCCATCCGATTGGGGGGAGTGGAATGACCGCTATCGCGACACGCTGCGCCGATTCTGGCGTGGCGATCGCGGCGAGGCCGGGGCGTTCGCGACCGCGATCTGCGGTTCGGCCGACATCTTTGCAAGAGGCGGGCGGGCGCTGACCCGCTCTGTCAATTTCGTCACCGCACATGATGGCTTCACGCTGGCCGATCTCGTTTCCTACGCGCACAAGCACAACGAGGCGAATGGCGAGGGGGGGCGCGATGGCAGCGACACCAACTGGTCGTGGAATCATGGCGTCGAGGGGCCGAGCGACGACCCGATCGTGCGCGCCGCGCGCGCGGCCGATCAGCGCGCCTTGCTCGCCTCGCTTTTGCTTTCGCGCGGCACGCCGATGCTCGCCATGGGTGATGAAGGCGGGCGGAGCCAGGGCGGCAACAACAACGCCTACGCGCAGGACAATGAGATATCCTGGCTCGACTGGGCGGGCATGGATCAAGCGTTGCTTCGCTTTACCGCTTTGCTCGTGCGGCTCCGTCGGCGTTGCCAGTTTGCGCGCGGCGCCGGCCCGCTCGCCGAGGCGGACATCGCCTGGCGCACGCCCGAGGGCACGCCGATGACGCCGGCGCTTTGGGAAGAGCCCGACCGGCGGAGTGTCGTTGCGCTTGTCGCGGAGGCGCGCGGGCAGGCGCTGGTCATCGCGCACGCGGCCAGCGCGCCGCTCTGGGTGCGTCTGCCCGAGACTCCCGACGGCCGCCGTTGGCGGCGCGTCGTCGACACCGCCAAGCCCGCCGCGCCGCGCCGCGGTTTTGCCGATGGCTGGGTCGAGGTCGCCGGTCGGTCGCTGGTTCTGCTGTGGTCGTAATTTCCGTCGTCACGCGCGCGCGGCGGCAAAGCCTTGCTTACGCCTCGGTTCGCAGCCGCACCTCTTGCGCCGCGCCATTGGCGGGACGAAGAGAGACGAGGACTTCCGTCCCCGCGGGCAGGCTCTCGGTCCGCAACACCGCCGCGTGCAGGCCGAAGCCCGCGCGAAACGTCGCCCGCGCGCCGGCAAGCGTGCCAGCAGCCCAAGTGATCTCGGCCGATTCCGCCAGCACCATGACAAGACGCGAGCCGGCACGCATCCGCCCGATCGGCGCCCACGGTGCCCAGACGCTGCGGGCGGGCGGGCGGTGCCGCGCGCGATAGCGCCGCGACAGCACTTCCGGCGCATCGACGGCGCGGTTGGCATTGCGCGAGATGACCAGTTTGACGAATTCGGCGTGTGCCCAGGCGAGCGGCGTTGCCGAGCCGGTGGGCCGGCCAGGGAACAGATAGCGCCGCGGAATCGCCTCGGCATCCCAGACTTGCTCGGGAATCATGCCGCCTTTGCCGGCCATTTTCGCTATTGTCTCGAGGAGGGCCAAGGGGTCGCGGCCGGCGGCGAGTTCGTAATGCCCGCGCTCGCCGGCCAAAAGCGGCCAGGCGCGGCCGCGCCCGGCGCCGGTGAAGGGTTCGCCACTCTCGGTCTCGCCATAGCCGTCGCCGGTATAGCGGTGCCAGGCGGGGCCGTTTGGGGTGTCGGTTTTGAGGAGACGATCGGCGAGCGCGACGCTGGCGACGATGAGGGGATCGTCAGCGCGGCGCAGCCCCATGCGCACCAGCGCCAGGAAATCGAGCGAGATCAGATCGGTTGCCGCCAGCGCGCGCGGCTCGGGCTGATTATGGAGCGGGATGGGACGCGACAGCGCGGCCGAATCGGCGAGGATCGCCGCCGGCGCGAGATGCACGTAATGGGCGGCGATCTCCGCCCCGTCGGCCGAGGGTGCCGCGCGCGCGACCAGCCAGCGTTCGATCTCGGCATTCCAGAAATCCGCGACCACGAGCGCGAGCCAACGCAGCCGAAGCGGCAAGAACCCCGCCCCGGCAACCAGTGCCGCGATCGCGCACGCCAGCGTGTAAGGCGTGATGCCGGCGCTTTCCTCCCAGCGATCCTGGTCGCTCACCGGCCCGGTGCGGATGAGATAGCCAAGAGCGGCGGCGATCATGTCGGCGACCTCGGTGCCGCCGAGGGCATCGCGCTCGGCGAGGAGGGCTGCGAGCACCACCGGGCACGCGGTTTGATCGAGCTGGCGCCCCTGCCAATAAGGCCGCCCGCCGAGCCATTGATTCTGCTCCCAATGCCCGTCTTCGCGTTGGGTTGCGATGAGATAGCGAAGCGCGTTGCGCGCCTCCTCCTCGGCGCCGAGTGCCAAAAGCGCGGTCGCGCATTGCACGAGATCGCGCGGCCAGACCAGGTGATAGCCGCCACGCTCGGTGCCGCGATCGCCCCAGGGGATGGAGAGGCTCGCGACCATCGCGCCGGGATAGGTTTTATCCAGATGGCAACGCAGCACCATCGCCGAGGTCATAAACTGCGATTTCAGCGCATCCGGCGCGTCCCAGCGGATCGGATCGCGGCGGTTGGCGTTGGCATACCAGGATTGCCAGTCGGAAATCTGCCGGAGCAAAACCGAGGCGAAAGGCTCGGTGAGGCTGGAGCTTGCGAGCGTCGCCGCCGCCTGCTTGGTTGCAGCGAAGCCGAGCGCGAGCACCACCTCGGACGGCAGCGCCGCCACCATCGCGACATTGCCCGGCCCGGCCCGCTCATAACGCCAGGTCAAGGCGCCATGGGTCGCGAAATCCTGCCACCCGTCACTCGCCCCGACATAGCCAACGCTCGCCGCGCCGATGGCATCGCGTTGCCGCGGATCGACGGCAAGGAGCGCCAAACCGAACGGGCCTTGCTCGGCCCACAGCACTTTTCGGCCGCGATAGCGCCGCACCTCGGCAAGGTTGCCCTCGCCCGTCGCACCGAGCCTCGGCGCGAGCAAGGCGTAGAGCCGAAGCCCGGGATCGCCGCTCAACGCCGCTTCGACGAGCAGCACGTCGCGCGACGGATCGGGCGTGATACGCAGACGCAGTTGAAACCGCGGATGGCGATGGAGAATCTCGACCGCCGGCACACCGGGGGCGAGCAGGCGCACCTCATAGGTGCCGAGCCGCTTGACCTCGACCCAAAATCCGGCGCCGTCGGCGACGATGAAGCCGAGATCGCGCATCTGCGGCAGATCGACGCGCGGGTAATAAATTTCGGTGATGATGCCAAAGCCGAGCGTGAACCACAGCCGCGCCGGGCCAAGCGAGCCGCCGACGACGTCCTTGGCGCTCGAGGTCCAGGTCGGCGCGGCTCCGGGCTGGCCTGGGGCCTCGGCCGGAGAAAAAAACGCGGCGTCAGGAGAGGGGCTCGAATCAAGGGGCATGATTTCACCAGAGTACGCAAAAAATCTTAACAACCTCTTTAACACCACCCGGTGCGCGCAAGAAGGCCCGGGGTCGGTAACCATGGCGCGAACGCCAGAGCCGCGCTCGCGCCGACTCGTCACTCGATCGCCATCACGATGAGAGTTATCGGGCGTTATTTCTCATGCAGACTTGATCGAGATCAGCGACGAAGGCGCGCGTGCACCGTATTCACTTTTTGTCTCGAGGAAATCCTAGCGCGTGACAAAGGGGAAACGTAAAAATGGATAAAAACGAGCCTAGTCTCCCGAATCGTCGCCTGCGGGTTTTATTTGCCACGTCGGAATTATTTCCGCTTGCCAAGACCGGCGGCCTCGGTGACGTCGCGGCTGCTCTCCCCGCGGCCTTGGGCGCGCTCGGTGTGGATGCGCGCGCAATTTTGCCAGGATATATCTCCGCCCTCGACAGCGCGCGGGGCAAGCGGCTTTTGCGCCGGCTTCCCGAAGGCGGGGCGTTGCTCCTCGCCTACACGCCCGATACTGGCCTGCCGGTCTATCTCGTCGATCGGCCGGATCTTTTTCGCCGCGCGGGTGGCCCCTATCAAGATGCCACGAAACAGGACTGGCCGGACAATCTCCGCCGTTTCGCAGGGTTTTCCGCGGTCGTCGCTGCACTTGCGCTCGGCGGCGATGGCGCGTCAGAGGGAGATTTTCAGCCCGATCTCGTCCACGCCAATGATTGGCACACTGGGCTGGTGATGGCGTATCTCGCGCTCGCCGACGGGCCACGTCCAGCCAGCCTCTTTACCATCCATAATCTCGCCTATCAGGGCAATTTCCCACTCGCCGAGGCGCGGGCACTGGGCTTGCCCGAGGCACTGTTCGCGACGGGCGGGGCGGAATTCTATGGCCAGCTTTCCTGCCTCAAAGCCGGGATCGTCTATGCCGACCGCATCACGACGGTCAGCCCCACCTATGCCCGCGAGATCCTCACCCCCGAGCATGGCGCCGGGCTCCATGGTGTGCTCCGTGCGCGCGCGGCTGATCTGATTGGTATCCGCAACGGCATCGATGCGCGCGCCTGGAATCCGGCCGAGGATCCGGCGCTTGCTTTCTCCTATGATGCGGCGCGGCTCAGCGGTAAGGCGCTGAACAAGGCGGCGCTGCGGCATGAACTCGGTCTTGACGCCGCCGCTTCCGGGCCGCTGGTGATCGGCGTCAACCGGCTGACGCACCAGAAAATGGCCGATATCGTCCTCGCCGCTCTGCCGGGGCTGCTTGCCGCGGGGGCGCAAGTGGTTTTGCACGGGCAAGGCGACCAAGATTTGGAAGCGGCCTTGCGTGCCGCCAGTGCGGGGCGAGAGGGCCAGCTCGTCGTGCGCATCGGGTATGAGGAGGCGTTCGCGCACCGTTTGCACGCCGCCGCCGATCTCGCCCTGACGCCCGCGCGTTTCGAGCCCTGTGGGCTGACCACGCTTTATGCCATGCGTTACGGCGCCTTGCCGGTCACCCGCCCGGTTGGCGGGATAGCCGATTCCGTGGTCGATCTTGAGGCGGGCGGGGGGCAGGGGACGGGATTTGCCTTCTCCGATCCCACCGTCGAGGCGCTGGTGGGTGCGATTGCGCGTGCGCGCCGGCTATTCGCCGATGAGCCGGCCTGGCGCGCGGTGCAGCGCCGGGTGATGGGGCAGGATTTCGGCTGGGCCGAGCCCGCCCGCCGCTATCTCGGCCTCTATTGCGCTCTTTTGCCAGAGGCGGCGAGAAGCGGGCTTCCGTGCTGCGCAGGCGATGCCGATAGCAGGGATGCGAGCGCTGCCGTTGCCGCCCCTGTCGCTGCGCACGCGTGCGAGGAGAGGGAAGCGGCGTAATGGCGCCGGCGGCGGGGAGCGTCGCTAAGGGCCAACACCCGAGCGTGGGGCTGGCGCAAAGGCCACTTTCCCATGGGCACGATGTCGTACCGCCGCCGCTCGCCGCCCTGCGCGATCTCGCGCTTGATCTCCGCTGGACCTGGAGCCATCGGGCCGATGCGCTCTGGGAGCAGATCGATGCGGAGTTCTGGCGGCGCACGCACAACCCTTGGACCTTGCTCGAGGATGTGCCGGCCAAACGCCTCGAAGCACTTGCCGCGGATGCGGGGTTTCTCGCCCATCTCGAAGCCCTGCGCGCCGAGCGGGAAAAATATCTCGCCGCCCCCGGCTGGTTCGCCGAAACCCATGGCGGCGAAGCCCTTGCCGGCGTCGCCTATTTCTGTCTCGAATTCGGTTTGGGCGAAGCGCTGCCGCTCTATGCTGGCGGGCTTGGCATACTCGCGGGCGATTATCTCAAGACGGCGAGCGATCTCGGCGTGCCGGCGATCGGGATCGGGCTCCTTTATCAGGAGGGCTATTTCCGCCAGATGATCGATGCCAGCGGCTGGCAGCAGGAGGCCTATCCTTATAACGCGCCGGGCATGATGCCGATCGAGCCGGTTTTGGATCAGACCGGGGGGCGGCTTCACATCATGCTCGCACTTCCCGGGCGCGAGCTTCGCCTGCGGGTGTGGCGGGCGACGGTCGGGCGTGCCGCGCTCTATCTGCTCGACAGCAACGATGCGCTGAATACGCCGGTCGATCGCGGCATCACCGGCAAGCTCTATGGCGGCGGCACGGAGATGCGGCTGCTCCAGGAAATCGTGCTCGGGGTTGGCGGCTGGCGGCTGGTGGAGGCAACCCATCCCGAGATCGAAATCTGCCATCTGAACGAGGGCCATGCCGCCTTTGCGCTGTTGGAACGGGCGCGGAGCCTCGCCGCCCGGCTCGACATTGGGTTCGAGGAGGCGCTTTGGGTCAGCCGCGCCGGCACCGTTTTTTCCACCCACACCCCGGTTGAGGCCGGGTTTGACCGATATCCGGCCGCACTCCTTGCCCAATACCGCCACGCTGCGATGGGGCCCGCGGCCGATCGGATCGCCGCGATCGCCCTTTCGTTTGCGCGGGCCGAGCCTGGCGCGCCGTTCAACATGGCCTTCCTCGCGCTGCGTGGCTCACTCATCAGTCTTGGCGTCAGCGCGCTGCATGGCGCGGTCAGCCGGCGTATTTTCCAGCCGCTATTCCCGCGCTGGCCGGAACGCGAGGTGCCGGTCGGGCATGTGACCAACGGTGTGCACATGCCCTCCTGGCAATCGCCCGAGGCCGATACGCTCTTCACCGCCGCCGGGGGGGAGGGGGGCTGGCAGCAGATGGCCGAGCCGCTTTCGGATGCGATCGCCGCCGTCGACGATACAACGCTTTGGGAGATGCGCGGGCATGCGCGGGCGCGGCTGGTGGCCGCGGTGCGGGCGCGTCTTGGCCGCCATCTGACCGGCCGCGGCCATGACGAGGCAATCATCGCGCGGGCCGAGAGCGTGCTCGACCCCAACGCGCTCACGCTCGGCTTTGCCCGCCGCTTCACCGGCTATAAGCGCCCGAACCTGCTGCTTACCGATCATGATCGGCTCGCGCGCCTGCTCAGCAACCAGCATCATCCGGTGCAGCTCGTCGTCGCCGGCAAGGCACATCCTGCCGACGAGGAAGGCAAGCGGATGATCGCCGAATGGGTCGCCTTCACCGCGCACCCCGAATTCTGGTCGCGAGTCGTCTTCCTCGAAGATTACGACATCGCCTTGGCCCAGGAGCTGGTGCAAGGCGTCGATGTCTGGATCAACACCCCGCGCCGGCCGTGGGAGGCGTGCGGGACCAGCGGCATGAAAGTGATCCCGAATGGCGGGATCAATGTTTCGGTGCTGGATGGATGGTGGGCCGAGGCGTTCGCCGCCGATCTCGGCTTGGCGATCGGGTCCACCACCGAGGCCGATCATGCCGCCCAGGACGCCGCCGATGCCGCCGAACTCTACACTGCGCTCGAGCGCGAGGTAGTGCCGGCGTTTTACGACCGCGATGCGGCCGGCATCCCGCGCGCCTGGATCGATCGTATCCGGCGCAGCATGGCGGCCCTGGCGCCGCGTTTCAGCGCGACCCGCATGCTGCGCGATTATCTCGACGAGGCCTATCTGCCAGCCGCCGCCGCCTATCGCCGGCGCCTGGCCGATGGGGCCGCGCTGGCGCGATCGCTTCGCGCCTGGCAGCGAAGGCTCCATCACGGCTGGAAAACGCTCCATATCGGCACGCCGGAGATCACCGCCACCACCGATGGCTGGTTCTGCCAGGTACCGATCTATCTCGGCGAAATCGCCGCCGAGGATGTGCGGGTGGAATTCTACGCCGACCCCGACCCCGTGGCCGGCACGCCTGCGCCGACGATCGCGCTTGCGCAGGGCGCCCCGATCGCCGGCGCGGTGAATGGGTTTACCTATTCCGGGCGGGTGATCACAACCCGAGCGCGCGGGGACTTCACGGTGCGGGTTCTGCCGCATCATCCCGAGGCGCGGGTGCCGACCGAGCTTCCCCTGATCCGATGGCAGGAGTAGCGTCCAAACCATGTCCCCGACCGCACGCCCCGGTCCCGACGCCGCCCCCTCACCCGTCCTCCTCGACCGCGACGGGCTCTCGGCTTTGCTCGACGCCCTGCACGCGCGCGGCTTCGATGTGATCGGCCCGACCATGCGCGACGGCGCGATCGTCTATGACCGGATCGCCGATATCGCGGCACTGCCGGCCGGCTGGACCGATCGCCAGGAGCCGGGGCGCTACCGTCTGGAACGCCGCCCCGATGTCGCCCTGTTTGGCTACGCGGTGGGCCCGCATTCTTGGAAGCGCTTTCTCCACCCACCCGAGGAAACGCTCTGGCGCGCGCGCCGCGCGGCGGATGGGTTTACCATCATCGGAGAGGCGCCACCCCCCAAGCCCTTCGCCTTTCTCGGTGTGCGCGCGTGCGAACTGCACGCGATCGCGATCCAGGACCGCGTCTTCCTTGGCGGGGCGCATCAGGATGCTGGCTACGCGGCGCGGCGGCAGGGCGCGTTCCTCGTCGCCCTCGCCTGCGGCACAGCGGCCGGTACCTGCTTTTGTGCCTCGATGGGAACCGGCCCGCGCCCCGAAAATGGCTTTGATCTCGTGCTCACCGAACTGATCGATGCCGCGCGCCATGAGTTCCTCGCCGTCGCCGGGAGTGACGCCGGCGCCGCCGTGCTCGCGACCTTGCCGACGCGCCCGGCGGGGCCGCAGGCGATCGGGGCGGCCGACGCCGTGCTCGCGCGCACCGAAGCCAGCATGGGCCGCCATCTCGACACGCATGGCCTCAAGGAGCGGCTGCAAGCCAATCCCGACCATCCGCATTGGGACGAGGTCACATCGCGCTGTCTCGCCTGCACCAATTGCACCTTGGTCTGTCCGACCTGCTTTTGCACCTCGGTTTCCGATCATACCACTCTCGCCGGGGACGAGGCGGCGCGGGTGAAGCGCTGGGACTCCTGCTTCATCGCCGATTTCTCGTTCATCCATGGCGGGTCCGTGCGCAGCAGCGGCAAATCGCGCTACCGGCAATGGCTCACCCACAAGCTCGCCCACTGGATCGACCAGTTCGGCACCTCCGGCTGCGTCGGCTGCGGGCGTTGCATCGCCTGGTGCCCGGTCGGGATCGATATCACCGCCGAGGCCGCGGCGATCGGCGCTGTTGCCAAGGAGGATCGGCGTGGAAACGCTTGAACACCTGCTGCTTGCGCATCCGTTTTTTGCCGGGGTCGACCCCGCTTTTGGCCCATTGCTGGCCGGCTGCGCGCGCAATCTCCGCTTCGCGCCGGGGGCGTATCTGTTCCGCGAAGGTGAAGCCGCCGACGAATTCTATCTGATCCGCGAGGGGCGGGTGGCGCTGGAGCTACACGCCCCGGCTCGCTCGCCGATCGTCATCGCGAGCCTCGGCGGCGGTGAGATGGTCGGCGCGTCATGGCTCGCGCCACCCTATCGCTGGGGGTTCGACGCCCGGGCCACTGCCGATACCCGCGCCTTCGGCCTCGATGCCAAATGCCTGCGCGGCAAATGCGATGCCGACCCTCATCTCGGCTATGAGATGATGCGGCGGATTCTTCCGGTGATGGTGCGGCGGATGCAGGCGGCGCGGCGGCAAATGCTCGATGTATACGGGCATCCCTCGGCATGAGCGCGGCGGCCGATACGGCTCTCCTCGATCCGATGCTGCCGGCGCCGTGGCGCGTGCGCGCGGTGCGGCGCGAGACCGCGGATGTTGCCACACTCGACCTCGTGCCGCTCGTCGGCGAGGTGCCGCGCTTTGCGCCCGGCCAATTCAACATGATCTATGCCTATGGCATCGGCGAGGTGCCGATCAGCGTCAGCGGCGATCCCGCCGACCCGACGCAGATCACCCACACTGTCCGCGCCGTCGGCGCAGTAAGCAGGGCGATCGCCGACGCCGCGCCGGGTAGCGTGCTCGGCCTGCGCGGCCCGTTTGGCAGCGCCTGGCCGGTGGCGGCGGCGGCCGGCCATGATCTTCTCATCATCGCCGGCGGGCTCGGCTTGGCGCCGCTCCGGCCGGCGATCTATCAGGCTTTGGCGGCGAGCGAGCATTTTGGCCGCATCGCGATCCTCTATGGCGGGCGCGCCCCGGCCGAGCTGCTGTTTCGCGACGAACTCGCCGCCTGGGGCGCGCGCGCGGGGATCACCGTCGCGGTGACGGTCGATCACGCCGATCCCACATGGCACGGTCATGTCGGCGTGGTGCCGGCGCTGATCGACGAGATCTCCTTCACACCGGCCAATACGGTGGCGTTGCTCTGCGGGCCGGAGGTGATGCTGCGTTTCACCGCCGCCGCCCTTGAGGGCGCCGGCGTCGCGGCCGAGCGCATTTATCTCTCGATGGAGCGCAATATGAAATGCGCGATCGGTCTTTGCGGCCATTGCCAGTTCGGTGCCGATTTCGTCTGCCGCGACGGGCCGGTTTTGCGTTATGATCGCATCGCCCCGCGTCTCATGGTGCGGGAGATCTGAAGCGATGCCCGCAGACCCGACGCCCTCGCCACGCCGTCCCAGCCTCGCCGTATGGAAATTCGCCTCCTGCGACGGCTGCCAATTGTCGCTGCTCGATTGCGAGGATGAATTTCTCGCCGTCGCCGGGGCGCTGGACATCGCCTATTTCGCCGAGGCGTCGAGCACGCTGCGCCCCGGTCCCTATGATCTTTCTCTGGTCGAAGGCTCGATCACCACCGCGCATGACGCTGAACGCATCCTCGCGGTGCGCGCGGCGTCGCGCTATCTCGTCACCATCGGCGCCTGTGCGACCGCCGGCGGCATTCAGGCGCTGCGCAATTTCGCCGATGTAAACGACTACATCGCCGCCGTCTATGCGACCCCTGCCTATATCAGCACCCTTGCCACCTCGACCCCGATCGCAGCGCACGTCAAGGTCGATTTCGCGCTGCATGGCTGCCCGATCAACAAGGCACAGTTGCTGGCGTTGATTTCCGCGCTCCTCGCTGGGCGCAAGCCGGATATGCCAAACGAAAGTGTCTGCGTCGCCTGCAAGCGCCGCGGCACGCCCTGCGTCATGGTGGCGCATGGCACACCGTGCTTGGGCCCAGTGACCGCGGCCGGGTGCGGCGCGATCTGCCCGGCCTATGGGCGCGGCTGCTATGGCTGCTATGGCCCCGCCGAGACGGCCAATACCGCGTCCCTCGCCGCCGCCTGGACCACACTCGGGGCGGACCGGCGCACCCTCCATCGTGCTTTCCGCAGCTTCAATGCGGCCGCCGAACCCTTCCGCAAGGAGAGCGACGCGCATGGCGACCAAAACCCTTCGGGTTGACTATCTCACCCGCGTCGAGGGCGAGGGGGCGCTCGAACTCGACATCGCCGATGGCGCGGTCGCCGGCGTGCGGCTTGCGATTTTCGAGCCGCCGCGTTTTTTCGAAGCCTTGTTGCGCGGGCGCGCCGGCACCGAGGCGCCCGACATCACTGCGCGCATCTGTGGCATCTGCCCGGTCGCCTATCAAATGAGTGCTGTGCACGCGATCGAGAATGCCTACGGCATCACGCTCGACGCGCCGCTACGCGCCTTGCGCCGGCTGCTTTATTGCGGCGAATGGATCGAAAGCCACGCGCTCCATGTCGTGATGCTGCACGCGCCCGATTTCCTCGGCTTTCCCGACGCGATCAGCATGGCGGCAGCGCATGGCGATGTCGTGCGGCGCGGGCTCGCGCTGAAAAAAGCCGGCAATAGCCTGCTTCGCCTTCTCGGTGGGCGCGAGATCCACCCGATCAATGTGCGGGTCGGCGGGTTTTATCGCGCACCGACGCCCGCCGAACTTGCCCCGCTCGCCCCGGTGATGGCGGCCGCACGCGAGGATGCGCTCGCGCTTGCCCGCTTCGTCGCCGGATTTTCGTTCCCCTCATTCAGCCGTGATTACGAATTCGTCGCCCTTCGCCATCCGACGGACTATCCAATGAACGAAGGGCGTGTGGTATCCAATCGCGGCCTCGACATCGCGGTGGCCGACTACGACAGCGCGTTCGCCGAACATCACGTCGCGCACTCCACCGCATTGCAATCGGTCTTGCGCGCGCGCGGGAATTATTGCGTCGGCCCGCTTGCGCGGTTCAATCTGAATTTCGACCGGCTCAGCCCGACGGTGCAGGCGCTGGCGGCCGAACTCGGTATCGCCCAAGGCTGCGCCAATCCCTTCCAGAGCATTGTCGTCCGCGCGCTCGAACTGGTCTATGCCTGCGAGGAGGCTGAGCGCCTGATCGCTGGCTACGAGCCGCCCGCGGCACCAGCCGCCAGCGTCGTGCCGCGCGCCGGCGTCGGTGTCGCGGCGACCGAGGCGCCGCGCGGCCTTCTCTATCACCGCTATGAACTCGACGCGGAGGGCACGATCCTCGCAGCACGGATCGTGCCGCCGACATCGCAGAACCAGGCGACGATCGAGGATGATCTCCGCCTCATCGCTACCCGCGACCTCGCGCTTGCCGAATCCGAACTCCGCGATCATTGCGAACAGGCGATCCGCAATTACGACCCCTGTATTTCCTGCTCCACCCATTTCCTGCGCCTTGAGGTGCGGCGGCGATGAGTACGCGCGCCTTGGTGATCGGCCTCGGCAATCCCGATCGCGGCGATGATGCGGTTGGGCTCATCGTCGCGCGCCGTATCGCGGCGCTCGGCATCCCTGGGGTCGCGGTGCGCGAGGCCGGGGGGGACATGCTCGCCTTGCTCGACCATTGGGCCGAGGCAGAGCGCGTCGTGCTGATCGATGCCGCAGCACCGCTGACGCGGCCGGGGCGCATCCACCGGCTCGACCCAAGCTTTGGCCCGCTGCCGCGCGATCTCGCGCTCGGCTCGACGCACGCGTTTGGCCTCGCCGACGCCGTGGAACTCGCGCGCACGCTCGGCCGGCTGCCGGCGGGGATGGTGATTTTCGCGATCGAGGCGGCGCGGTTCGACCACGGCGCGGCGCTTTCGGCGCCGGTCGCGCAGGCCGCGCGGGAGGCGGCGGCGATGATCGCAGATGCGCTGATGGAAGAACGCGCCGATGCATGAAACCGGCTTGGTGCGTGATCTGATCCGGCGGATCGAGCAAGCGGCGGCGGCGCAAAAGGCGGTGCGGGTCTCGGGCGTGCGGGTCTGGCTCGGTGCCCTGAGCCATCTCTCAGCGGCGCATTTCCGCGAGCATTTCGAATACGAATCCCGCGGGAGCGTTGCCGAGGGTGCGGCCCTGAGCATCACCGAATCTGACGACCCGGCCGATCCCGACGCTCAGCATCTGCGCCTCGAAAGCCTGGATCTGGAGGTGTGAGCAACGATGGATGCGATCGCGCCCGAGCGGCTCAGAATCACGCTCGCCGGCGCGGTGCAGGGGGTAGGATTTCGCCCTTTCGTCTATCGGCTGGCGCACGAGATGGGGATCGCGGGCTTTATCCAGAACGATGGCGGCGGTGTGCTGATTGAGGTCGAGGGTCACGCCCCCGCCTTAGCCGCGTTTCTCGGCCGCCTGGCGGCGGATGCGCCGCGCCACGCGATGGTGACGGCGCGGCGGGTCGCTGCCATCACGCCACGTGGCGATGCCGGCTTCAGGGTCGCCGACAGTGCCGTCGAGGCCGCGGGAGCGGCGGTGGTGATGGCCGATCTCGCCACCTGTCCCGATTGTCTGCGCGAGATTGGCGACCCTGCCGATCGCCGCTATCGCTATCCCTTCACCACATGTGTTGCCTGCGGTCCGCGCTATAGCGTGATCGAGGCTTTGCCTTATGATCGCGTGCGCACGAGTTTGCGACGCTTTCCGCTCTGCCCCGCCTGTGCCGCGGAGTATGCCGACCCGGCTTCGCGGCGCTTTCATGCGGAATCGATTTGCTGCGCGGCGTGCGGCCCGCAACTTGCCCTCTGGGACCCGAGCGGCATGGTGCTGGCGACACGGGAGGCAGCACTTGCCGGCGGCATTGCGGCGTTGCGCGCGGGCAAAATCCTCGCCCTTAAGGGGCTCGGCGGGTTTCAGCTGTTGGTCGATGCCAGCGACGAGACGGCGGTCGCCACGTTGCGGGCCCGCAAACGCCGGCCGCGCAAACCGTTCGCGGTGATGCTCGCCGATCTCGAGATGGCGAGGAGAGTTGCCGAAATTTCGCCGCTTGAACGGGCGGCGCTGATCTCGCCGGCGGCGCCGATCGTGCTGCTTGCGCCAAAGCCGGAGGCGGCAGCGGCGCTGGCGCCGAGTGTTGCGCCGGGCGTGCCCTGTCTTGGCGTCATGCTGCCGACGACGCCGCTCCATCATCTGCTGCTCGAGACTTTGCGGATACCGCTGGTTGCCACCAGCGGCAATCTCGCCGGCGGGCCGATTCTCGCCGACGACCAAGAGGCGCTGGCCGGGCTTTCCAGGGTCGCCGATCTGTTTTTGGTGCATGATCGGCCGATTGCGCATCCGGTTGATGATTCGGTGGTCCGCATGATCGCCGGGGAGATCACGGTCTTGCGCCGCGCCCGCGGCTATGCGCCGCTGCCGCTCGCCTGGCCGGCGGTCGCGGCGCCGCTCCTCGCACTCGGCGGGCAGCAGAAGAATGCCGTTGCGACTGGCGTCGCAGGACAAATTTTTCTCGGCCCGCATGGCGGCGATCTCGAGACGGCAGCGGCGCACGATCGTTTCGCGGCGAGCGCCACCGCTTTGCCAGCGCTGCACAGTCTCCAGCCGCGCCGCATCGCCTGCGACTGGCATCCCGACTATGTGAGCACCCGCCATGCCGAGACGCTGGGGACGCCGGTTACCCGAGTCCCGCATCATCTCGCGCATGCGCTCTCCGGCATGGTCGATCTCGGAATAACCGGGCCGTTCCTCGCGGTCGCGTGGGACGGCACCGGTTTTGGTAATGATCATACCGTCTGGGGCGGCGAGTTTCTCATCGTCGATCCGCCGTGTTGGCGGCGCGCCGGGCATTTACTGCCGTTCCGATTGCCAGGCGGGGACGCGGCGGCACGCGAGCCAAGCCGTGCTGCCCTCGGCGCGCTTTACGCTTTGGCGGGCGCAGCCGCGCTCGCGATGACCGATCTCCCGTCGGTTGCGCGTTTCGCGGCTGCCGAACGCCATGTGCTCGCGACGATGCTCGCGCGCGGGGTTGCCTCGCCGCTCGCCAGCAGCGCCGGGCGGTTGTTCGACGCCGTCGCGGCGCTGCTCGATCTCTGCCAGGGCGCGCGTTTCGAGGGTGAGGCGGCGCTGGCGCTGGAAGCCGCCGCGACCGGCGCCGAGGCCGCACCACTGCCGGCGCCAGTGCTGGTCGGCGATCACCCGCTTCGGCTCGATTGGCGGCCGACGCTCGCCGCCTTGCTTGCCGGGCGTTTTGCGGGCCTCGGGCCGGGTCCGCTCGCCGCCGGCTTCCATGAGGCGCTCGCCGCTGGCATCGTCGCTATGGCGCGGCGGCTTGAGACCCGCCAGGTGCTGCTCACCGGCGGGTGCTTCCAGAATGCCCTGCTTGCCACGCTGACGGTGTCCGGCCTGCGTGCCGCCGGGATCGCGGCCTTGTGCCATCGCCGCGTGCCGCCGAACGATGGCGGTCTCGCCGTCGGCCAGATCGTCTTCGCCGCTGCCCCGCTGATCGAGGAGAAAGCGTGATGTGTCTTGCGGTTCCTGGCCAAGTGGTCGCCATTCTCGGCGACGACGAACTGACCCGCGTGGCCCGGGTCGCTTTCGGCGGCATCGTCAAGGTGGTGGCACTCGCCTTCGTGCCAGCGGCGCGGGTCGGCGATTACGTCTTGGTCCACGCCGGCGTTGCGATCGCGGTGGTGAACGCCGAGGAAGCCGCGCGCACGCTCGCTGAACTCGCGACGCTCGCGGAGGATGCAGCATGAAATATCTCGATGAATACCGCGATCCCGCCGCCGCGCGGCGTCTGGCCGGGGCGATCCGGGCGCGGGTCACGCGCCCCTGGACGATCATGGAAATTTGCGGCGGGCAGACGCATTCCCTGCTCCGCCACGGGATCGACCAGATGCTGCCCGAGCAGGTTACGCTGCTGCACGGCCCGGGCTGCCCGGTTTGCGTGACCGACGCCGAGATCATCGACCAGGCGATCGCGCTTGCCGCAACGCCCGGGGTGACACTCTGTTCCTTCGGCGACATGCTGCGGGTTCCCGGGGCGGCGGGCAGTTTGCTCGGCGCCAAAGCGCGCGGGGCGGACGTGCGGATGGTCTATTCCCCGCTCGATGCGCTTGCACTCGCGCGTGCCCACCCCGAGCGCGAGGTGGTGTTTTTTGCGGTCGGCTTCGAGACTACGGCGCCGGCGAGCGCCATCGCGGTCTTGCAGGCGGAGGCGGCGGGTGTTGACAATTTCTCCCTGCTCTCTGCCCATGTGCTGGTGCCGCCGGCGATCGCGGCGCTGCTTGCGGCACCCGACAATGCGGTGCAGGGATTTCTTGCCGCGGGCCATGTCTGCACGGTGATGGGCGATGACGAATACCGCCCGATCGCGAGCCGCTTTCAGGTGCCGATCGTGGTTACCGGGTTCGAGCCGGTCGATCTCTTGCAGGGGATTCTCGCCTGTCTCGTACAGTTGGAGGAAGGCCGCGCCGAAGTGGAAAATCGCTATGCCCGCTCGGTTCACCCCGGCGGGAACGCCGCGGCGCAGGCGGCTCTCCGCCGTGTCTTCGTGCCCGCTCCGCGCACGTGGCGGGGGATGGGGGAAATCGCGGCGAGCGGGCTCGATCTCGCGCCGGCTTACGCGCGCTTTGACGCGCGCACCCGGTTTCGCCCCGCCGCCCCCAAGGCCGCGCCGGCAGGGCCGTGCCTGAGCGGCGACATCCTGCGCGGGCGCTTGAGACCGACCGTGTGCCCGGCGTTCGGGACGGCCTGCACGCCCGAGCATCCGCTTGGTGCGACCATGGTTTCGGCCGAAGGCGCATGCGCCGCCTATTACCGCTATCGCCGGGCGGCGGCATGAGCGGCCCTTTCTGTCCGCTGCCGGTTGCCGACGAGGGCGTGATCGAGCGCGGCCATGGCGGCGGCGGTGCGCTCACCGCGCGCTTGGTCGAAGACGTGTTTCTCCCCGCTTTCGGGGCGGCGCCGTCAGCGCCGCTCCATGATGGCGCGACGCTCGTGGTGGCAGGCGGCCGGCTCGCTTTTACGACCGATTCCTTCGTCGTGACACCGCTCGAATTTCCGGGCGGCGACATCGGCGCGCTCGCGGTGATCGGCACGGTGAACGATCTCGCGATGTGCGGGGCGCGGCCGCTTTCGCTCAGCGCCGGTTTTATCCTGGAGGAGGGGTTTGCGATCGCGCAGCTCCGGCGCATTGCCGCGTCCATGGGGCGGGCGGCGGCGGCGGTCGGCGTTGACATCGTCACCGGTGATACCAAGGTGGTGGAGCGCGGCAAGGGGGACGGGGTTTACATCACCACCGCCGGGATCGGGCTTATTCCCGCCGAGGTTGCGATCGGCCCGGCGGCGGTGAGGCCGGGCGACGTTGTGCTGGTGAGCGGCGATCTCGGCCGTCATGGCATCGCCATCATGGCGGCGCGCGAGGGGCTTGGGTTTGAGCCACCCGTAGAGAGTGATCTCGCCTCGCTCGCGCCGATGGTCGCGGAGCTGATCGAGGCTGGCATCGCACCGCATTGTCTCCGCGACCTCACGCGTGGCGGCCTCGCCTCGGCGCTGGTTGAAATCGCCACCGCGGCCGAGGTGGAATTGCGTATCGAGGCCAGTGCAGTGCCGGTTTCCGACGCGGTGCGGGGGGCGTCAGAGCTTCTCGGGCTCGATCCTTGGTATGTCGCCAATGAGGGGCGTCTTGTCGCGTTCGTCGCGGCGGCGGACGCCGCGCCTGCGCTCGATATTCTGCGCCGCCATCGTGATGGTGCGGGTGCTGCGATGATCGGGCGGGTCAGCGCCGCCGCCGGGCGTGGGCGGGTGCTGGCCGAGACCATCGGCGGGCTTCGCGTCCTCGATCTGATGAGCGGGGAGCAACTGCCACGGATTTGCTGAGGGGAGACGGGCTTACCGGGGGACAAAAAAAATCTATAATCCGCCCACGCGGAGTCGCGGCGCCCGGCGGCAGCGGCCGGTTTTGGCCGTGATCGGTAGCGAGGGGAGAATAAGGACATGGATATCCCGCTGGCTGACACAGGCGCCGCGGCGCGAATCGCGGCGATTTCGCGCCAGGTTTGGGATGCCAAATATCGCCTGAAAGCCCTCGATGGCACGCCGCTCGATCGCAATCTCGAGGATAGCTGGCGGCGGGTTGCCCGCGCGCTCGCCGCCCCCGAGCGTGATCTGGCGGCGTGGGAGGAGCGGTTTTACGCCGCGCTCGAGGATTTCCGCTTTCTTCCCGCTGGGCGGATTCTCTCGGGCGCGGGAAGCGGCCGGCGCGTCACTCTGTTCAACTGCTTCGTCATGGGCGACATCCCGGACGATCTCGGCGGGATTTTCGGGCATTTGCGCGAAGCCGCGCTCACCATGCAGCAGGGCGGCGGCATTGGCTATGATTTCTCGACGCTCCGGCCCAAGGGGGCGGTGGTCAAGGGGGTCGGCGCCGACGCCTCGGGCCCGCTCTCGTTCATGGATGTGTGGGATGCGATGTGCCGCACCATCATGTCGGCTGGCGCCCGGCGCGGCGCGATGATGGCGACATTGCGTTGCGATCATCCCGATATCGAGGCGTTCATCGCCGCCAAGCGAGAGCCCGGGCGGCTGCGCAATTTCAATCTCTCCGTGCTGGTCACCGATGATTTCATGGCGGCAATCGACGCCGACGCCGATTGGCCGCTCCGCTTCGAGGGAAAGACCTATCGCAGCGTGCGCGCTCGCGCGCTTTGGGACAGCATCACCCGCGCGACCTATGATTATGCCGAGCCAGGCGTTTTGTTCATCGATCGCATCAATGCCCGCAATAATCTCGCCTATTGCGAAACCATCCACGCGACCAACCCGTGCGCTGAACAGCCGCTGCCGCCTTATGGCGCGTGCCTGCTTGGCTCGATCAATCTCGCGCGGCTGATTTGCGAGCCCTTCACGGCGCGCGCGCGGCTCGACACCGCGCTGCTTGACGAATTGGTCGCGGTGGCGGTCAGGATGATGGACAACACCATCGATGTGTCGGGCTTTCCGCTCGAGGCGCAGCGCCACGAGGCGATGACCAAGCGGCGCATCGGGCTTGGCGTCACCGGTCTTGCTGATGCGCTGATGATGTGCGGCGAGCGCTATGGCTCACCGGCCGCGGCAGCGGTCGCCGGTGATTGGGCGCGCCGCGTCAACCGCGCCGCCTATCTCACCTCGGCCCATCTTGCCGCGGAAAAGGGCGCGTTTCCGCTCTTTGATCGCGATGCCTATCTCGCGGGCGAGAGCGTGCGCGCGCTTGATGAGGATGTGCGTGCACTGATCGCCGAAAACGGCATCCGAAACGCGCTGCTGACATCGATTGCACCGACGGGCACGATTTCGCTCCTTGCCGATAATATCTCGAGCGGCATTGAGCCGGTATTCGCCCTTAGCTACACGCGAAAGGTGCGCGAACCCGATGGCTCGGTGCGCGAAGAGGAGGTTTCGGATCACGCCCTCCGGCTCTATCACGACATGTTCGGCCCCGAAGCGCCGCTGCCGGCGCATTTTGTCACGGCGCAAGATCTGACGCCAGCCGAGCATGTACGCATGCAGGCGGCGGTGCAGCGCCATGTCGATAGCGCGATTTCGAAAACCGTCAATGTTCCTGAGGATATTTCTTTCGCCGATTTTCAGGAAGTCTATCGCGACGCCTATCGCTCCGGCTGCAAGGGCTGCACCACCTATCGCCCGAACGCGATCACCGGCTCGGTGCTTGAAGTTAAGCCCACGGCCGACACCGCCGCAAGCCCCGAGGCCGGGCCGGAGCTTTTGCTGCGCGCAGAAAAACTCACCGGTGTGACCTACAAGCTGCGTTGGCCCGACAGCGAGCATGCGCTCTACGTCACCATCAATGACATCGAGCATGAGGGGCGGCGGCGGCCGTTCGAGGTGTTCGTCAACTCGAAAAATCTCGAGCATTACGCCTGGGTGGTGGCACTGACGCGGATGATCAGCGCGGTGTTCCGCCGTGGTGGCGAGGTCGGGTTCGTTGCTGAGGAATTGAAACAGGTTTTCGACCCGCGCGGCGGGCATTGGCATAATGGCCGCTATGTGCCCTCGCTGGTCGCGGCGATCGGCGATGTCATTGAGCGGCATATGCGCGCGATCGGGTTTCTCGAACTCCCGTCGCCGAGCGAGGCGCTGTCTGTCCAAGAGGGGGGACTGCGCGAGGGAAGGGCGCATGGGCTGGTCGGCCCGGTTTGTCCGAAATGCAGCCAGCCGGGTCTGGTCAAGGAAGCCGGGTGCCTCTCCTGCTTTCATTGTGGGTGGTCGAAATGCAGTTGAGCGGGCGGCGATGCCCGCGTGATGCTGGTTTGCCAAATCGCTGACCGGTTGCGCGCAGGATTGGCATGCGATCACGCGTATGTGAACGGTCTCAAATAAAAATCTCTTGTCGCAAAAAAGCGCATTAACTATACATTAACCTATGTATGGCACCGTTCTCACCATGTTGAACAACGCTTCCCTGTCGGCCTTTTCGGTCGCATCCGGTATTCAGCAGAATCTCCGCCCCGGCGCCATACTGCCCGTGCGGGATCTGACCAACACCATGATCAACGGCCAGTCGAGTTCTGGCCAGCAGGCCGCGCCACAGATGACGCCAAGCACCTCCGGGCAGCCATTCTCGCTCCCTTCGGCGCAGCCTGGGCAAATTTTGCCGCGCGGCTCGCTCCTCAACCTCTCGGTCTGACCTCTCTCTCAAGGTCGCGGGTGAGTGCCGTCGAGTGATATCGAGGGCTGTTTCGGTTCACTTGCTCGAGGGCAGACCGACGCTACGGCGGCAGCGGGCTGCGCCATGCG
>JAJYXY010000104.1 GCA_021801465.1 Pseudomonadota bacterium
CATGGGCGTGATCAACATGGCGCATGGCGAAATGGTGATGATCGGCGCTTATGTGACCTTCGTCGTCCAAGCCGTCATCCGCGCCAACATGCCAAGCCTTTTTGGCGCAAGCGTAGTGATCGCGGTGCCGCTTGCCTTCCTCGTCGCGGGCGCCATCGGCATTGCGATCGAGCGTACGCTGATCCGGTTTCTCTATGGCCGGCCTTTGGAGACTTTGCTCGCGACCTGGGGCTTGAGCCTCGTTCTCCAGCAAGCGGTGCGCTCCTTGTTCGGCCCGACCAACCGCGAAGTCGGAACCCCTTCCTGGATGAGTGGGGCGGTGCCGCTCGGTGGGCTTACCATCACCCTCAATCGCCTGACGATCATCATTTTTGCTTTCGCCGTGTTCACCGCTTTGATGGCGCTGCTGCGCTATACCTCGCTCGGCCTCAAGATGCGCGCGGTGACACAGAACCGGGCGATGGCCGCGGCGATGGGCATTCGCACGCCATGGATCGACGCGCTCACCTTCGGGCTTGGCTCTGGCGTTGCCGGCATGGCCGGGGTGGCCTTGACCCAGATCGACAATGTCAGCCCCAATCTCGGCCAGGGTTACATCATCGACAGTTTCATGGTGGTGGTGTTCGGCGGCGTTGGCAATCTCTGGGGAACTGCTCTCGGTGCCTTGCTGCTTGGTATCGTCAACAAGTTTCTTGAGCCTTTCGCCGGCGCCGTGCTCGGCAAGATCGCCGTTCTGGTGCTCGTCATCCTCTTCATTCAAAGGCGCCCGCGCGGCTTGTTCCCCCTCAAGGGCCGGGCGGCGGAGGCATGATGCGCCCGTCATTCGCAACCTTCGCCCCACCTGCGTTCGTGCTCGGCGGCGCCAGCCTTCTGGTTCTCGGCAATGTCGCGCTGGCGGCGTCCTCGCCCTGGCATGTGTCGATCTTCGTCGTCTCGCTCGCGGGAAAATATCTCGCTTATGCGATCCTCGCCTTAGCGCTCGATCTCGTTTGGGGCTATGTCGGCATTTTGAGCCTCGGCCATGCCGCGTTTTTCGCCCTCGGCGGCTACGCGATGGGTATGTATCTGATGCGCGAGATCGGCACCCGCGGGGTTTACGGCAACGCGACACTACCCGATTTCATGGTGTTCCTGAACTGGACGGAACTTCCGTGGTATTGGTACGGCTTTCACCATTTTGCCTTCGCAGCGCTCATGGCGGTGCTTGTCCCCGGTGCCCTTGCGCTGGTGTTCGGGTTTCTCGCGTTTCGCTCGCGCGTCTCGGGTGTTTATCTCTCGATCATCACCCAAGCGCTGACCTTCGCGCTCATGCTCGCGTTTTTCCGCAACAATATGGGGTTCGGCGGCAATAATGGCCTGACGGATTTCAAGGATATCATCGGGTTGCCGCTGCACGCCGACGGCACGCGGGACGGACTTTTGCTCGCGACCGCGCTTTTTCTCTCGATTGCCTTTCTCTGCGCGCGTTTTGTCGTCACCTCCAGGCTCGGTAAAATCCTGATCGCCGTTCGCGATGCTGAAAGCCGCACCCGCTTTCTCGGCTACCGGCCGGAATCCTACAAACTCTTCGTCTTCGTTCTCTCGGCGATGATCGCCGGCATCGGCGGCGCGCTTTACGTGCCTCAGGTTGGGATCATTAACCCTGGCGAATTCTCGCCCGCCAATTCGATCGAGGCGGTGATCTGGGTTGCGGTCGGCGGGCGCGGCACATTGGCCGGGGCGATGCTCGGCGCTGTTCTCGTCAATCTCGGGAAGACCTATTTCACCAGCGCATTGCCGGATGTTTGGCTCTATGCGCTCGGCGCCCTGTTCATTCTGACGACCCTCTTCCTGCCGCAAGGCCTGATCCGGATCTTTGCCCGCAAACCCGCCGTCACCGCATCCGAAATTCCCGCCGCCAAGGAACGCCCGGCATGAGCGGCCGCATTGGGGAAGCCTCCGACACTCTCCTTTATCTCAATGGCGTCAGCGTCAGCTTTGACGGGTTTCGCGCGCTCAACAATCTCTCCCTGGTTCTGGCGCCGGGCGAGATGCGCGCCGTGATCGGCCCCAACGGCGCCGGCAAGACGACGATGATGGATGTCATCACCGGCAAGACCCGCCCTGATTCGGGTGAGGTCGTTTTCCGCGCCGACACCGATCTCACCCATCTCGACGAGCCGGCGATCGCCGCACTCGGCATCGGGCGGAAATTCCAGAAGCCGACGGTCTTTGAGCCGCACAGCGTTTATGACAATCTGCTGCTCGCGCTTGCCGGCAACCGGACACCACGACGCGCCCTTTTCGCCCGTGAAACGGCCGCCGAGCGCGATCGCATCGCGGCACTTCTCGATACCATTCGCCTCACCGAACACCGCCATCGCCGCGCCGGCGATCTCTCCCACGGCCAGAAGCAATGGCTCGAAATCGGCATGTTGCTGGCGCAGGAGCCTGATCTCCTACTCGTCGATGAGCCCGTTGCCGGCATGACGGATGCCGAAACCGCCGAAACCGCGCGGCTGCTGCGCGAGATCAACCGCAGCAAGAGCGTTGTCGTCGTCGAGCACGACATGGATTTCGTGCGCGCCCTCGATGTCAAGGTGACGGTTCTGCACGAGGGTTCGGTGCTCTCTGAAGGCAGCATCGATCATGTCAGCAACGATCCAAAGGTGATCGAAGTCTATCTCGGACGTTGAGGAACGATAGCGATCATGCTCGAAATCACCGATGTGGATTTGTATTACGGCGCGGCGGTGGCGCTGCGTGGGGTATCGTTGCGGGCCGCGTTGGGGGAAGTAACCTCTGTGCTCGGCCGCAACGGCGTCGGCAAGACGAGCCTTTTGCGCGCGGTGGTTGGGGCGCACGCGATCACGCGCGGCACCATCCGCTGGGAGGGCGCGGAGATCCATCGCCTCGCCCCCTATGAGCGGGCGCGGCGCGGCATGGCCTATGTGCCGCAGGGGCGTGATATTTTCCCGCTATTGACGGTCAAGGAAAATCTCGAGACCGGATTGGCGGTTCTGCCACGCCGCGAGCGGCGCATCGCCGACGAGATTTTCGACCTCTTCCCCATCTTGAAAACCATGCTGCGGCGGCGTGGTGGCGATCTTTCCGGCGGCCAGCAGCAGCAGCTCGCGATCGCCCGCGCTTTGGTAACGAGGCCCCGTCTTTTGGTGCTCGATGAGCCGACCGAGGGCATTCAGCCCAGTATCATCAAGGATATCGGTCGTGTCATCAGCCTGTTGCGCGGGCGCGGCGAAATGGCCATTCTGTTGGTCGAGCAATATTTCGATTTCGCCCGTGATCTCGCGCAAAGCATCGCCGTGATGGAACGCGGCGCGATCGTGCTGGCGGGTCGTGCCGAGGAGCTTGACCACGCCGATGTCCGCCGCCGCCTTTCCGTATGACGAGACGAGACCCCGCTCCCAGCGGGCCGACGGGGCGCTCAGGATCGCGTTTCGCAGGCGGGAAGAGAGAAGCGTGCTTGCCGAACTCTATCAGCGCGGCTGCCTCAAAGCGCGCTTTCCCCGCCCGGAGAGCGCGACATGGCCGGAAGCGCTGCTGCTCAATGTCTCGGGCGGGGTTGCCGGCGGCGATCATCTGGAAACCGAGATCGCGCTCGGCGAAAACACCCGCGCGATCCTGGCGTCGCCGGCGGCAGAACGGTTTTATCGCGCGCTCGCCCGTGACGATCCGGCGCGCGTCTCAACCACGATCACGCTCGCGCCTGGCGCCCATGTGGAATGGCTGCCGCAGGAGAGCATTCTTTTCAACGCGTGCGCGCTCACGCGCCAAACCGACGTTACCCTCGCCGCGGGCGCGGTGTTTCTCGGCGTCGAGATGCTGGTGTTCGGCCGCGCGGCGATGGGCGAGCGGCTTCACGCCGGCGATCTTCGTGATCGCTTCCGGCTATTTCGCAATGGGCGCTTGCAGCTTCAGGAAATGACCCGATTGAATGGCGATATCGTGGCGCGCCTTGCCGGCCGCGCAACCGGCGCAGGCGCCGGCGCGACGGCGCTGCTGGTTTATGCCGCCGCCGCGGCGGGTGCGCGCCGCGAGGCGCTGCGCGACGCCCTGGCCGGGGTCGAGGCCGGGGTCAGCCTGGTTTTGCCCGATCTTCTCATCGCCCGTATTCTCGCGCCAGACACGCGTGGGCTGCGGCGGGCGGTGATCGCGGGCTTGCATGTTTTGCGCGATCGCCGGAGGATGCCCCGCGTGTGGCAAGGCTGAGGCGACGGGAATGAGGGGAAGCGTGCCATGAATCTGACGCCGCGCGAAAAGGATAAGCTTTTGGTCGCCATGGCGGCGATGGTGGCGCGACGGCGCCTTGAACGCGGGGTCCGGCTCAATTATCCCGAAGCCGTCGCATTGATCACCGAT
>JAJYXY010000111.1:0-3595 GCA_021801465.1 Pseudomonadota bacterium
AACATTGGAAACCGCAAGCGCGACGGCCGAATTGGGCACATCGACGATGAGATCGACGCCATCGCGATCGAACCACTGTCCGGCGATGCCGGCGCCGATATCGGGCTTATTCTGATGATCGCCGGCCACCACCTCGACCGGAATGCCCTTGGCGCTCGCGCCAAAGTCAGCGATTGCCTGTTTCGCACAGGCAACTGAGACCGGACCGGAAAGATCACGATACATCCCCGACATGTCGCCGAGCACGCCGATCTTGATCGGCGCCTCAGCCGCGCGGACGCGGGCAAGCGGCGCAAGCGAGGTCGCGGCGGCGGTGCCGAGTAATCCACGTCGTGTCAAAATCATCTTGCGTGCTCCCTGAGGTTACTTGTCTGACGCGTAGGCGGGGCGGCGACGCGACCCCGCCGATCACCCTAGACACCGAGATAATCGTGAAGTTTGCTCATGTTTGCATCGAGCTGATCATTTTCGATCATGTCGATCACGCGGCCATGTTCGACGACATAGTGGCGATCGGCAACCGTTGCCGCGAAGCGGAAATTTTGCTCGACGAGCAGAACGGTGAAGCCACGTTTCTTGATCTCGCGAATGGTGCGGCCGATCTGTTGCACGATCACCGGCGCCAGCCCCTCGGTCGGTTCATCGAGCAGCAACAGGCGCGCGCCGGTGCGAAGAATGCGCGCGATCGCCAGCATCTGTTGCTCACCGCCAGAGAGCTTGGTCCCCTGGCTCGAGGCGCGCTCGCGCAGATTGGGGAACAAGGTGTAGATCGTTTCGGCGTCCAGCCCGCCGGGCGCGATCACCGGCGGCAAGAGAAGATTTTCGGTAACGTTGAGCGAGGCGAAGATGCCGCGCTCCTCGGGACAGATCGCGATGCCGCGGCGGGCGATGAGGTCGGGGCGCAGCTCAACCATCTCCTCGCCGCGAAAGCGGACACTGCCGGCGCGCCGCGGCACCAACCCCATGATCGCCTTCATCGTCGTCGTCTTGCCGGCGCCGTTGCGGCCAAGCAACGTGACCACTTCGCCCTCGCGCACCGAAAAATCGATGCCGTGCAAAACGTGGCTTTCGCCATACCAGGCGTTGAGACCGCTGACCTCGAGCATGGTAGCGTCAAGCATGACCGGCCTCGGTCTCGTTGGTGCCAAGATAGGCGGACATCACGTCGGGGTTTTGCGAGACGGTGGCGTAATCGCCTTCGGCCACCACCCGCCCGCGCGTCAGAACCGTGATGGTATCGCAAAGACCCTCTACCACTGAAAGATTATGCTCGACCATGAGGATGGTCCGCCCCGCGCGCACCCTTCGGATCAGGGCGACGATCCGTTCGACATCGTCATGGGTCATGCCCGCCGTCGGCTCATCGAGCAGCATCATTTTGGGATCGAGCGCCAACGTGGTCGCGATTTCCAAAGCCCGCTTGCGGCCATAGGGCAGAAGCGCTGCCTCGGTTTCGGCGAATTCGGCGAGGCCGACATCTTCGAGCAGCGCCCGCGCGCGGCCGTCGAAGCGATGCAAAACCCGCTCGGTGCGCCAAAAATCATAGGAGTTGCCGCGGGCGCGCTGAAGTGCGAGGCGAACATTGACCAAGGCCGAGAGATGCGGAAACACCGCCGAAATTTGAAAGCTGCGCACAAGGCCAAGCCGCGCCACCGCCGCCGGCGAGTAGCGCGTAATATCTCGCCCGGCAAAGTGAATATGGCCGCGTGTCGGAGCGAGGAATTTCGTCAAAAGGTTGAAACAGGTCGTTTTGCCCGCGCCGTTGGGGCCAATCAGCGCATGGATGGTGCCCTCACGCACCGCGAGATCAACACCGGCGACCGCGATGAAACCGCGGAACTCGCGCACCAGCCCCTTCGTTTCCAGAATGATTTCGGCCACGCGAAGACGCCCCCGTTTTTTAGCTCCCGCAGGTCATTTGCATATTGCGCGGGGTGGCGCAAGATTAATGCCCTGATCTGGGGCAATCGCTGGGGAAAGAGTGACCGATGGCAGGGCTTTATTTCGAGGAATTGCATGAGGGAAGGGTGATCGATGCGGAATGGACCCGCACCATCACCGAGTCCGACAATGTGCTTTTCTGCGGCATGACGATGAATGTGCAAAAGCTTCATCTCGATGCGCATTTCGCGGCGACGACGGAATTTGGTCGCCCGCTGGTCAATTCGCTGCTCACGCTCGGCCTGATGATCGGCATGAGCGTGCATAATTCGACGCAGGGCACCACAATCGCCAATCTCGGCATGCGCGACACACGGTTTCCCGCCCCGGTCTTCGCCGGCGACACGATCCGCGTACAAACCACAGTGCTTTCGGCGCGCGCCTCGGCTTCGCGGCCCGATGCCGGGATCGTGACCTTTCGCCATGAGGCGTTCAACCAAGACGGCAAGATCGTCGCGGTTTGCGAACGCGCGGCGCTCATGCGCCGGCGGCCTGTGCTCGCGGAGGAGGGGTAACCATGGCGCCAGTTCGCGCGCCCGCCCGCCTGCGCACGCCGCTTTTTGCCCCCGGCGATCAGCCGCGGAAAGTGGAAAAGGCGCTAGCCAGTGAGGCCGATGCCGTCATTCTCGATCTCGAGGACGCGGTCATGCCGGCGAACAAGAGCCTCGCGCGCCAGAGCGTGGCCGCCGTCCTCAAAGGGCTCGACCGGCCCGGCACTTTCGTACGCGTCAACCCGCGCGATAGCGAGTGGTATCTCGCCGATCTCGCGGCGGTCGTCCCGGGCCGGCCGGCCGGGGTCATGCTGCCGAAATGCACCGGGCCCGAGGATCTCGTTGCCCTCGATCATCATCTCGAAAGTCTCGAGACCAGCGCCGGGCTCGCGGTTGGCAGCCTTGCGGTGCTCGCGCTGGTCACGGAGACCGCTGCCTCAGTGCGCCGGCTCGACGATTATGGCCCCTTGCCGGCGCGCGTTCTCGCGTTTTGTTTCGCTGCCGAGGATCTCTCCGCCGATCTCGGTATATCGCCGCGTGACGAGGAGGGAAGCCTGCGGGCGCCGCTCGTGCAGGCGCGCGGGCGCATGTTGATCGCCGCCGGTGCCTTGGGGGTGCATGCACTCGATACGCCTTTCCCTGATCCGCGCGACTCCGCGGGGCTTGCGCGCGAGCTGGCGCGGGCGGCGGAGGATGGGTTTGCCGGCAAGATTCTCATCCATCCCGGCCAGATCGCCGCGACCGAGGCTGCCTTCACCCCGTCTGCTGCCCGCATCGCCTGGGCGAAGGCGGTGGTCGCCGGTTTTGCCGCGCATCACGGCGCCGGCACTTTTGCGCTGGACGGCAAGATGATCGACCGCCCGCACCTCAAGCTCGCGGAGCGCATCCTCGCTGCCGCCGGCCCGCCATAGGCCCGCTAACGCGGGCAGCGCCACCGGCGCTGCCAGCCAGACAAAAGTCTTTTTGCTTCTTTTTCTTCAGAAAAAGAAGTGTTTTCTTCCCCTCAGTGCTGATACTCAGCAGAGATATCCTTGTTGGTGTAATCCTTGAGCATCAGCGTCGCGACCACCGAGATCACGCCGCAGATGAAGATGTACCAGGCGATCGCGTAGCCTGAATGGTAGGAGGCAAAGAGCGCGGTCGCGATCAGCGGGGCCGGGCCG
>JAJYXY010000111.1:3605-4350 GCA_021801465.1 Pseudomonadota bacterium
GATCGAGGCGAGCTGATAGCCGAGCGACGCGCCGCTATAGCGCAACCGGCCGGTGAAACTCTCTGCGATCAGCGCCGCTTGCGGCCCGTACATGATGTCATGCGGGATCAGGGAGACGACGATGGCGACGAAAATCCAGAACGGCACCACGGTATCGAGCATCGCGAAATAGAGGAAGCCATAAAGCCCGGTCAGCACCGCGCCGAGGATATAGACCCGCCGCCGGCCGAAACGATCGGAGAGGTGGCCCGAGAGCGGCACGGTGACGAGCGAAATCAACGAGCCGGCCAGCATCGAGAACAGCAGGAGATCGCGCGAGACCTTGAGTGTTGTGACTCCATAGGAGAAAACGAAGGCGGTGAAGACGTAAAACGGCGCGTTTTCGGCCATGCGAGCAAAGGCGCTGAGCAGGATTTCCTTGGGATGACGGCGCAGAACCTCGAGCATCGGCGCGCGCTCGATCCGGTTTTCCTCGATCAGGCGGCGGAAGATCGGGGTTTCCAGGATGCCGAGCCGGATCCAGAGCCCGAGCCCGACGAGGAGGATGCTGAGCAGGAACGGCACCCGCCAGCCCCAGGTCAAGAACTGGTCGCCCGAGAGGGCGCTGAACACCAGCACCGCGAGATTGGCGAGAAAAAGCCCGGCCGGCACGCCGAGCTGCGGCCAGGAGGCGGCGAAACCGCGATGGGCGTTGGTGCGTGTCCACTCCATCGCCAGCAGCACCGATCCGCCCCACTCGCCGCCG
>JAJYXY010000002.1 GCA_021801465.1 Pseudomonadota bacterium
CACGGTTGATCACCTGCAATCCGCCCGGCGCGTCTTCGGTGCGGAGAATGGTGAGGCTGCCGTAATCGCTATGGGCGCCGACCCGCAATTGCCCCGGCGCCGGCGGTTCGGGCTGCGCCGGATAGCGGCGCACGCGCAGCCGGCTGATATGGCGATCGATGAGTGGGTCGAAAAACCTCTCGTCGAGATCAAGCGCCAGGGCGAAGCCGCGCATGATCATCGCGGCCAGATGCGAGAGATCGCGAAAGCAGCGCTCATAACACGGGCGGAGCGCTGCCGGCCGTACCGGCCAGAGATTGGGATAAAAATGCCGCCCCGCCATGGGGGCGTGATAATAGGGGGCATCGGGAACATCAACCGGGCCGATCATCAGCGATTCATTGAGATCGCCCGGCGCGTCGAGAACCCCTTGGCTGCGCGCGACACTTTCCGCACCAAGCCCGATATAGCCGCGCGCGATATCCATCCCTGGCCGCGCGACCCGCTGTTTTTCGCTCTCATCGAGGGCGAAGAAAGCGCGCGAAACAGAGGCGACCTCGGCAAGCATGGTCTCTGAGACGCCATGGCCTGAGATGACGAGAAAGCCGATGTCACGGCAGGCGCGGTCGATTTCGGCGGCAAGGCGCCGGCGCGCCGCGACATCACCGCCGCGGAGCGGCGTGATATCGAGAACCGGTACCTGCAACAAAGTCATTGCGCAACACCTCCTTCGGTCAGATGGCGGATGAAGCCAGCCGGCCCGCTGCAGCGCCCCCGAGATAAGCGGCGGCGAGATCGCGATCGTCCGCGAGGTCGGCAGCCTTGCCGGCGCGGGTGATCCGGCCGTTCTCGATGACGATGGCACGGTCAGCAATGCCGAGCGCCAGCGTCGCCATCTGATCGACAACGACCATGGTCAGCCCCTCGCTGGCAAGGGTGGCGAGATCGGCGAACAGCCGTTCGGCGACCAGCGGCGCAAGGCCGAGCGAGGGTTCGTCGAGCATGAGCAGGCGTGGACGGGCAAGCAGGCCGCGGGCGATCGCGAGCATCTGCTGCTCGCCGCCGGAGAGCAGCCCAGCGCGTTGGCGGGCGCGCTCAGCAAGACGCGGGAAGCGGGCAAAAACCGCGCCCAGCTCGTCGTCATCCGGCCAGGCGCGGCGGGCGAAAGCGCCGAGACGGAGATTGTCGCGCACCGAAAGTTCGGGAAACACCTGCCGCCCTTCGGGCACGAGAACCAGCCCGCGCGCGGCGAGGGCGGCGGCCGAAAGCCCGGTCACCGTGGCGCCCTCGAACGCGACCGAACCCGCAAGCGGCGGCAACAAACCGACGATGGTGGCAAGCAGGGTCGATTTGCCGGCGCCGTTCGCACCGAGAACAGCAAGCGTTTCACCGGCGGCGACGGTGAAGGAAATATCCTCCACCACCGGCGCGCCGCCATAGCCGGCGGCCAGCCCGGCGACGTCGAGCATGACCGGACGCCGGCGCGCCGGCGCGTCGCGTGGCGCTGCCGGCGTCGTTTTCTTGCGGCCGAGATAGGCCGCCCGCACCGTCTCATCGGCTTGCACCGCGTCAGGCCGGCCGGCGGCGATCACCCGCCCCTGATCCAAGACCACCACCTGGTCGGAAAGCCCCATGACGAGCCCGAGATCATGTTCGACCAGAACGACCGCAACCCCGGCCCCGGCAATGTCGCGCAGCAGGCGGGTGAGCGGCACGCGTTCGGCCGCTGTCAGCCCGGCGGCGGGCTCATCGAGCAGGAGAACGCGCGGGCGAAGCGCGAGCGCACGGGCAATCTCGACCTGCCGGCGCGCCCGCGGCCCGAGACTGCCGGCGCGCGCCGCGGCGTCACCGTCATAGCCGACGCAAGCGAGCAGCCGGCGCGCGATCTCGGCCGGGGCGACGCCGCGCCAGCGCGTGCGCGGCAACGCCACCCGTACATTGTCGAGCGCGCTCAAGCCATCGAACAGCAACGCGGTTTGAAACCCGCGCGCGAGCCCGCGCCGCGCCCGCTTGCGCGCACCGAGGCGGGAAATGGCTTTGCCTGCGAGCAAAATTCGTCCGGCATCGGCGCGGTAGAACCCGGAGAGCAGATTGAGCACGGTCGATTTGCCGGCCCCATTCGGGCCGATCAAAGCGGTGATCGCACCGGGCGGAAAGCGTGCGGAAAACCCGTCAACCGCACGGATCCCGCCGAAGGCGAGTACGAGAGTCTCGGCCATCAATCCCGGAGCCGTCCCGGCGCCAAGCGAGAGAAAGGCGGCGAGATCGAGCATGGGCGCCGCCTGCGCTGCCCGCACGCCGCGCTTTGGCCCAAGGCGTGCGATGATTCCGGCGATGCCCGAGGGCGCGATCAGCAGCACGATCAGCAAAAGTCCCGCGACGAGCAGCAGACGATATTCCGCGAGCCCGGCTAGCATCTCCGGCAACAAAACGACGACGACGGCGCCGAAAACCGGCCCCGAGACCGCGCCGACGCCGCCCAGCATCACCGCGAGAACGTCGAGAATGGAGGCCGAGAGCGGAAACGTCTCGGGATTGATGAAGCCGACAAGCGGCGCGAAAAACCCGCCGGCAAGCCCGGCGAGCCCCGCGGCAATGGCGAACGCGACGCATTTCAGCGCGACCGGATTGAGCCCGATCGCGCTTGCTGCGGTTTCGCTGTCTCTAACCGCGGCAAGCGCGAGACCAAGCCGGCTCCGGGCGAGCGCAGCATAGGCAAGGACGCTAGCGGCGGCGACCAGCACGATCAGCGCCGCCTGCGCCTGCACCTCTGCTTCCCCCCAGGGGAGTGGCACGCCCGCGCCGAGGGCGATGCCGTTCGCGCCGCCGGTCAAGGCTTTGCCGACGATGATGCCATGCTCGACGACGAATGCGAAAGCGATGGTGATCATGGCGAGATAGGGCCCTTTGAGCCGCATCGCCGGCAAGGCAAGCAGAAAACCGCACAACGCCGCGAGCGCAACGCCGAGTGCGAGCGCCGGCCAGAACAGCGACGGCGCTCTGGCGGTGACGAGGGCGACGGCGTAGGCGCCGATCGCCTGAAACGCCACCTGGCCGATCGAGATCTGTCCCGAAAGCCCGATCAGGACATTGAGGCCGACGCCGATGATCACGACGATGCCGACTTCGCCGAGGATCAGCGCCTGATAATCATCGAGCCATACCGCCGACAGCGCGAGCAGGGCGGCGAACCCTAGGCCGGCCGCGACAGATAATTTTCCCCCGACGCGCATGTCAGACCTTGCGCGTCTCCGCCCGGCCGAAAAGACCGTGCGGGCGGAGATAGAGCGCCAGAATGACGAGCCCGAAACTCGCCATCACCGTCGCCCCCGAGCCGGCGAACGCGGTGACGGATGCCTCGGCGAGGCCGAGCAATAGCCCAGCGAGCACGACGCCCCAAGGGTTATCGAGACCGCCGAGAATGGCCGCGGCAAATCCCTTGATACCGAAAACGAAGCCCATGTCGGCCGAAACCTGGGTGAGCGGGGCGATGAGAATGCCGGCGAGCCCCGCCAAAGCGGAGGACAGCGCATAGGCAAAAACCGTCACCTTCGCCGCATCGATGCCCATCAATTGGGCAGCGCGCGGGTTTTGCACCACGGCGAGCAGAGCCTTGCCATACGGGGTTGCTCGCGTTGCCCATAAGAACATACCGGCGAGGCCGAGCCCAACCACGAGGATTGCGATATGAAGCGGCAACACGCCGACCCCGAACAGCATCAGCGGATGGCGCGCCAGCGCCGACGGCATGCCGCGTGGCTCCTTGCCGAACAGAAACATCGCCGCGTTCTCGACCAGCATCCCGGCCGCGACCGTCGCCATCAGCCAGGATTCCGAGCCGCGGGCACGAAACGGCCGCACTGCGACGCGCTCCAAAATTACGCCGAACCCGGCGCAACCGATCAGCGCCGCGGCGATCGCGAACGGCATCGGCCAGCCCGCGGTCACCGTCAGCGCGAAGGCGATCACCGCGCCCAGCATCATCACGCTGCCTTGCGCGAAATTGACGCTCCGCGACACCACCCAGGTGACATGATAGCCGAGCGCAAGCAGCCCATACATGGCGCCGATCGCAAACCCGCTGACGAGCGAAGTGGCCAACATCCAGCTTAATCCACCGGCACGATCTTGTTTTCGGCGAAATGCACCATGATGTAGTCGTCGGCGCCGAGGGCATCGTGATCGGCGGCGGTGAAGGCGGGCGCGTAGCGCTTGATCAGCCCGTCATAGGGGGGCAGCGCCTCGAGCGCGGCCTGGATCGCCGGCCCCTCGGTCGATCCCGCTTTGGCAATGGCGAGCGCCAGAAGATGCATCGCATCGTAGGCATCGGCAGTACCGACCGGGGCGATGACATCCT
>JAJYXY010000303.1 GCA_021801465.1 Pseudomonadota bacterium
CCGGCATCGGCGAAAGCGCGGATCAGCGCGGCGCAGGAAGCGGGGGTTTCCTCCGGCCCCTTGACGATGATCGAGCAGCCGGCGGCAAGCGCGAGCGAGATCTTCCGCACCGCCTGATTGATCGGGAAGTTCCACGGCGTGAAGGCGGCGACCGGCCCCACCGGCTCCTTGAAAGTGAGCTGATAGACCCCGTCTGCGCGGCCGGGGATGACCTGGCCGAAGCTCCGCCTTCCTTGTTCTGCGAACCATTCGATGAGATCGCCGGCGAGGAGCGTCTCACCGCGTGCCTCGGCGAGCGGCTTGCCTTGCTCCATGGTCATGATCGGGGCGATGGTGTCGGCGCGTTCGCGCATCAAGGCGGCGGCCTTGCGCATAACATTCGCGCGATCATAAGGGCTCTTGCGGCGCCAGACGGCAAAACCCTGTTCGGCGGCGGTCAGCGCCGCGTCGAGATCGGCGCGCCCGGCATGGGCGACCTCGCCGATCGGCTCGGCGGTGGCCGGGTTGAGAACGGCGATGCGTCGGCCATCGGCGCTCGCGCGCCATTCGCCGGCAATGAAAAGCTCGGTCAGCTGCGGATACATTGTCGTCTCCTTCGGATCATGTCGCGAGGTCAGGCGATCGGCGGGTGCGCTGCGGCGTTTGCCCGGGCGCGCAGGCTGCCCACGATGCCGGCGGGAAAGAACGTGACCACCAGCACGAAGATCAGCCCGAGCCAAAGCAGCCAGCGCTCGGGATCGAACAGCGCCGGCGCGAGCGGAATCCCGCGTGCCGCCGCCGCGAGCAGCGAAAGCCCCGGCTGCAGATAATATTGCGCGAGCACCATCACCGTCGCCCCTATCGCCGCGCCATAGAGCGTCCCCATGCCGCCGATCACCACCATCAGCAGAATATCGATCATCAGCGAAAAGGAAAGCGTCGTATCTGGATTGGTATAACGAAGCTGCATCGCCAGCATCGCCCCGGCCAGGGCTGCGAACCCGGCGGCGAGCGCGCTCGCCAGCGCACGATGGAAAATCGTCCGAAAGCCGAGCGCCTCGGCGCGGAACGGGTTTTCTCTGATCGCTTGCAAAACCCGCCCGAACGGCGAATTGACGATGCGAAGCAGCACGAGAAAAGAGACCAGCGTGACAGCGAAAATCAAATAATAGGCGATCACCGTGCCGCTGATGCGCAAGCCGAGGATGGGCGACGCGAAAGGGTGAAACCCCGGCGCGATCAGGCGCGGGACGGAGAAGGTGAGGCCATCTTCGCCGCCGGTGAGGCCGCGCCACTCGCTCGCCAGCACCTGCGCGAAGCGGGCCAGCGCGAGCGTGATCATCGAGAAGAAAATCGCCCGCACGCGGAGCGAGAGCAGCGCCATCGCCAGCGCCAAGCCGACCGAAACCGCAATCCCCGCCGCCGCCCCGAGAATGAGCGCAAGCCAGCCGCCGCCGCCGCTCAAGGCGATCGCGACGCCATAGGCGCCGAGGCCAAAAAACGTCGTCTGCGCGAAGGAGACGATGCCTGTATAGCCGAGCAGGAGATCATAGCTCGCCGCCAGCACGATGAAGATCAGAATCCGCGCGGCCACCGCGAGCGCCTTGGTGCCGGGAAGCAGAAACGGCGCGAAGGCGAGCACGAGCAGGAGTGCGACAAGGAGGGCTGCAAGCAGCCAATGGCCGGGGCGATCCTCAGAGAGAAGCCGCATCACGCGCCATCCATCGGCAGCAAACCGCGCGGCCGCCACAACAGAACGATCAGCATCAGCGCGATATCGGTGCCGAGCGCGAGCTTGGGGGCAAGAAATCCGACATAATTATTGGCGAGCCCAAGCAGGAGAGAGGCAAGAAAACAGCCATTGACCGAGCCGAGACCGCCGATGATGACGACGATGAAAACGAGGATGATGATTTCTCCGCCGAGATCGGCGGTCACCATCCCGGCATAGAGGGCGAAGATCACGCCGCCCACGGCGGCGAGCGCGGTGCCGGCGGCAAACACCAGGCGAAACAGCGTGCTCGCGCGAAACCCGAGCGCCTCCACCATCTCGCGGTTCTCCACCGCTGCCCGGATCAGCAATCCGAGCCGCGTGCGGTTGAGGGCGAGATGGGTTGCGGCATAAATGACGAGGCCGAGCGCACAGACCATGAGCCGATAGCGTTCGAGCGGGGCGCCGGCGATGATGACACTGCCGCGCAACGCCAGCGGTCGCGGCAAAGGCAAAGGCTCAGCGCCAAACACGATGATCAGGAGTTGCTGCAAAATGATGCCACCGCCGACGGTGATCAGAATTTGGCGGAGCGGGGCGCCGGCGACGCGGCGAATGAGAAGGCGCTCGAACACCAGCCCCACCCCGGCCCCCGCGCCCGCGGCCAGCGCGATCGCCAGTGCCACCACGCCGAGCGCCGCCGCGATCCCCAAGCCCGCCAACGATCCAGTGCCGAGAACGGCAACAACGATGAAGGCGCCAAGGGTCACGAACCCGCCATGGGCGAAATTGAGCACATCCATCAGGCCGAAAATCAAGGTGAGGCCAATGGCGGCGAGAAACAGCATGCAACCCATGGCGAGGCCGGCGACGGTGAGGGTGAGCCAGGTGGAGAAACTCATCCCCAACAGCGCCACAAGGACAAGCAGCGGCAGCACGAGATAGGGCAGAGACTCACGGGGGATGAGAGCGATCGGGGTCATTGATGGCTCGCGAGGCTGAGGCCGAGAAGTCGGGTCTGCAAGGCAATATCGGCGGCGAGCGTCGCCATTTCGCCGCGATGGACGATGCGCCCATCCTCCATCACCGCGACATGATCGCCGAGCGCGCGCGCCATGGCGAAATTCTGCTCGACCAGCAGGATGGTGGTGCGGCCTTCCTTGAGCCGGGCGAGCGCTTCGGTGAGTTGCGCAACCATCACCGGCGCGAGGCCCTTGCTCGGTTCGTCGATGATCAGCAAACGGTGTTCGGCGGCCATCGCGCGCCCGATCGCGAGCATCTGCTTTTGTCCCCCGGACAAGGTTCCGGCACGCGCCCGCCATTTCTCGGCGAGCACCGGAAACGCCGCCATCACCGCCTCGAGCCGCGCCGGAGCCGGATCGCCGCGCCAATCCGCGAGGCGAAAATTTTCGGCGACCGTGAGCGCCGTGAACACGCCCATGCTCTCTGGCACATAGGCGATGCCGAGGCGCGCGATGGCGGGCGTCGGCAGCGCCGCGATCTCGCGCCCGGCAAAACGGATCGCGCCTTGCGAGGCCCGCCACAGCCCCATGATGGTGCGCAGAGCCGTGGTTTTGCCGGCGCCGTTTCGCCCCAGCAACACGCTGACATACCCCTCGGGAACCGCGAGATCGACGCCATGCAGAATATGATAGCGGCCGATATGCGTGTGCATGCCAGCGAGTTCGAGAAGCGGCACCGGCGCGGCCATCGCTCAGCCCTCGCTGCCCGTGCTGCCGAGATAGGCCTCTTGCACGACCGCAAGCGCCATCACCGCCTCTGGCACGCCATCGGCGACCAGGCGCCCCTGATGCAAAACGATCACCCGATCGGCGAGCGCGCGGATGACATCCATCTTGTGCTCGACGAGCAAGATCGCCTTCTCGCGATCGCGTTTGATGGCGGCGATGAGGTCGAGCACCGGCGGCACTTCATCAACGCTCATCCCCGCCGTCGGCTCATCGAACATGAAGACGTCCGGCTGCCCCGCGAGCAAAAGCGCGACCTCGAGCTTGCGCTGATCGCCGTGGCTGAGGGCGCTCGCCGGCGCGCTGGCGCGCTTGCTCAAACCCACGGTTTCGAGCAGTTCGGCGCTTCGCGCGTTGAGATCGTGATGGTCGGAGGCGAGGCTGAGAAGGCGGAAATCACGCCGTGCCTCGGCCTGCACCGCGAGGCGGACATTCTCGAAAACCGATAATCCCGGAAACAGATTGGTGAGCTGAAATGCGCGGCCGAGACCGCGCCGCGCCCGCTGCGGGACCGAGAGGCGGGTGATGCGCTCACCTTTGAGCCAGACCTCGCCGGCGCTCGCCCGGATCTGACCCGAGATCAGGTTGAAGAATGTCGTCTTGCCGGCACCGTTCGGGCCGACGATCGCGGTCAGTGTGCCGGGATAAAACGCCGCCGAGACGTGATCGACCGCGACCTCGCCGCCGAAGCGCACCGAGAGCGCCTCGGTGCGGAGAAGTGCCACGGCGTTCGCCATCTCAGCGGCCGTTTTGGATCGGAACCGACATCTCCTCGATGGTGAATTCATGGGTGAGCTTCGGCACCGCCCAGGCGACATCGGGCTCGACCGCGATGCGGAAGCCATACATCGATTGCAGCGCCT
>JAJYXY010000025.1 GCA_021801465.1 Pseudomonadota bacterium
TCGCGGTCGCGAGCGGCGCCACCCAATCCTCGGCCAATGTCCAGACCGTCGCCGCCGCCGCCGAGGAACTCGCCGCCTCGATCCACGAGGTCTCACGCAATATCGGCGCGTCTGCGACGATTGCGCTCCGCGCGCGGAGCGAGGCGGAGCGGACCGACGAGGCGGTGCGCGGGCTTTCGGAGGCGGTGCAGAAAATCGGCAGCGTGGTCGCGCTGATTTCCGATATCGCCGGCCAGACCAATCTGCTCGCGCTCAATGCGACGATCGAGGCGGCGCGTGCCGGCGACGCTGGCAAGGGCTTCGCGGTGGTGGCGAGCGAGGTGAAGTCTCTGGCGACGCAAACCGCCCGCGCGACTGAGGACATCGCCCAGCAAATCACCGCCGTCCGCGAGGTTACCGCCAGCGTCGTCAGCGCCATCGCAACGATCAGCGAAACCATCACCGAAATGAGTGGGATCGCGAATAATGTCGCCACCGCCGCCGAGGAGCAGACGGCCGCGACCCAGGAGATCACCCGCAACATCGCCGAGGCCGCGCGCAGCACCGCCGACGTCTCAGAGACGATAGGCGGTGTGAGCCAAGGCGCGGCGGAAACCGATTCCGCGGCAGCGCAGGTTCTCTCCGCCGCGGGCATGCTCGGCGAGCAATCGGAATTGCTGCGCGGTAATATTTCGCGCTTTCTCGTGCAAATTCGTGCCGCGTGAGCCAAAGGCGGGCCAAAGGCGGGGTTTGTCAGCCAGGCCCGATCGGCTAGCCTTTCGCCGCCAGCGTGCCTTGCGCGCGGGGGAAGGAGGCGGCAATGGAGGTGAGAGAGGCGGTTTTGCGCCGGCGCTCGGTGCGCGGGTTTTTGCCAAAACCGGTTGATCCCGAGACTCTGCGGCGGGTGATCGCGATCGCCACGCGCGCGCCCTCTGGCGGCAATGTCCAGCCCTGGCACGTTGCCGCGGTCATCGGCGCGCCACTCGCCGCCCTCAAGCAGGCGATGGCGGAAAGCTATGGCGCCGCCGAGCCCGAGCCGGAGTACGCGATCTACCCTTCACCCCTGCCCGAGCCCTATCGCAGCCGCCGTTTCGCCAATGGCGAGCAGCTTTACGCGGCGCTCGGCATCCCGCGGGCGGAAAAGGCCGCGCGGCTCTGCTGGCTTGGGCAGAATTACCAGTTTTTCGGCGCCCCGGCCGCCTTCTTCATCCACACGCCGCGCTTCATGGGGGCGCCGCAATGGGCCGATCTCGGCATGTGGATGCAGACCGTGATGCTGCTGCTGATCGAGGAAGGGCTCACAAGCTGCGCCCAGGAATGCTGGTCGCGCTATCCCGGGATCGTCCGCCGTTTCATCCCCATCCCTGAAGAACACGTGCTGTTCGCGGCGATCGCCATCGGCTTCGAAGACGAAGCAGCGCCGGCGAATGCACTCCGGACCGATCGCGCCCCGCTTGGCGAGGTCGCGACCTTTCACGGATTCTAAGGCGCGATCTAAAGCGAGCCTGGCCTGCGCGTGAGGCCTCTGTTCACGCGGCGGCGCGGGTCTCGGCGAGGGCGCGCCAGACGCGCTCGGGGGTTGCTGGCATGTCGATCGCGGTGATGCCACGCTCGGCGAGCGCGTTGAGCAGCGCATTCATCACCGCCGGCGGGCTGCCGACCGCCCCCGCCTCACCCGCACCCTTGACGCCGAGCGGATTGGTGCCGCACGGCACCTCGATCAGATCGACCTCGATATCGGGCAGATCATCAGCGCGTGGGACCGCATAATCCATGAAACTGCCCGCCAGCAACTGGCCCGACTGCGGATCATAGACGGTGTTTTCCAAAAGCGCCTGGCCGATTCCCTGGGCGACGCCGCCATGCACCTGACCGCGCACGATCATCGGATTGATCGCTTTGCCGACATCATCGCAAACGACATAGCGCATGACCCGCACGACCCCGGTCTCGGGATCGACCTCAACTTCGGCCATGTGGCAGCCATTGGGGAAAGTGTGGCTGTCGATGCGCGCGACCTCGGCGGTATCGAGCAGTTCCACCTCGCGCCCGGCGGCGCGAATATCGCGCTGGCGGCGGGCGAGATCGAGGATATCGACGCCGCGATCCGTGCCGACGATCGAGAACTGGCCATCGTCGAAGACGATATCGGCAACACTCGCCTCCAGCATGTCGGCAGCGGCGGCCTTGCCTTTTTCGATGATGGTCGCGGCGGTGGCGAGGATCGCCTGGCCCTCGGAATAGAGGCTGCGGGCGCCGCCAGTGCCGCCACCGGTCGGGATTTCGTCGGTATCGCCCTGCCGGACGCGGATCTTGTCGGGGTTGATGCCAAGGCGGTTGGCGGTCAGCATGACATAGGCGGTCTCATGGCCTTGGCCGGTCGATTGGGTGCCGACGAAAAGATCGACCCCGCCATCCTCGGCAAAGCGGATCTCGGCGCGCTCGCTCGGTGCCCCGCCAGTCGCTTCGAGATAATAGGCCATGCCGAGGCCGCGGAGCTTGCCGCGCCGGAGCGCGTCCGCGCGGCGGGCGGGAAAGCCGGCGTGATCGATCTTGCCGAGTGCAGCCTCCATCACGCGGGCGAAATCGCCGCTGTCATAGGTCTGCCCCATCGCCGTGGTGAAGGGCATGGAAGCAGGCTGGACGAGATTGTGCTTGCGCAACGCGACGGCATCGAGCTTCAGTTCGCGTGCCGCGGCATCGATCAGCCGCTCGACGAGATAATTGCTCTCCGGGCGCCCGGCGCCGCGATAGGCATCGACCGGCACGGTGTTGGTGAAAACGCCGATGACATTGGCGTGTATCGCCTGAAACCCATAGACGCTCGCAAGCACTTTCGTTCCCGCGAGCGTCGGGATGAACGGCGCGAAGGTGGAAAGGTAAGCCCCCATATCAGCATAGTTCTTAGTGCGGAGGGCAAGAAATTTGTGATCGGCGTCGAGCGCGATCTCCCCGAGCGTGACATTGGCGCGGCCCTGCGTGTCGGAAAGGAATGCCTCGCCCCGCTCGGAACGCCATTTCACCGGCCGGCCGAGTTTGCGCGCGGCATAACAGGTGAGGGCATGCTCGGCATAGAGAAAAAGCTTCATGCCGAAACCACCGCCGACATCGGGGGTGATGATGCGGAATTTGTCCGCGCCCACCTTGAAAATGGCGTCGGCGAGAAGCTGCTTGATCATCCAGCCGCCCTGGGTGTTGGTGGTGAGCGTCCATCGCCCCGAGGCGGCGTCGAATTCGGCGAGTGCCGCGCGCGCCTCCATGCTGTTGACGACGACACGGTTGTTGACGATTTGAAGGCGGGTGACATGGGCGGCTTGGGCGAAAAGCGCCTCGGTTTTGGCGCGGTCGCCGGTTTCCCAGTCAAAACAGACATTGCGCTGAGCCCCCGCCCACACCAGCGGCTGTCCCGCCTCTGTCGCGTGGGCAAGGTCGGTGATAGCGGGCAGAATGGCATACTCGACCTCGACCGCCTCGGCGCCGTCGCGCGCCGCTTGCGCGGTCTCGGCGACGATGAAGGCGACCGGGTCGCCGACATGGCGCACAGTGCCGTCGGCTAGCACCGGATGGGGCGGGTCGAAACGCGGGCTGCCGTCGCGATTGGTGATCGGTACGGCGCAGGGGAGCGTGCCGATGCCGTCCTCGGCGAGGTCGGCATGCGTATAGACGGCAACGACACCCGGCAGTTTGCGCGCGGCACTGGCGTCGATCCGCGCGATGGTGGCATGAGCGTGGGGACTGCGCAGCACCACCCCGATCAGCGTGCCGGGTGGCGTGATATCGTCGGTGTAGCGGCCGTTACCTTTGAGAAGCCGCGGATCCTCGACGCGCCGCACGGGTTGGGCCAAACCGAATTTGGTCATTGCTCTCGCTCTCCGCTTGCCATTCGAAACCGATGGTTAGATTGCCGCAGTTGGCGGCTCAACGCAAAGCCCGCGACGATTGCGGCTATGCGGCGCAGATGGGCATTTTTTGCTTGCCGGAAAGAGGAAGTAAGCGTAAGAACGGCGGTGGAGAGGCGCGCCGAACCGTAAGCGTGCGCTTGTGCCTCGTTCCAGGCCATGAGGCCTGGGGCGATTGTGTCAACATTCTGTCAGGGATCACATGAACCCGCGATCTAGTAGCCAGCCCTCGGAGAGCCATAGTTGGCGCTTAGCGCCTGCTTTGCCGCCGTCGGGTTGGATCGCCGCCCGGGATCCGCATGTGACCGTTAAGGCGCCAGCGATTCGCTGCTGACCCTAACGGCCAAGCCTCCCGGGCTCGAGTTACCACTTGAGCAAGAG
>JAJYXY010000050.1 GCA_021801465.1 Pseudomonadota bacterium
CGTGCGTGTCGTCAAAATCGAGCGAGTGGCCGAGCGCGCCATTGAGCAGCGCAGCCCCCGCCGGCGTGTAGCGCGCCGAGTCGCCGAAGACCCCGGCATTGCCGGCGGCGAGCCCGAGCGCGCGGCTGGCGGCGAGCAGCGCCGGCGTGCTTTCGGCGTCATGCCGGGCGCGGACGATGTTGCCGATGAGATCGAGCACGAGCAGGCGCGCGCGGGCGACGACGGCAGGCGGCAGGCGCTCGAGGCGGATCGCGGCGGTGAAACGGGAGAGATCAGCGGTAAGACCCATGGCACGTTCCCTCGGCTTTCTGACATTCCCCCATCTTTCGCGCATTTCCGCCCTGCTTGCCAAGCGGCTTGGCGGGAATGGCGGAGCGGGCGCTGCTGTGGCAGAGGAAGGGGCATGATTTCCCGCCGATTCTTGCTTGCGGCCTCGCCCTGGGCGCTCACCGTGACGCCGCGGGTGGCGCGCGCCGATGGTAATTTTTCGCATTTTCTCGCGCAATTGCGCGCAAAAGCGATCGCCGCCGGCATTGGCCGCGCGACGCTCGATCGTGCGCTCGCCGGCGTAAGCCCCGACCCGCGGGTGATCGCGCTCGACCGCCGCCAGCCGGAATTCACCCAAACCTGGGCGCACTATGCCGCGAGCCGGCTGTCGCCGGCGCGCATTGCCGCCGGGCGGGCGGCGATGGCGCAGCATCGGGCGCTGCTCCGCGATGTCGAGACCGCCTATGGCGTGCCGCCTTCGGTGATCGTCGCGATCTGGGGGTTGGAATCGAATTACGGCACCTATACGGGTGATTTTCCGACGATCCCGGCGCTTGCGACGTTGGCCTGGGAGGGGCGGCGGGCGGCGCTGTTCACCGGCGAGCTGATCGCCGCCTTGCGCATCATCGAGGGCGGCATGGCGCCGTCGCGGCTCACCGGCAGCTATGCCGGCGCGATGGGCCAGCCGCAATTCATGCCGAGCGCGTATCGGCGCTATGGCGTTGATTTCAATGGCGATGGCGTGTGCGACATCTGGACCGATACCGCCGATGTTCTGGCCTCGATCGCCCGTTATCTCGCTGACCATGGCTGGGTGCACGGCGCCGGCTGGGGCCAGGCGGTGGTCCTGCCGCCTGATCTCGATGCGGCGCATGCCGGCGCGCGGCGGTTTTCCGAGTGGCAAGCGCTCGGCGTTGCCCCGCGCGGCGGCGATTTCGCCGATCCCGACGCGAGCGCCCGCCTCACGCTACCCGCCGCCGGCGAAGCTTTTCTGGTCTCATCCAACTTCCAGGTGATAAAATCCTACAATGCATCGGATTTCTATGCGCTAGTGGTGGGGTTGTTGAGCGAAAAGGTGAGGGGATGAAGCGCGCAGCTTTGGTGGCGTTGGTGCTGCTTGCCGGCTGTGGCCCGGCCGGCGCCGATCAGTCCGGGAATTCCGGACTCTCGGCGCTGAAAAGCTTTTTCGCGAGACTTTTTCATGGTGGCGCGGCGCCACCGATCGAAAGCCCGCACTATGTCGTCGGCAAGCCCTATCAGGCCGGCGGGGTCTGGTATTATCCCGAGGAACGTTTCCATTATCAGGCGAGCGGCCTTGTCAGCGTCGATCCCGCCTATCACGCGGCCCTGACCGCGGATGGCGAACGCTACGATCCTGGCGCCATGGCAGCTGCGCATCAAACCCTGCAATTGCCGGCGATCGCGCGGCTGACTGATCTCGAAACCGGTCGCCAAGTGGTGGTGCGGATCAATGACCGGGGGCCTGCGAATCCCGGGCGGCTGCTTTCCGTGACGCCTAAGGTTGCGGAATTGCTGGGTTTTCCGGCCTCGGGCGTCGCCCAGATCCGGGTCGAACTCGATGCCGCCGAGAGCATGGCGCTGGCCGAGGAGATGGGCGGGCATCTCAACGCCCAGGTCGCAACGGCGCCGCGCGATTCCGTCGAGGCCACCGATCTGCCGCCGCCGAACGGCGCCCCGTCATCATCGGGGGGTGCCCCGCGCGTCGTCTCCGCCGGCTCTGGCGTCGATCCGCTGGCGGTCGGCAAGCTCGCGGTGCCGCTGCATCTGCCGCCGAGCGTGAGCCAGGGCCCGCCCGATCCCGGCCGCCTCTATATCGACTGTGGCACGTTCAGCAGCGCCGAATACGCCTATCGCGAGCAGGCCAGGCTCGTCGGCCTGCCGGCGCGGGTCGAGCGTCGGTTGGTCGAGGGGCAGGAAAGCGATATCGTGCGCGTTGGCCCGCTCGCCTCCGTCGCGGAGGCCGATCAGGCGCTGGCGAAAGTATTGCAGGCCGGCGTCACCGGCGCCGTCATCGTGATCGATACGCCTTGAAAACGGGAGCCCGCGCCATGGTGAGCCGCCGCTTTTTGTTGTTGGCCAGCGTCGCTTTTGGTGCCGCCGCCGGCCCACTTGCCGCGGCGCCAAAGCCCAAACATGCGGCGCCAGCCCCCGCCGCGCCAGCCACCACCCCGACGGCGCCGGCGACGACCCCGCTCGGCCCGGTCGATACCGCGGCGCGCTGGGCTTTCGCGACCGATTACACCACCGGCGCCGATCTGCTCGACAAGGACGCCGACGTCGCGATGGTACCGTCCTCGATGACCAAGCTAATGACGATCTACATCGTCTACGGCATGCTCAAAGCGGGACGCTTGCAGCTCGATCAGATGTTGCCGGTGAGCGAGCGCGCCTGGCGCACCGGCGGGTCGAAGATGTTCGTGCCTTACCCGGGCAGCGTCCGCGTCGAGGATCTGATCCGCGGCGTCGTCGTCGATTCCGGGAACGATGCCTGCATCGTGTTCGCCGAGGCGATCGCGGGCTCTGAGGAACAATTCGTCGATCTCATGAACCAGCGCGCGAAGGAGATCGGCCTGACCCGTTCAGTGTTCAAGAATTGCACCGGGCTGCCCGATCCCGGCCATGTCATGTCCTGCCGCGATATCGCGACCCTGGCTGCCGCCTTGATCCGCAATTTCCCCGAATATTACCATTATGATTCAGAAAAAACTTTCAAATACAATAATATAGAGCAATATAATCGCAACCCGCTGGTGCAGAAGGGCATCGCCGACGGGCTCAAGACCGGGCACACCGATGCCGGCGGCTATGGCGTCGTCGCCAGCACCGAGCGCGCCGGGCGGCGGGTGATCCTGGTGCTAAACGGCATGGAGACCTCGCATCAGCGCGGCGAGGAAGCCGAGCGGCTGATGGAATGGGCGTTCCGCGAGTTCGAGGACGTGACCCTGCTTGCCGCCAATGACCCGGTCGATCGCGTCCCGGTCTGGCTCGGCGCCGCGCCCTCGGTCGCCCTCGTCACCGGGCGCGATGTCGTGGTGACGATGCCGCGGCAATGGCAAAACAAAGCAAAGCTCACCGCGCACTATACCGCGCCGCTCGCGGCACCGGTGGCGAAAGGGGCGGTGGTCGGCAAGCTCACGCTTTCGGGTCAGGGCGTGCCGGCGATGGAAATCCCGCTCCACGCCGCCGATGACGTGCCGCGTCTCGCGCTCCCGAACCGGGCGCTCGCGGTGTTGACCCATTATCTGACCGGCGGCTGAGCAGGGCCCGGCATGGCGCGCGGCTTTTTCATCACCTTGGAAGGCGGCGAGGGGGCGGGAAAATCGACCCAGGCGCGCCTGCTCGCCGCGTCCTTCGCGCGGGCCGGCTTGCCTGTTCTTGCGACGCGTGAGCCCGGCGGCACGGCGGAAGCGGAGCGGCTGCGCGCCCTACTGCTCGATCCCGCGCTCACCTGGACGCCGCTTGCTGAGACGCTGCTCCACGGCGCCGCCCGCGCCGAGCATGTCGCGAAGGTGATCCGGCCGGCGCGCGACGCCGGAACCCATGTCGTTTGCGACCGTTTCGCCGATTCGACGCTCGCCTATCAGGGGTACGGCCAGGGCTGCGATCTGCAGGCGATCGCAACGCTCGCCGGGGTGATCGATCTGCGCCCCGATCTTACGCTCGTTCTCGATCTCGCGCCGGCGGTGAGCCGGGCGAGGCTTGCCGCGCGCGGCGCCGGGGCGGATCGCTATGAGCGGCTCGGCGCCGCGTTTTTCGCGCGCGTGCGCGACGGGTTTCGCGCCATTGCCGATGCCGATCCCGAGCGTTGCGTCGTGATCCCCGCCGACGACGAGGAAGCCCGCATCGCCGCGCGGATTGTCGAGGCCGTGCGGGCGCGGCTCGGGCTTTCGCTGTGACCGACGCCGCCCCCGCGCCGCGTGCCAATCCGCGGCTTCTCGGCCATGCGGCGGCAGAGGCGGC
>JAJYXY010000047.1:0-1609 GCA_021801465.1 Pseudomonadota bacterium
GCGCGGTCTCGTCTATTCGATCTATTCCTTCGCCGCGCCCTATGCCGATGGCGGCCTCTTTGGCATCTATGCCGGCACCGGCGAAGCGGAAGCAGAGGAATTGCTGCCGGTGACGCTCGAGGAATTGCGCAAAGTGCAAAGCGAGGTTGGCGCGCGTGAGCTTGCCCGCGCCCGCGCCCAGGTGAAAGCCGGGCTGTTGATGTCGCTCGAAAACACCGGCTCGCGCTGCGAAAATCTCGCCCGCCAGTTGCAGGTTTTCGGCCGCGTGATCCCGGTCGCCGAGACCGTCGCGCGGATCGAGGCGGTCACCCTCGATGATGTCCGCCGTGTCGCAGCCCGCCTGTTCCGCGCCAAGCCGACGCTGGCTACCCTCGGGCCGGCCGGCAAAGTGCCGAGCCTTGCCGCCATCGCCGAGAGGCTCGCGGCATGAACGGGCCCGAACTGCTCGGCGATTTGCTTGCCGCGGCCCGCGCCGCCGGCGCTGATGCTGCCGATGCGGTGCTGGTCTCCTCGGCCTCGCTCGCGGTCACGCGGCGGCTCGGCGAGACCGAGCATGTCGAGCGGGCGGAGGCGCGCGATGTCGGTCTCCGCGTCTTTGTCGGCCGCCGCGCCGCCATCGTCTCGGCCGGCAGCGCCGATCCCGCCGGTTTCCCCGATCTGGTCGCGCGCGCCCTCGCAATGGCGCGGGTGGTGCCGGAAGACCCTTTCGCCGGCCTCGATGAGGCGCCACCGACGCCGCAGGAGGCCGGTTTTCTCGATCTTCTCGACCCCGACGAGCCGAGCCCCGCGACCCTAATCACCCGCGCCGGGGCGGCCGAGGAGGCGGCGCTCGCCGTCCCTGGTGTGACGAATTCCGAGGGCGCCGAAGCCGGCTGGAGCCGGAGCGAGATCACACTCGCGACCTCGGCGGGCTTTCTCGGGCACTATGCGCGCAGCAGCCACAGCCTCTCGGTCACCGCGCTCGCCGGGCAGGGAACGGCGATGGAACGCGATTACGATTACGCTTCGGCGGTCCATGGCGGCGATCTCGAGGATGGGGCGGTGCTCGGGCGGCGGGCGGGCGAACGCGCGGTCGCGCGGCTCAACCCGGTGCGGCCCAAGACCGCGCGTCTGCCGGTGGTTTATGACCCGCGCGTCGCCGCAAGCCTGGTCGGGCATTTCGCCGCCGCGATCAATGGCGCGAGCATCGCGCGCGGCACCAGCTTCCTCAAGGATCGGATGGATCAACCGGTCTTCGGCCCCACCATCGCGATCCATGACGACCCGCTCCGCCGGCGTGGTCTGCGCTCGCGCCCCTTCGATGGCGAGGGCCAGCGCACGGCGCCGCTGGTGCTCGCCGAGGGCGGCGTTTTGCGGGCATTTCTGCTCGATCTGCGCAGCGCCCGCCAGCTCGGCCTGCGCACCAATGGCCGTGCCGCGCGCGGAACCGGCGGCCCGCCTTCGCCGAGCGCGACCAACCTCTATCTCGCGCCGGGACCGCTGAGCCCGGCGGCCTTGATGGCCGATATCACGGAAGGGGTCTATGTCACCGAGCTGATCGGCATGGGCGTCAACGGCATCACCGGCGATTACAGCCGGGGCGCGAGCGGCTTCATGATCCGCCATGGCG
>JAJYXY010000047.1:1619-4205 GCA_021801465.1 Pseudomonadota bacterium
AACCTGATCGAGATGTTCGCCCATCTCACCCCGGCGAACGATCTCGTCTTTCGCCGCGGCACCGACGCGCCGACGATCCGCGTGGATGGCCTGACGCTGGCGGGTGCGTAACGCGAGGAGAGTGCGATGCCCCGTCTGATCCCGCTCTTGGCTGCTCTCCTGGCGCTCGCGATGGCCGCGGCACCAGGCGCGGCGCTGGCGCGGGCGGGTGACTCGTCTTCGATGGGCAGCCGCGGCAGCCGCACCTATTCGGCGCCGCCGCCGACCAACACCGCGCCCTATGCGGCGCCGCTGCAACGCAGCCTGACCGCCCCCACCACCCCCCGTGGCGGCATGATGGGCGGATACGGCAATGGGATGCGCCCGTCGTTCCTCTCGGGCCTGTTCGGCGGCCTGATTGGCGCGGGGCTTGCCGGGATGCTGCTCGGGCACGGATTTTTCTGGGGGATGGGCAGTTTCGGGGGGATCATCGGCCTCCTCATCCAGATCGCGCTGATCGTCTGGCTGGTCCGCATCCTCGCCCGCCGCGTAACCGGCATGAGCCCACGCGGCGCCGGCGGCGCGCCATTCGTTGCCGCCCCCGCGCCGGGCACGGCACCGGCAGGCGGCGGGCGGCCACCTCCGGCGATCGGCGCGGCCGATTTTCAGGCCTTCGAGCAAGCCTTATACGCTATCCAAGCCGCCTGGAGCGCGCATGATCTCGCGGCGCTGCGCCGCCTCGCGACCCCGGAAATGGTGAGCTATTTCGCCGAGCAACTCGCCGAGCAAACCAGCCGGGGGGTGCGTAACGTGGTGCGCGACGTGCGGCTCGACCGTGGCGACCTCGCCGAGGCGTGGTCTGAGAATGGGCGGGATTACGCGACGGTTGCGATGCAGTTTTCGATGATCGACGTGACGCTCGACGCCTCCGGTCGCGTCGTCGATGGCAGCCCGGGCGAACGGGTGAGTGCGACCGAGCTTTGGACCTTCCTCCGCGCCCCGGGCGGGGCCTGGATTCTCTCGGCGATCCAACAGGCGCGATAACGGCGCGCTCTGGCCTGCAAGGGCGGCTGGAACAGGATTGGCGAGCAAGCGCACATAAGCTGGCGATCATCCAGTCGCGGAGGCCGTCTTCGCTCGCGCTCATTCCCGCTCCTGGGAAAAGTTGTGCAAGCTCTTACGACACGACAAGGCTAATTCTTGGCGAGAAACTCGGCCACCAGATGGCCCCAGATATCGGCGTAGTTCAGGGTCTGATGGCCATAGGTCGCGCCGCGCGGAATGAGCACGTATTGCCCATGCTTTACGCGTTTCATCGCCGGCGCCATGATGTCGAGTTCGGGCGGGTTGACGAGATCATCGGCAAAATTGATGGCAAGAAGCGGCGCGGTGATTTTATCGAGATCGGGCGCCGGATCGTAATCGGCCGAGCTTTCCCAGGTATAAAGCATGTTATTCGCATCCCATTTATAGCCCTCGGCAACGAGACGGTTGTAAAGGGCGATCGCATCGCCGCGCGTCGGCGCCGCCTGTTGCAGGCGCTCGGCGTTGCCGGTCATCAGCGCAAATAGCGGCGCCGCGGTCTCCAACCAAAGGCGCGGCGGCTTCGCCGGGTCATATTCGCCGCCCAGCCAGCCGGGATCGTCGCGGATGGCGCGGATCACCATCTCGCGCCAGAGCATGTTGCGGCCGCTGATCGCCGCCGGCATCGCGCCGATCGGCACCAGCGCGTCCATGAAACCGGGATGGCGCTCGCCCCAGAGCCAAGTCTGCATCCCGCCCATCGAGGTGCCGAGCACGAGGCGGAGATGGGGCACGGCGAAGACGTCGGTCAGCAGGCGGTATTGCATCTCCACCTGGTCGACGTAGCCGTAATGCGGGAAGTGGGCGTGCAGCCCGTCGGAAGGCTTGCTCGAGCCGCCAGCGCCGATGCCGTCGGGCAGGATCACGAAATATTTGCGGGTATCGAGCGGCTGATCGGGGCCGAACAAATTGTTGGCGAGCGTCGGGGCAAGAAAATTCTTGCCGGTGCCGGTCGTGCCATGCAGCAGCAACACCGCGTTCAGGACATGCCCCTCACGATCGCGAAGCGGCAGGCCGACGGTGGTGTAATGCAGGCGAAGATCGGCGATCCGCTCGCCATTGGCGAAAGTGACGTCGTGCAGCGCGTAATCGTTTTCGTAGATCACCAGCGCCGGCTGCGCCCGTGCCGTCGTCGCGAACGCGGAAAGCAGGCATGCGAGGACCAATCCGATGCGGATCATCGCGTTTTCCCATGCTTGGGGAGCACGCGCGCCGGCGGTTTGCGTTTCGCGGCGACGCTGCCGGGCGGTGCCGGGCGCAGCGCACGAAGCTCGGCGATGGTTGCGCGCGGGGTGATCTGCTCGGGGTCTTGGACGAGTTCGATCACCGCTGGCCGACCGCTGGCGACGGCGCGGCGAAACGCCGGGGCGAATTCCGCGGTGGTGGTGACGGTTTCGCCATGGCCGCCGAAAGCCTCGATGAATTTCGCGAAATCGGGGTTGGTGAGCGTGGTGCCGGAGACGCGGCCGGGGAAGAATTTCTCCTGATGCATGCGGATGGTGCCATACATCTGATTGTTGAAAA
>JAJYXY010000253.1 GCA_021801465.1 Pseudomonadota bacterium
GCCCGCATCGTTGCGGGCACGACGGATGGCTGTGCGGCGTTTCTTGCCACCGGGGCGGCGGAGATCGGTGATGGGGTCTCCTCCCTTGGCTCGACGCTCACCCTCAAGCTGTTATCCGAGCGCCCGGTTTTTGCGCCGGAATTCGGCATCTACAGCCATCGCCTGGGCGATCGCTGGCTCGCGGGGGGGGCATCGAACGCCGGTGGCGCGGTGCTGGCCGCGTATTTTTCGCAGGATCAATTGGCGGCGCTCTCGGCCGCGATCGATCCGATGCAGTCGAGCGGCCTCGATTATTATCCGCTGCTTCGCCCGGGGGAGCGGTTTCCGATCAGCGATCCCGCGCTCGCCCCACGCCTCTCACCACGGCCGGTCGAGGATGTTCGGTTCCTGCATGGTTTGTTGGAGGGGCTCGCACGGATCGAGGCCCTCGGTTACCAACGTCTGGCCGAGAACCATGCGTCACCACTCGCCTCGCTGAGGAGCGTCGGCGGCGGCGCCGCGAACCCTATTTTTACCGCGATCCGTGCGCGGCTCATGGGCGTCCCCTTTCTCCCTGCCCGGGCGGAGGAGGCGGCGGTTGGCACGGCGCGTCTTGCGCTCAGCGCCCTTGGCGGTCAGACCGCGCCGAGCAAGCCGTAGAGCACTGGGCGAACCTCTCGCGCCGTGACGGGGCTGACGGGCGGGAGGGTGAACGTGATGCTTTGTTCGGTTGGGGTTGGCGTATTTTCGAGGAAATGCACGACCAGGGCAGCATTTTTCAGCGTTGAAAAATCCATCGTCTGCGGCATGGCGAAATAGAGATACCCGCTCCGCACCGAGCCGATGATGAGGCGGATATTGCCTTGCAGCCCCTGATTGGCGAGGTCGCGGCTGAAAGCGTCGTCGCCGGGTTTGGGCTGGGCGAAGGGGGAAGGCAGGGCATAGACGATATCGCCGAGGCCCAGCGTGACGATGGTGAACAGCAATTCGCCGATTCCGAGGAAGGTCGCCGCAACGGCGGCGTAGGGCTGATGCGCCTGCCAGGCGATATCGTAGGCTTCGCCGGCGGAGATAGCGCGATATTGTGTGCCATTGATGCTGACATAGGCCGAGTCGATCAGCACATCGGTTGGCACCTTGTCATTTGATTCGATATCAAGGCGAACGATGAGCACATGTTTGCGCCAGAGACCGTTATGCCCGAAAATGCCGTGGACGGCGGCGGGCGAGTTGAAAACATAGGCCGCGATGGCGATTGCGGTGCCGGGGATCATGGTGCCATTCGGCACTTTCGCCGGCGACACCATGGGAATCGGCTGTGGAGTGTAGGTGTCGGTAACGCCGCAGGCGGAAAGCAAAACGGCTGCCGCGAGGCCGGCGGCGAGGGGTCTCCCGCGGCGGGTCACAACGCGAACCGGAAAAAGTTTTGGTTCTTTTTTCTCAAAAAAGAACAATTCTCTCTAACTCCCATCCTTAATTCGTACCTGAACTATATTCTCTTTCTTACCCTAACACCGGTCAGCGAGATCGCTGACCGGTGTTAATCTGATTTTGCGCGCAGCCGCCACACCAACCCTGCGCGCATACCGGTCAGCGATCTCGCTGACCGGTATAATATCTCTCACTGTGGCGCGATGGATCCTCGCCTGTGGGTTTGACAAGAGAGCATTGGCCTGTCTATCACCCGCGTCACTGCCGGGAACGTGGACGCCGCAAGCTGGCGCGCCCGTCTTTTGCTCGGGGTCATCGACCTTTGTGCAAAAAGGCCTACCGGTGCAACAATAGTGGCGAAGCGATCGCTTCCGCCCGCAAAGTGTAAGGATGGACTATGACCAAGCGCTTGGAAAGCAAGTATAAGATCAATCGCCGGCTCGGCGTCAATCTCTGGGGGCGGGCGAAATCGCCGCTCAGCAAACGTGATTACGGGCCAGGCCAGCATGGCCAGCGTCGCAAGAAGCCGAGCGATTTCAGCGTCCAGCTGATGGCGAAGCAGAAGCTGAAAGGCTATTACGGCAATATCGGCGAGAAGCAGTTCCGCAAGTATTACGATGAAGCAGTACGTCGCAAGGGCGATACTGGCGAAAATTTGATCGAATTGCTTGAGCGCCGGCTCGATGCCGTGGTTTATCGGATGAAGTTCGCGATCACCCCGTTTGCCGCCCGCCAGTTCGTCTCGCACGGCCATGTCATGGTGAACGGCAAGCGCGTCAATATCCCCTCCTATCTCGTGCGCGACGGTGATGTGGTCGAGGTGCGCGAGAAATCGAAGCAACTCGCCGTGGTTTTGGACGCGACACAAAGCGCCGAGCGCGACGTGCCGGAATTCATCGAGGCCGATCACCGCGCCATGCGCGGGCGCTTCCTGCGGGCGCCGAAGCTCTCCGACGTGCCATATCCTGTGCAGATGGAGCCGCATCTCGTCGTCGAATATTACTCCCGCTGATCTATTGCTCTCGCTGATCGCGGCGGCATCGATCACACCGCCTGTGGCCGCGTGGTTTGCCGCGCATCTGAGTGGGGAATAACGCGATGGATACCAAGCCGATGATCGTCGTCACCGGCGCAAGCCGCGGCATCGGGGCCGCGGTTTGCCGCAAGCTCGCGCGCGCGGGCCATCCGGTCGCGGTGAATTACGCCACGAGCCACGACGCCGCCGAACGCGTGGTCGCCGAGATCCTCGCGGCTGGCGGCCGGGCGGCGGCATTTCCCGGCGATATGGGCCGAGAGGCCGACATCGTCGGTCTGTTTACGGCGGCCGAGGCAGCGCTCGGCCCGCTCGGCGGCCTCGTCAACAATGCCGGCATCACCGGCCCGCTCTCGCGCGTCGCCGATATCACCCCGGCGATCCTGGAACGTGTGCTCGCGGTCAATGTCACCGGCTGTTTTCTTGCAGCACGCGAAGCGATCCGCCGGCTTTCGACCAAAATGGGCGGGAACGGCGGGGTGATCGTCAACATCGCCTCGCGTGCCGCCGGCCTCGGTGGCGCCGGCGAGTGGGTGCATTACGCGGCGAGCAAGGGCGCGGTCGAGACCTTCACCATCGGTCTCGCGCGTGAAGTGGCGGGCGAGGGCATCCGCGTCAACGCCGTCTCCCCGGGCCTCATCGATACCGACATCCACGCCAGCGCCGGCGCGCCCGACCGCGTTGCCCGGCTTGCCGCCGGCGTCCCGCTGGGGCGCGCCGGCAGCGCCGACGAGGTGGCGGACGCCGTCCAGTTCCTCATGTCCGACCAAGCGGCCTATATCACGGGCGCGATCCTGCCGGTCTCGGGCGGGCGCTGATCCTCGGGAGCGCGCGACAAGAATGAGTGGCGCCGATCTCGCGCGCGAAGTCTCCCGCCGGCGCAGCTTCGCCATCATCTCCCACCCCGATGCCGGCAAGACGACGCTGACCGAGCAGTTGCTCCAGGTCGGTGGTGCGATTCAGCTCGCCGGCCAAGTGCGCGCCAAGGGCGAGCGCCGGCGGACGCGATCGGACTGGATGGCGATCGAGCGGGCGCGCGGCATTTCCGTTGTCACCTCGGTGATGACGTTCGAGTATGAGGGGATCGTCTTCAACCTGCTCGATACACCCGGGCATGAGGATTTTTCCGAAGATACCTACCGCACCCTGACCGCCGTCGATTGTGCCGTCATGGTGATCGACGCCGCCAAGGGGATCGAGGCGCGGACACGGAAATTATTCGAGATCTGCCGCCTGCGCGATATTCCGATCATCACCTTCATCAACAAGATGGACCGCGAGAGCCTCGATCCGTTCGCGCTGTTGCAGGAGATCGCGGATACGCTCGCCCTCGATACCGCGCCGCTCACCTGGCCGGTCGGGCGCGCGGGGCAATTCGTCGGCACGGTCTCACTTACCGATGACAGCGTTCACCTGACCAGCGCCCTCCCGACCGACGACCCTCGCCGCGCCGCGCTTGCCGAGGAGAGCGAACTCGCGCGCGCCGGCCTTCCCGCGTTTTCGCTTGCGGATTTTCGCGCGGGGCATTTGACGCCGGTGCTGTTCGGCGCCGCGATCAAGGGGATTGGCGTTGCCGATCTCCTCGCAACGATCGCCCAATACGGCCCGCCGCCGCGCGCTCAGGCCGCCGATAGCCGCGTGGTGGCGGCGGCAGAGCCGGCGCTGACCGCGCTCGTCTTCAAGATCCAGGCCAATATGGACCCCAACCATCGTGATCGCATCGCCTTTGCCCGGATCTGCTCGGGGCGTCTGGTGCGT
>JAJYXY010000260.1 GCA_021801465.1 Pseudomonadota bacterium
CTCCGCCGCGGCGCCAAGATAGGCGGCGCGCACCCGCGCATCGCCGCGCACCGTCTCCGGCGGGCCGGAGGCGATCACCCCGCCATCGGCGAGCACGGTGATGGCATCGGCGAGGTCGAACACGACGGACAGATCATGCTCGATCATCACCAGCGTGCGCCAGGCGGAAAGCCGGCGCAGCAGCGCGACGGCGCGTTCGGTTTCGGCGCGGCTCATGCCGGCGGTCGGCTCGTCGAGCAGGATGGTATGCGCGCCGCCGACGAGCGCGAGGCCGATCTCGAGCGCCCGCTGCTCGGCGTAGGCGAGCGCGCCGGCGGCAACGTCGCGCCGCGGGCCGAGATCGAGAAGCGCCAGCATCTCCTCGATGCGCGCGGTAAGGTCGGCGAACCCGTCAATCCGGCGCCAGAAGGCATGGCCGCAGCCGGAGACGCGCATGCCGGCGATGCGCAGATTCTCGAACACCGAAAGCCGCGGAAACAGGCTCGTCACCTGAAAGCTGCGGGCGAGGCCGCGGCGGAAAATCGCGTGCGGCGAAAGCCCGGTGATGTCCTCGCCCGCGAGCCAAACGCTGCCGCGATCGAGCCGGAGGCGGCCGGTGATGAGATGAAACAGCGTCGATTTACCCGCACCGTTGGGGCCGATGATGGCATGGCGGGTGCCGGCCGGAATGTCGAGCGAGACATCGCGCAGGATCGAGGTCGCGCCAAAGCTTTTATAAAGCCCGCGGAGCGAGAGGGCGGGCTCGCTCATGAAACGCCCCTCGCCGCGTGCGCCGCCGCCTCCTGCCAGGCGGCGCGCGCCGGCGGCGCAAGGCGGCGGAGAAGAACGGCGCCGAGGAGGAACAGAGCCAGCGGGATCAGCCATTGCGCGGGTTCCGTCGGCTGAATGGCGAGGCCGAACAGGCGCCCGGCCTTGGCCCCGCCGCGCACGGCTTGCAACCGGTAGGCGAGTTCGGCAAGCCCCACCACCCCCGCAAGCGTCAGCGCCATCGCCGGCAACAGCGCGAAATAGGGGGCAAGCAACCGCGCACCAACGCCGGCACGCAGGATCGGCGCATGGCTTTGGATGATCCCCGATATCCCCCCCGGCGCCCAGAGCACCATGGTAACGAAGATCAGCCCGGAATAGAGCTGCCAGGCGTCCGTCACGGTGCCGAGCGCGACCTGCAGCAGCGTCACCACCACGGCGCCGATCACCGGCCCGGAAAATGTTCCGACGCCGCCGATATAGGTCATCAGCAAGACCGCCCCCGAGGCCGCCGAGCCGATATTGGAGACGGTCATGATCTCGTCGTTCAGCGCCTGCATCCCGCCCGCGACCCCGGCGAAGATCCCGGCGAGGAGAAAGGTTAGAAACCGGATGCGCGCCGGGTCGTAGCCGAGAAAATCGACCCTGAGCGGATTGTCGCGAACGGCATTGGCGAGCCGCCCGAGCGGCGTCCTCGTCACCCCCCACATCAGCGCCGCGGCGATCACGGCCCAAGCCGCGAGCACGTAGTAGATCTGCAAGGCCGAGCCGAAATCAAAGCCGAACAGCGCCGGGCCGCCGGAGCGATCGCCGGAGACCCCCTCCTCGCCGCCAAACCATTGCGGGATCATCACCACCAGGGCGACGGCGAGTTCGGCGATGCCGAGCGTGATCATCGCAAACGAGGTGCCTTCGCGGCGTGTCGCGAGCCAGCCGGCGGGAAGTGCTGCGAGCCCGCCGCCAATAGCGCCAGCGAGCGGCAAAAACACCACCGGGAGCGCCAAGCCACCATCGACCAGCTTCAAGAGATGCAGGCTCGCAAAGCCGCCCAGGCCGAAAAACACCGCATGCCCGAAATCGAGCATCCCCGCCTGGCCGAGCAACATGTTGAAGGAGAGTGCAAAAACGATGGCGATCGCCATGCGGTTGAGGAGCGAGAGGCCAAACCCACTGGTGAGCAGATGCGGCGCGACCAGGGCGATCACGATCGCCGCGCCCCAGAACAGGGCGGCGCCGCGCACGCCGCGGCGCATCCCGCTCTTGCCGGCGCTGGCGATGGCGAGAGGGTCCGCCATCTCAATCCGCCCGCGCGCCCATCAACCCACGCGGATTGAGCGCAAGCAGAAGGACCAGCATGAGATAGGGCACCGCCGGCGCGGCATGGGCGATGGTGAGCTGGCCGAGCGCGCCATGCGGGTCGAGCGGCAAGCCGATATGGCCGAGCACCGTGCCGAGCGGCGCATCAAGCGTCACTGACGCGGTCTGGACGAACCCGATCGCGAGCGAGGCGATCAGGGCGCCGGGAATCGAACCGAGCCCGCCCATGATGACGACGGCGAAGACGATCGGGCCAAGGGCGTCGGCCATGCCCGGCGTCGTCGTGAAGACATTGCCGCCGATGACGCCGGCGAGCCCGGCGAGCGCGCAGCCGGCGCCGAACACCAACGTAAACACACGCGGCACGTTATGGCCGAGCATCGCCACCATGTCGGGATGGGTCAAGGCGGCGCGGATGACGAGGCCGAGCCGGGTGCGCGCGAGCGCGGCATAGAGCCCGGCAAAGATCGCGACGGAAACCGCCATCATGAACAGCCGATAGGCCTGATACTGAATGCCGCCGAGGGTGAAAGCGGGGAAATCGAGCGCCGCCGGCACGCGATAGGGCGCCGCCGTCCGCCCCCAGATCAGCGGCACAATCTCGCCGATGATGAACGCAAGCCCGACGGTGAACAAAAGCTCGGCGAGCTTGCCATGACGATGCACGGCGCGGAGACCATAGCGCTCGACCACGACGCCAAGGACACCGACGAGAAGCGGCGCGATCACCAGCCCAGACCAGAAGCCGAGCCCGACGCTGATCGTATAGGCGAAATAGGCGCCAAGCATGTAAAAGCTGGCATGGGCGAAGTTCAGGACACCCATCATGCCGACGATCAACGTGAGCCCGCTCGACAGCATGAACAAGAGCAGCCCATACACCAGGCCGTTGAGCAGAACGAGAAGCGTTTCCTGCATCAAAACTGGCCTTGTTCCCGCGGCCGCGCTCAGCCCGGCGCCTTCATCGCGCAGGTGGTCGGCAGGCGCGTCTCCTCGGCGTCGAAGCGCTTGATGGTCTTAAAGCCGAGCGGCACGCCGGGGAACATATGCGGCATGTCCGGCGCCAGGATCGAGACATACATCGGCTGCAGCAATTGATGATTGTCGGCGCGGATCTCTTCGGGGCCGAGCGGTGTGTCGAACTTCATCCCGGACAAGACTTTTCCGACCTTGAGCGGGTCGGAACTGTCGGCCTTCTTCATCGCCGCCGCCAGCGTGTCGATCATGTCGACGACCCGCCAGTAATAGAAATTCTCGTTGTATTTGGCTTTGAACTCGGCCGCCATGCGGTCGATCGCGGGGGCATCGACATTCTCGTGCCACTCACTGATCTGGGCGTCGCCCTTGCCGGCCATGCCGACCGCTTGCACGGTTTCGCGAGCACCGAGATAATAGGTAAAGAAAGTCGCGGGAAAGCCGGTATCGGCGGCGGCTTTGACGAGCAGCGTGAGATCGGCACCCCAGGCGCCGGTGACCACCGCATCGGCGCCGGCGGCACGCATTTTGGCGATATAGGGCGTGAAATCGGTCACTTTGCCGAGCGGCACGCGTTCGGTGCCGACAATCGCAAGATCGGCGCGCTTGCCGCCGATCATCGCGACCGCCGCTTTTTCCACCGATTGCCCGAAGGAATAATCCTGGTTGAAAACATAGACTTTATGGATGTTGGGGCTCGCGACGATATAGTCGGCAAGCGCCTTCATCTTCATGTCACTGTCGGCGTCGAAGCGGAAATGCCACCAATTGCATTTCTCGTTGGTGAGCGCGGGATCGACGGCGGCATAGTTGAGATAGAGCACGGCATGCTCGGGATCGCGGCGGTTGTTTTTCGCGGTCGCGTCCGACAACGCGAAGGCGACCGAGGAGCCATTGCCCTGAGTGATGTAATGGATGCCGTCATCGACCGCCTTGCGGAACATGGTCAGCGACTTTTCCGGGCTCACCTCGTTATCCATCACCACCAATTCGAAGGTGCGGTTGCCGGCGGCGTGGGCGGCATTCACCCGGTCGATGGCGAAGCGGAAATGCTGCTCGCCGAGCCGGCCGGTGGAGGCGAACGGGCCGCTCATCGGGTCGATATAGGCGATCCGCACCACCTCATCGGCGCGCGCGGTCACGGCT
>JAJYXY010000201.1 GCA_021801465.1 Pseudomonadota bacterium
TATGTTCAGGCGCTGCTCGAGCAAACCGCCGAGAACATGGAAAATCTCCAACGCATCCTGGCGCGCGGCGAGGAGGGGCGCATTCAGGCCAACCACGCGGTGCAAACCCTAACCGAGCGTGTCGGCCTGCTTTCGGACACGATGCGCACCAGCCAGCAACTCATGCTGCGCATCGCCGAAGCCCAGGCGGCGCTGGCGCCGGCCTTGCAACGCCTCGCCGAAGCTAAATTCGAGCCGGGGGACGAGGTCGCGCGCGCCCATCTGCGCAATATCGAAGTGGCGCTGCAGCGCATGCTGACCGAAATCGAACAAGGTCGCGCGCAAAGCACCAGCGATCTGCGCAATGATATCCGCCTTTTGACCCGCACCATCGCCGCCCTCGCCGAAGAGCCGCAGAAATAGCCGCGACATCGCCGACATCGCTGTTTCAGGAGCCGCCCCATGGCGCTTTCCCGCCGCCGCAGCCACCAGGAAGGGCTCAACCCGTGGCCGGGCTATGTCGATGCCCTGTCGACGCTGCTGATGACGACGATTTTCGTGTTGCTGGTGTTCGTGCTGGCGCAGGCGTTTCTCTCGGTGGTGCTCTCCAACCGTAACAAGGCGCTCGATCAGCTCAACGGCAAGGTCTCGCAGCTCGCCGACCTGCTGGCCCTCGAAAAAAGCCGGACGACCGATCTCAGCGCCCGTGTCGCGACCCTGAGCGCGAGCCTCGCGCAAGCCAACGCCGCCCGCGCCGATCTCGCCGAGAAGCTTGCGGCAAGCCAGCAACAGGCCGCCGCCGCGCAAAGCGCCATGGCGGCAGCGGAAGCAGAATGGCAGCGCACGATCAAGGCGGACAAGGCGACCCTCGAGGCCCGGCTCGCCGATCTTGCCCGCCTCAACGAACAGGTCGCGGCCTTGAGCGCGCTGCGCGACGAGTTGGAAAAAAAGGCCGAGGATGCCGCCGCCCGCGCCACCACCGAGGCCGAGCGCCGCGCCGCGGTTGCCGCGCAATTGGCCGAGGCGCAGAATTTCTCCGACAGCGCGCGGGCCGAAATCGCCCTCCTCAATCAACAGATGGCGGAATTGCGCAAGCAATTGCAGGGGCTTTCCACGGCGCTCGCGGCGTCCGAAGAGGCGTCAAAAGCGAAAGACGTGCAAATCAGCAATCTCGGTCAGCGCCTCAACGCGGCGCTGGCCGCCAAGGTCGAGGAGCTGCAGCGCTATCGCTCGGAATTCTTCGGCCGGCTGCGCGAGGTTCTCGCCAACCGGCCGGGCATCCAGATCGTCGGCGACCGCTTCGTCTTCCAAAGCGAGGTCTTGTTCCCGGTCGGCAGCGCCGATCTCTCCGCCACCGGCACCGAGGAAATCCGCAAGCTCGCGGCGACGCTGAAGGACATCGCCAAAGAGATCCCGCCCGATGTCAACTGGATCCTCCGTGTCGATGGCCACGCCGATCACCAGCCGATCAGCGGCACCGGCGCCTTCGCTTCGAACTGGGAATTATCCGCCCAGCGCGCCATCAACGTCGTCAAACTGTTGATCGCTGAGGGGATTCCGCCCAATCACCTCGCCGCCACCGGGTTTGCCGATTATCAACCGCTCGCTCCCGGCGATACGCCGGAGGACTATGCCCGCAACCGGCGGATCGAGCTGCGCCTGACCGATCGCTGATGGCGGCCGCTGGCGGGTATGATTTTCCCTCTTTGCGTGCCGCTGCTCTCTGCCTAGGCTAGGCTTCGAACCGAAGCACCCAGGCCGGGAGGAAAACCGTGGATTTTGCTTATACAGACAAGGTCAACGCCTTGCGCGAACGCCTGCTCGCCTTCATGGACGAGCATATCTATCCCCATGAGGAGACCTATCACCAGCAAATCAACGGCGCCGCCGATCGCTGGCAGCCGGTGCCGATCATCGAGCAGCTCAAGCCGGTCGCGCGGGCGGCGGGGTTGTGGAATCTCTTCCTCCCCGAATCCTCGCATGGCGCCGGCCTCACCAATCTCGAATATGCGCCGCTCGCCGAAATCATGGGGCGGGTGCAATGGTGCTCGGAGGTGTTCAACTGCTCCGCGCCCGACACCGGCAATATGGAAACCATCGAGCGCTATGGCAGCGCCGAGCACAAGGAGCGCTGGCTGAAGCCGCTTCTCGCGGGCGAAATCCGCTCCTGTTTCTCGATGACCGAGCCGGAAGTGGCCTCGTCGGATGCAACCAACATCCAGACCAGCATCATGCGCGACGGCGATCATTACGTCATCAATGGGCGCAAATGGTGGTCGTCGGGCGCCGGCGATCCGCGCTGCGCGATCTTCATCGTCATGGGCAAGAGCGACCCGCACAACCCCGACAAATACCGCCAGCAATCGATGATCCTGGTGCCGCGCGACACCCCGGGCCTTACCATCAAACGCATGCTGCCGGTGTTCGGCTATGACGATGCGCCGCACGGCCATGGCGAGATTCTGTTCGAGAATGTCCGGGTGCCGGCCTCCAACATTTTACTTGGCGAGGGCCGTGGTTTCGAGATCGCGCAAGGCAGGCTCGGCCCCGGGCGCATCCATCACTGCATGCGCACGATCGGCCTTGCTGAGCGCGCGCTCGAGAAAATGTGCCAGCGTGTGACGCAGCGCATCGCCTTCGGCCGCCCGCTCGCCGAGCAAGGGGTGATCATCGAACGCATCGCCAATGCCCGCATCATGATCGACCAGAGCCGCCTGCAGGTTTTGCACGCGGCGTGGAAGATGGACACCGTCGGCAACAAGGAAGCGCGGCGCGAGATCGCAGCGATCAAGGTCGGCGTGCCGAACATGGCGTGTCAGGTGATCGACTGGGCGCTACAGGCGCATGGCGGCGGCGGGGTCACCAGCGATTTCGGCATCGCGCGGATGTATGCGACGGCGCGCACGATGCGCATCGTCGATGGCCCGGACGAGGTGCATCGCTTCCAGCTCGGCCGCCTCGAACTCGCCAAATACCGCCCGGCGCGGCCGAACGCGTGAGGAGCGGGTGATGAAAAATCTCTTTGATCTCACCGGCAAGGTCGCCGTCGTCACTGGCTCGAGCCGCGGCATCGGGCGCGCCATCGCCGAAGCGATGGCAGCGCACGGCGCCAAAGTGGTGATCTCGAGCCGCAAGCCCGAAGCCTGCGCGCCGGTCGCAGACGCGATCACCAAGGCGGGTGGCGAGGCGATCGTGATCCCGTGCCATATCGGCCACAAGGAGCAGCTTCAGGCACTGGTCGACAAAACCACCGCGCATTGGGGCGGCATCGACATCCTGGTGTGCAACGCCGCCGTCAATCCTTATTTCGGCCCCTCGGCGGGTATCCCGGACGATGCGTATGATCGCATCATGGGCGCCAATGTGCGGAGCAATTTCTGGCTCTGCAACATGGCGCTCCCTGGCATGGCGGCGCGCGGCGGTGGCGCGATCATCGTCGTCTCCTCGATCGCGGGTCTGCGCGGCACGCCGCTGCTCGCCGTCTATGGCCTCTCCAAAGCCGCCGATATGCAGCTTGTGCGCAATATCGCGGTCGAATGGGGGCCGAAGAATATTCGCGCAAACTGTCTCGCCCCTGGCCTGATCCGCACCGATTTCGCCCGCGCGCTCTGGGAAAATCCGGAGATCGGCGAAAAACGCGCGAAAGATACGCCCTTGATGCGGATTGGTGAGCCCGATGAGATCGCCGGCGCGGCGGTGTTTCTCGCCGCCCCCTCGGGCAGCTTCACCACCGGCCAGACGATCGTCATCGATGGTGGCGTTACCATCGGCTCGCCGGTGCAGGCGGCGGGCTGACGATGGCGGACGGCACGCCGGAACTGGTTCCGGTTCTTCCCAACCATCGCTTCGACGAGGCAGCGCTCGCGCGCTACCTCGCCGCGCATCTGCCCGGCTTCGGCGGCGATCTCGTGGTGCGGCAATTCCAGGGCGGGCAGTCCAACCCGACCTTTCATTTGCAAACCAGCAGCGGCGTCTATGTCATGCGCAAAAAGCCGCCGGGTAAGCTGCTCCCGTCGGCGCATGCCGTCGATCGCGAGTTCACCGTGCTCAAGGCACTGGCGGCAAGCCCGGTGCCGGTGCCGCGCGTCCATCTTCTCTGCCGCGATGAGAGCGTCATCGGGCAAATGTTTTACATCATGGATCACGTGCCGGGCCGGGTTTTCGCCGATCGCGCCCTGCCCGACGCGACCCCT
>JAJYXY010000123.1 GCA_021801465.1 Pseudomonadota bacterium
GGAAGGGCAATGAAGCCGTCGCGTCCTCGGGCGAGGGCATGTGATCGGGAAGCGGCGGCATCGCCGCGTGGTTCGGCCCGATCGCCGCCCAATCCGGGGCGAAGTGGAACTTGCCGTCGGCATGGCCGAAGCCGTTGAGGAAGTGGCTGGTCGCAAAATCGGGTTGGGCGTCGATCCAACGCGACGCCAGCACGGTTGCGGCGTCCGGCCAGCCCGAGGCGCGCAGCGTCGCGTCGATCAGTTCCATCGCGCTCATCGCAAATCCCGGATGGCGCGCGCCCAGCCGCTCGGCCAGCGCACACAAGACCTCATGGTTCGAGCGGCACGCCCCAGGCGGGTCGATCAGCTTCGGGCCGATCTGGATATGGCTGTGGCCGCCGGCCTGGTAGATATCGTCATGCTCCATGAACATCGTTGCCGGCAGCACGATATCGGCGAATTTCGCGGTCTCGGTGAGGAATTGCTCATGGACGCAGACAAACAGATCCTCGCGCGCAAACCCGCGCCGCACGCGGTTGGAATTGGGTGCGACGGTCACCGGATTGGTGCTTTGGATGAGCAGCGCATGCACCTCCGGCCCGTCGCCGAGTTCGCTGCGGTCGCCGGTGAGGACGGCGCCGATCCGGCTCATATCCATCTCGCGCACGCTCGTGTCGCGGGCGTCGAGCCCCTCGATCAGGGTTTTGTCCCAATGGTAGATGTGGCGATTGTTCCAAAACGCGCCGCCGCCCTCGTGCTGCCATTTGCCGGTGACGGTCGGCAGGCAGGTTGCGGCAAAAAGATTGGCAGCACCGTTGCGCAGCCGCGAAAACCCGTAGCCGACGCGGATATAAGCGCGCGCGGTCTCGCCGTAGAGCTTCGCGAAGGCCTCGATGGTCTCGACCGAAAGCCCGGTGATCGCCGCCGCCCATTGCGGCCCGCGATGCGCGAGATGGGCCTCGAGCCGGGCCGGGTCATCGCTGTAGCGGGCCATGTAGGCGCGATCGGCATAGCCGTCGCGAAAGGCGACATGCATGACCGCGCAGGCCAGCGCCGCGTCCGAGCCGGGGCGGAGCGGCAGATGGAGATCGGCGACCTCGGCGGTGCCGGTGCGGTAGGGGTCGATCACCACCAGCTTGGCGCCGCGCTCTTTGCGCGCGCGCGCGATATGGCTCATGACATTGACCTGGGTCGCGACCGGGTTGGTGCCCCAGACGACGATCAGGTCAGAGCGCGCCATTTCCCGCGGGTCCGGCCCCCAGATCTTGCCAACCCCCGCTTCCCAGCCGGATTCGGCGAGATAGGTGCAAATGGTGGTGCGTTGGCGGGAATAGCCCATGACATGGCGGAGACGGTTGATCCCGTCACGCTGCACGAGGCCCATGGTGCCGGCGTAGTAATAGGGCCAGACCGCTTCCGCGCCATGGCGGGCGGTGGTTTCGCTGAACGCGCCGGCGACGCGATCGAGCGCCTCGTCCCACGAGATCGGGGTGAACTGGCCCGATCCCTTGGGCCCGGTGCGTAAAAGGGGGGTGGTCAGCCGCGCGGGGTGGTGGATACGCTCGGCATAGCGCGAGACCTTGGCGCAGATGGCGCCAGCCGTGTAGGAATTGGCCGCCGCCCCGCGCACCGCGCCGATCCGAGATCCGTCATGGACCTCGATCTCGAGCGCGCAGGTGGAGGGGCAGTCATGCGGGCAGACGGAGGAACGGATTTCGCGCACCGGGCACTCTTTCACGATCGCAAAAGGTAAGTTTAGGTTTCGCTCCGGCTCTTGGCAATCCAGGGCCGTCTCGTTAGGCATCAAGCGGTTTTGCGTCCCCTTCATCCCCGCTCGAGAGGTTTTCATGCGCCGTCGCCATTTCCTCCTCGCCCCGCTCCTGTTCGCGCCCCTCCCGATCGCCGTCTCGCCCGCCGCCTTGGCGCAAGCCGTCGCGCACGGCGGCATCGTCGTCCGGCATGTCTGGGCGCGGGCGGCGGCGGAGGAAGGCATGTCGAGCGTCGTCTATCTCACCATCGTCAATCGCGGCGCTGACGATGCCCTAACCCACGCCCGCACCCCGGTCGCGACCGCCGCGGTCCTGCACCAGACCCGCAACGATGGCGGGGTGATGCGCATGCTCGGCGTCGCCAGCGTTCCGGTTCCGGCCGGCCAGAGTGTGACGTTCAAGCCCGGCGGCTATCACATCATGCTGGTCGGGCTGCAAAAGCCGCTCAAGCCCGGCGACACGTTTCCGATCTCGCTGACGTTCGCCCATGCCGGGACGCTGATCGTCGAGGCGCATGTGCTCAAGGCGGGCGCGAGCGGGCCGGGGCATGACGGCGATGACGACATGGGAGACATGAAGGATATGGGGACGAGCGGCGACATGAAGGACATGGGCGGGATGGACATGAAATAAGCCCCCGCGCCATTAAAGAAGCCCCGCCGAGCATGATCCCGGCGGGGCAGTCAACAGGGAGGCTTCACACCCGGACGATGAAGGGGGTATGCGCCCGGGCAAGCCCGGCGGGACGGCCGGGCCGGCGCCGCCGCGCGGCCGTGGCGGGTCCGTTGACCCATAACCAGGGGTTGCGGCAACACACGCCGCACTATGCCGCTTTCTTGGTTCAAGGCCAGGGACAAATCAGGGCAGCTTCCATGCCCGAACTGCATACCCAAGCCGCGCTCACGCCATTTCCGCCAGGCGCGCCAGCAGGAAGTCGCGGAACACCGCGACTCGCTTGGAATTGCGCAGCTCTTCGGGATAGACGAAGAACACATCGACGGTCGGGGACTTCACCTCCGGCAGGATGCGGACCACGTCCTCGGTTTCGGTCGCGAGATAGTCGGGCATGGCGCCGATCCCAAGCCCGGAGCGGATGGCGAGCAGCATGGCGTGCAGGCTGTTGACTTCGAGCAGCGGTTTGCGCCGGCTGCCGTCGCGCCGCCCGGCCTGCGCCAGCCAGTTGATATCAGCGACCGGCGGGTGATAATCGCCGAACAGGATCAGCCGGTGCTGGTCGAGATCATCGACGCTCTGCGGTGTCCCGAATTTCTGCAGATAGGCCGGCGAGGCGCAGATATGCCAGTGCATCGACATCAGATGGCGTTGCACCAGATCGGGCTGCTTTGGCGGATGCATGCGGATAGCGACATCGGCCTCGCGCATCGCGAGATCGAGATCGGTATCGTCGAGCAGGAGGCTCACCGTGACATCCGGATAGGATTCGAGAAAGCTCTGCAGCCGCGGCGCGAGCCAGGAGGCGCCGAAGCTCACGGTGGTGGTGATTTTGAGCCGCCCGGCCGGTTTTTCCTTGCTTTCGGTGAGCAATGCCTCGGTCATCGCGAGCTTGGCGAACACCTCGCGCACCGTGCGGTTCAGGCTTTCGCCCTGCTCGGTGAGGATCAGGCCGCGGGCATGGCGGTGAAACAGCGGCACTTGCAGCGCTTCCTCGAGCGCCGAAATCTGGCGTGACACCGCCGATTGGCTGAGATTGAGCGTGTCGCCCGCATGGGTGAAGCTGCCGGCCTCGGCGACGGCGTGAAACACCCGCAATTTGTCCCAGTCCATGGTCAAAATCCCTCCGCCGCCGGGACCGTGCCGGAGGCTCTGCATCATACTGCCGTCATTCTCACCGCCGTTCCCGCGCCGGTGCGCGCGGTCAGGCGCTACCTCTCGCCCCCGCTCCATGTCAGGCGGCGGCCTGATCGTGGGTTGCGAGGCGGGAGGCGAGGAATTTTTCCGCCTCCAACGCCGCCATGCAGCCGGTCCCGGCGGCGGTGACGGCCTGGCGGAACAGTTTGTCTTGCACGTCGCCGGCGGCGAACACGCCGGCGCGCGAGGTGCGGGTGCTGCCCGGCGTGGTGATGATATAGCCTTCCGCGTCCATCGCGATCTGGCCCTTGAAGATCGCGGTGTTCGGGGTGTGGCCGATGGCGACGAAGACGCCGTCGGTCGGAAGGTCCGAAACCGCGCCGGTCAGGGTATCGCGCAGCCGCACGCCGGCGACCGTCGCCGGCTGGCCGGCGCCGAGAATCTCCTCGACGACGCTGTTCCACAGAATGCGGATCTTGGGATGGGCGAAAAGCCGCTCTTGGAGGATGCGCTCGGCGCGGAGCTGGTCGCGGCGATGGATCAAGGTGACGCGCGCGGCATGATGGGTGAGATAGAGGGCCTCCTCGACCGCGGTATTGCCGCC
>JAJYXY010000156.1 GCA_021801465.1 Pseudomonadota bacterium
CCGGCCGCGGACGACGCAGGATAAGGTTGCCGCGCCGGCGCCGATCGGCTAAGCGCAACCCGCGCCGGCACCCCTGGAGGCCGGCGTTTGGAATGAATAGCAGCAGGAGCGAACCATGGCCAATTTCGTGACGATCGAGGCCGAGGCGCGCACGCGAGCCGGTAAGGGGGCGGCGCGGGCGACCCGGAGAGAGGGCAAGGTGCCCGGAGTGATCTATGGCGCGAAGGAGAGCCCGAGCCTCATCGCGCTCGACCCGCGCCTGGTGCTGCGTGAGATCCATCGCGGCGGCTGGCGCTCGCGCCTCTATGAAATTTCGGTGGCGGGGGCGAAGACGCGCGCGCTCATTCGTGACGTGCAGTTTCACCCGGTGAATGACGCGCCGATCCATGTCGATTTCCAGCGCCTCGCTGCCGGCGAGGCGGTGCGCGTCGCGGTTGCCGTGCATGTCAAGAACGATGGCATCAGCCCCGGCGTCAAGCGCGGCGGCGTGCTCAATGTCGTGCGTCACACCGTCGATGTTTATTGCGATCCGGAGAAGGTGCCGGAATATTTCGAGGCCGATCTCGCAGCGCTCGACATCAACGACAATGTCCGCTGGTCCGATCTCAAGGGCACCGAGCATTGCCGCCCGACCATCCTCGATCGTGACTTCGTGATCCTGACCATCGCGGCGCCGACCAAGGCGGCCGAGACCGCCGAGGTGGCCGAAGGGGCGGCGGCGCCGGCCGCGGCAAGCCCCGCCAAGAGTGCGGCACCAGCCAAGGGTGCGGCAGCCCCCGCCAAGGCGGCGCCGGCCAAGCCCGCGGGCGGCAAGAAGGGCTGATCGCGCGGACCGTGTGTGACGCATGTTGCTTTGGGTCGGCCTCGGCAATCCCGAGCCGCGCATGCGCCGCAACCGGCATAATATCGGCTTCATGGCGCTTGATGTCATCGCTGACCGCCACGGGTTCGGCCCGTGGCGGCAGCGTTTCAAGGGCCTGATCGCCGAGGGGCAGATCGGATCGCAACGGGTGCTCGCGCTGAAACCGCTGACCTATATGAACGCCTCTGGCGAGAGCGTCGTTCCCGCGGCGGCGTTCTACAAGATCGCACCGGCGGCGATCACGGTGTTTCACGACGATCTCGATCTCGCGCCGGGCAAGCTGCGAGTGAAGCGCGGCGGCGGGGCGGCGGGGCATAATGGTCTGCGCAGCCTCGATCGCCTGCTCGGGACGGAGGATTACTGGCGGGTGCGGCTCGGCATCGGCCATCCTGGCGAGAAGGCACGGGTGCTCGGCCACGTGCTCGGCGATTTTGACCGCGAGGACGAGGATTGGCTGGTGCCACTCCTCGATGCCGTCGCCGCGGCGGCGCCGCTCTTGGCGTCTGGGCAAGGGGAGGCGTTCATGACCAAGGTCGCGCTTTTGCGCCAGGAGCAGGGCTGATGGGATTCAATTGCGGCATCGTCGGGCTGCCCAATGTCGGCAAATCGACGTTGTTCAACGCGTTGACGGCGACGGCGCAAGCGCAGGCGGCGAATTATCCGTTCTGCACCATCGAGCCCAATATCGGCCGCGTCGCGGTGCCGGATGCGCGGCTTGCGGTGCTTGCCGGGATCGCGAAATCGGCGCGGGTCGTGCCGACCTCGCTCGAATTCGTCGATATCGCCGGCCTCGTGCGCGGGGCGGCGAAAGGGGAGGGGCTCGGCAACCAGTTTCTCGCCAATATCCGCGAGGTCGATGCCATCATCCATGTGCTGCGCTGCTTCGAGGATGACGATATCGTCCATGTCGAGGGCAGTATCGATCCGCTGCGCGACGCCGAGACGGTGGAGACCGAATTGATGCTCGCCGATCTCGAAAGCCTGGAAAAGCGCCTGCCGAATTTGCAAAAAAAGGGGCGCGGCGGCGATCGTGAGGCGCAAGCGCAGGCGGCGTTGATCGCGCCGCTGCTGGAAGCCTTGCAGGCCGGCCGGCCGGTGCGCCAGGCGATCCCGGCGGGCGAGCACGAGGCGGTGCGCCGGCTCGATCTTCTGACTGCAAAGCCGGTGCTTTATGTCTGCAACGTCGCCGAGGCGGACGCGGCGCGCGGCAATGAAGCGAGCGCGCGGGTCGCCGAGCGGGCGCGGGCCGAGGGGGCGGCGGTGGTCATCGTCTCGGCCGCGATCGAGGCCGAGGTCGCGCAATTGCCAGAGAGCGAGCGTGGCGAGTTTCTCGCCGGGCTCGGTCTCGCGGAAAGCGGGCTCGAGCGGGTGATCCGCGCTGGCTATGATCTTCTCGCGCTGATCACCTATTTCACGGTCGGGCCCAAGGAGACACGGGCCTGGACGATCACGCGCGGCACCCGCGCCCCGCAAGCCGCCGGCGTCATCCACGGTGATTTCGAACGCGGCTTCATCGCCGCCGAAACCATCGCCTATGAGGATTATGTCGCGGGTCGTGGCGAGGCGGGAAAACTCCGCATCGAGGGCCGTGATTACGTGGTCGAGGACGGCGATGTGCTTTTGTTTCGCTTCAACGTCTGATCAGCCGGCGCCGGTCTCGGGCAGCGCTTTCAGCCGCTGCGCATAGACATTGATGATCAGGGCGGCAAGCAGGATCAGGCCGCGGATCAGAATTTTCAAGAAACTGTCGATATTGACGTGATCGAGGCCGTTATTGAGGACGCCGAGCACGAAGAGGCCGACCAGCGTATTGCCGATGCCGCCCTGGCCGCCGAATAGGCTGGTGCCGCCGACCACCACCGCCGAGATCGAATCGAGCAGATAATTATCGAATTCATCCTGTTGCGCGCTGCCGAAATGGGCGACACCGAGCATGCCGGCAAGCCCCGAGCAGAGCGCCGAGATGATCATCACCGCGGCGATCACGGCGCGCACATTGACGCCGGAATACTCCGCCGCCTCGCGGTTGCCGCCGACCATGTACACATAGCGGCCAAAGCGCGTGTAGGTGAGCACGATATGCGCGAGCGCCAGCACGAGGCCTGCCACGATGACGATCCACGGCACCGGGCCAAGCCCGCCATTGCCGAGTGCCGCGATCACTTTCGGCACCGCGTAGGCGATCTGCCCGCGCACCAACATCGCGCAAATGCCAGCGCCGATCTGCAACATCGCGAGCGTCATGATGAAGGAGGGAATGCCGATCCAGGTGATGCCGAAGGCATTGACCGCGCCAAGGAGAAAACTGCCAAAAACCGCGAGCGCGATCGCGGCGATGCCCGGCAGCGGCAGATTGGCGATGTTCACGCTCGCATCTTGGGCGGTGAAAAAAGCCAGGATGATGCCGGTCGCGTTGGCGACGCTGGCGACACCGAGATCGATCTCGGCGCAGAGAATGACGAAGGTGAGCCCGACCGCCATGATCCCGGTCACGGAAATCTGCTGCAGGATATTGGCGAGATTATCGAGGGTGAGGAAGGAGGGGCTGGCCGCGGAAAACAGCACGACGAGGAACAGCAGGGTCGCGAAGGGCGCGATATTGCGCAGCCGCAGACGCAGCCATTGCCCGCGGCGCGGCGCGGGAATGGCGGGGGCGGTCTCGGCAAAATTGGTGCGTTCTTTGCTCATGCGGCGGCGAGAAGACGGTCTTTGCTCACCACCTCATTGGCGAATTCGCGGGTAATGCGGCCCTTTTTCATGACCAGGATGCGATCGGCGAGCGAAAGCACCGTCTCCGGCTCGGTGGAGGCGACGATGATCGCAAGCCCCTCATCGCGCAGCCGGCGCACGATGCGCACCACGTCTTCCTTGGCGCCGACATCCATCCCGCGCGTCGGCTCCGAGAGAAGCAGCACTTTCGGCATGAACGTGAGCCATTTCGCCAGCGCCACTTTCTGCTGATTGCCGCCCGAAAGCGTCCCGAGCGGGCGGTCGGGGAGCGCTGGGCGAATGCCGAGTTCGGCGATGTGCCGGCGCGCGATCTCACGCTCGCGTTTCGGTTTGAGCCAGAGCCGGGCAAGGCGCTCGAGCACGCTGATCGACATGTTTTTATAGAGCGGTTCGAGCGCGAACAGCATGCTGCGCCGGCTTTCGGGCACGAAGGCAAGGCCGGCACGGCACGCGTGGGTGGTGTTGGAAAGCCGCACGGCGTGGCCTTCGATACGCACGATCCCGCGCTCTGGTGGGGTTTTGCCGAACAGGGCGCGCGCGAGATCGAGCTGACCGGTCACCCACAGA
>JAJYXY010000110.1 GCA_021801465.1 Pseudomonadota bacterium
CGCGGGCTGAGGGCACCACAGGAGACTTAGAGTCCCTTTCAAAACCTTCCCTCCAGGGCCCGGAGGGCGATGAGGGAGCAAGCGATGCTTGTAAACGCACTGTGGATATCGATGCGTCGCTCGTAGCGGATGGTGAGACGCCGGAAGCGATTGAGCCAGGCGAAGGTGCGTTCGATGACCCAGCGATAGCGGCCGAGACGCTCGCTGGTCTCGACGCCGCGCCGGGCGATGCGCGGCGTGATGCCTCGCTGCCGGCAGGCGCGGCGGCAGCGGCGATGATCATAGGCCTTGTCCGCGTGCAGCTTTCTCGGCCTGCGCCGCGGCCGGCCGCGCTTGCCGCGGATCGCTGGGATCGCATCGAGCATCTGCTCGAAGGGCACGCTGTCATGCACATTGGCCCCGGTCAGGGCGAACGTGAGCGGGATACCGTGACGGTCCGTGACGAGGTGGCGTTTCGTGCCGGGACGGCCCCGATCGGTCGGGTTCGGCCCGGTCGCGGCACCCCCTTTTTTGCCGCGATGGCGGAACTGTCCAGCGCGGCCCGGCTCCAGTCGATGCGGTTGGCGTCTTGCAAGCGGCGCAGCAACTCGCGGTGCAACCGCTCCCAGACGCCGGCCGCTTGCCAGTCGCGCAGGCGCCGCCAGCAGGTTACCCCAGAGCCGCAGCCCATCTCGCGAGGCAACATCTCCCAGGGAATGCCGCTGCGTAGCACAAACAGAATGCCCGTCAGCGCGGCGCGTGCCGAGATCGGCGGCCGGCCACCCTTTGGCCGCGGGCGCGGCGGAGGGAGCAAGGGCTCGAGGATCGACCACAGGCTGTCGGAGAGTTGGGGCGCGGGCATGCCCCTTCATGAATCAAATTGAATCAAGGTACAAGCGGTTTTGAAAGGGGCTCTAAGTCGATCGCGCTCTACACCTATTTTGGCGAGCAAGTTGGCCGGTTTTGATTGAACAGGATGGTTCAATCAAAACCTACCTTGCTCTAATGGTCGGTGGGCAGCGGGTTGAAATGGGCGGTCTTGTCGGCGTGGGAGAGGGCGGCGAGGGTGACCACGCCGCTGTGATCGACCACCACGGTGAGGACATCGCCGCCGATGCCGGTGCCGCCGGTGTCAAGCTCGTGCGGGGCGCGCGAGATCGGGCCGACATAATCGAGCGGGGTGCCGAGATCGGCGTCGAAATCGGCGGCGTCATAGAAGAAATAGCGCGCGATGAAGCCTTCGGCGCCGGGGTCGATCGCCGATGGGGCGCCGAGGCGCGCCGTCACGTCGCGCCACGGGGTGTGGCCGGGGGTGATGAACGCGATATCGGCGGGGTGGATCGGCTGGTTCAGCGTCGTCCGCGTCCAGGTGATCGGCGAACAGCCAGCGGCGGTGAGGCCGGCGAGGCCAGCGAGGGCAAAGACGAGGCGCCGGGCGGAAACCACGGCTAGTCCTTCCCGAAGGGCCAGAACTGGAATTTCAGCCCATCGGTGCGGTTGCCGGAGACGATGTTTTGCACGATCCCGGCCTTGTCGAAGAAGACGTAGATATCATCGCCCGCGATGTTCACGCGTGAGAACAGCAGAAACGTCTCGTGCTTGAGCGTGTAATGATAATAATGAAACAGCACTTGGCCATCGACCGCCTTGATCACTTGCGGCTGGCCGAGCAGGGCGATCACCTGCGCCTGCGTCGTCTGGCCGGGTTTGATCGCCGTCAGCGCATCGGCATGGAGCGGCGGGTCGAGATCGGCGCGTGAGGCGGCACAGCCCGCGAGGGCCAGCGCCGCCCAGATGATGGCGGCGTAAGACGCTATTCCCCGACGCTTGCGCATGCGGCTCGCTCCTGCTTCTTGCCTGCCAGGTTATATGGCGCGGCTTTGGCGGCGCGCCAGAGCGCCCCGGGGCAGTCGCGCGGCGAGACCAGTTAGCCTTGCTGCAACGCATCGAGGCAGCGAAGAACCTCGACCGAAGCCTCTTCCACCGCCGCGATCTCGGTGAGTGCCTCATCGATTTTGCCGGCCTCGAACAGGGCCGCCGCGCGCTTGCCGTGTTCATGAACCCGGCGATGCGGCGCCTCCAGCGTGGCGAAAGCGGGGTGGCCGCGATAGGGCAGGGATGCCTCGCTCTCGTACCATTTGCCGAGCCGGCAACCATGATGATCGGCGAGTTCCGCGGCTTTCAGGTGCGCCCGGCCCGTGGCCATGGCGATTAGCCGGCGTTTCCAGATCACGTGGTCGGCCTTGGCGAGGCGGATCACCTTGCCGTCAAACGCCGCCGCTGCGACCCTTCCCATCTGCTGCGAAATCGCTGCCTCCAGCCCGTCCGCCGCCTGCGCGACCGCTTCCATCGCCTCAAGATTGCGCGTGGCCATGTCCGCGACGCCGAGAACATGCAGCGAGCATTCCTGCATCGCGCTTATCTGTTGACTCAAGATGCTCGCATTGCTGGTCATCAACGCGCTGATGTTTTCGAGCTTGCCGCTGGCGGTCGCCATGCCTTGGTTCAAGGCGTCGATGGTGGCGCGGCCCTCGGCGGTGATCTCGTTGCCGCTCGCCATCACCGCGTTCACCCGTGTCACGCGGCCAAGCAGGCCATCGATGCGGGTGCGGATGTCCTCGGTCGCCTTCGCGGTTTGCTGCGAGAGGTTTTTCACCTCATTGGCGACGACGGTGAACCCCTTGCCGGCTTCGCCGGCGCGCGCCGCCTCGATTGTCGCGTTCAGCGCGAGAAGCTGGGTCTGGCTTGCGATCCGCTCGATCGCGTGGACGATGCCGCCGATCTCACGCGAGGCATCGGCGAGTGCTGCGACATCGCGCGTGGCCTCCTGCACCAGAGCCGCGAGAGCCTGAAACGCGCCGACCGCGCGCTCGGCATGGCCGAGGCTCTCCGACATCGCCGTGCGCGCATCCACGGTGCTCTCGGCGGTGTGGCGCGAGGCGCGGTCGATCTCGCGGATCGAAGCCACCATCTCCTCCACCGCCGCCGACATGGCTTGCGCGCTGACGCTGGTTTCACGCAAGGGGGTGAGCAGGCGGATAAGAAGAATGTTGAGTTCGGTCGCGTTTTGCGAGGTTGCTACCACCGCGTCGGCCTCGTCGCGGGCGCGCGCGGCGAGTTCGGCCTGCACTTCGCCGAGCGCGCGCCCGAGCGCGGTCGCGGGCGCCGGGACGGGATTGTCGAAACGCCCAGCGCCAAGTGCTGTGAGGAAAGCGGCGATCTCGGGCGCCACCGTCTCGGGGGTTGCGGGTATCGGCAAGGCGCGTGGGGGTGGGGAGGGATTGGTAAAGAGACGGAACGGACGTGACATGGCTATCCTTACAAGGAGACCCTTACGGCGAGACCGAAGCGGCCGCATGTGGCTGCGAACGCAACGATAACGCGAAAGAATAAACGGATTGTTGAGAGGTAACGCTGCTGCGGGTCGGCGCCCCGCTGTGGGCGCGATGCGGCTGGCCGCAAAAAATTCCGGCAATCTTGCTGCGCCGCCGTCTGGCCTTGCGATTGAAACCTGCGTTGCCCACGCGGCTCGCGCAATCTCCTGACCGCACGCGGGCGCGAAATCCCGGCGCGGCAAATGATTAACTTGATTTCGGTTAATTTTTCCTATCGCACTGCACCATAATGGGTTTTTGCCAGTTTGCGCTTGCCGCGAACCAGGGTCCGGGCTAGGTCTCCGGGGATTGCATAAACACGTCAAGGCAGGGGGTGCGGCGATGGCGCGATCGGCGAAAATCGCGGAACGCGGCGGCAAGGGAAGCGGCGGCACGGGAAGCAGCGGCAAAGCGGCGGCGGGGTTGGGGCGTGACGCTCTCCTTTCCGCCTATCACGACATGTTGCTGATCCGCCGCTTCGAGGAAAAGGCCGGCCAGCTTTACGGCATGGGTCTGATCGGCGGCTTCTGCCATCTCTATATCGGCCAGGAAGCGGTGGTCGTCGGGGTGCAGATGGCGCTCTCGGCGGGCGATCAGGTGATCACCAGCTATCGCGACCACGGCCACATGCTGGCGACCGGTATGGACCCGAGGGGCGTGATGGCCGAACTCACCGGGCGGCGCGACGGCTATTCGCACGGCAAGGGCGGCTCGATGCACATGTTCTCGCGCGAGAAGAATTTCTTCGGCGGCCATGGCATCGTCGGCGCTCAGGTCAGCCTCGG
>JAJYXY010000296.1 GCA_021801465.1 Pseudomonadota bacterium
GCAAATCAACAAGACAGTCAATCCCTGCACCATGACACCGCCTCCTGCCAACAGCGCCGCAGGCACTGCCTAACGGATAAACGTTTTTTGGTTCTTTTTTTCAAAAAAGAACTTTTTTCTCACCCTCAACTACGCCCCGACGCGCCGACCACGCAGCGATCGCGCGTGTCGCACTTACAAAGCCCCGCCGCGCCTTCCCGCCGCCGCGCCGAGGCGGAGACGCAGCGCATTGAGCTTGATGAAGCCCTGTGCGTCGGCCTGATTATAGGCGCCCTGGTCGTCCTCGAAGGTCACCATGCGCATCGAATAGAGGCTGTTTTCGCTCTCGCGGCCGATCACCGTCGCGTTGCCCTTGTAAAGCTTGAGCCGCACCCGCCCGCTCACCGATTTCTGGCTCTCATCGATCAGCGCCTGCAGCATTCGCCGCTCCGGGCTGAACCAAAAACCATTATAGATCAGTTCGGCGTAACGCGGCATCAAACTATCCTTGAGATGCGCCGCCTCGCGGTCGAGCGTGATGCTCTCGATACCGCGATGGGCGGCGAGCAGGATGGTGCCGCCGGGGGTTTCATAAACGCCGCGCGATTTCATGCCGACGAAGCGGTTCTCGACGAGATCGAGCCGGCCGATGCCGTTCGCGCGCCCAAGCTCATTGAGCAGGGTGAGCAGCGCCGCCGGCGACAGCGCCTCGCCGTCGATCGCGACCGGGTCGCCGGCGACGAAATCGATGGTGATGATGGTCGCGCGGTCAGGCGCGTCTTCGGGGCTGATGGTGCGTTGATAGACGATCTCGTCGGGTTCTTGCGCCGGGTCTTCGAGGATTTTCCCCTCGGACGAGGAGTGCAGGAGATTGGCATCGACCGAGAACGGCGCTTCGCCGCGCTTGTCCTTGGCAATCGGGATCTGATGGGCTTCTGCGAACTCGAGCAGCTTCGCGCGCGAGGTGAGCGACCATTCCCGCCACGGCGCGATCACCGTGACATCGGGTTTGAGGGCGTAATAGGCGAGTTCGAAGCGCACTTGGTCGTTGCCCTTGCCGGTCGCGCCGTGGGCGACGGCGTCCGCCCCCACCGCTTCGGCGATCTCGATCTGGCGCGCTGCAATCAGCGGGCGGGCGATCGAGGTGCCGAGGAGATACTGCCCCTCATAGAGCGCGTTCGCCCGGAACATCGGAAAGACGTAGTCACGGACGAAGGTTTCGCGGAGATCCTCGACGAAAATCTCTTTCACGCCGAACATCTCGGCCTTGCGGCGCGCCGGCGCCAATTCCTCACCCTGGCCGAGATCAGCGGTGAACGTCACGACCTCACAGCCATAGGTCTCCTGCAGCCAGCGCAGAATGACGCTGGTATCGAGCCCGCCGGAATAAGCCAGCACCACTTTTTTCACGCTTTTCGCCGCCATCTTCGCCTCCATGCGATCGCACCGCCGCCTCATAGCGGCAATGCGGCGTGCCGAGAACAACAATGAATGTTCTTTTTTGAAAAAAAGAACCAAAAAACTTTTCCCCGTTGGGCAGTGCCTGCGGCACTGCCCGCGCCGAGGCATTGGCCGCTCCAAGTAACCGGGAAAAAGTCTTTTTGCTTCTTTTTCTGAAGTCAAAAGAAGAATTTTATTTTGAAAATTTACTCTAAATCGCGCCGATAAAGCCCGGCCGCCTCGGCGCGGAGCCGCACCAGCGTTGCCAGCAAATCAAGAACCGGGGTTTGCACGCCGGCGAGGCGCGCGAGATCGAGCGGCGCCATCAGCAGCGCGTCGATCTCCATCGCTCGGCCAAGCTCGAGGTCTTGGAGGATGCTCGGCTTGTGGCTCATGCCGAGATATTGGCGGACCTGCGCCTCGGCATCGATCTCAACGGTGCAGCCAAGCGCCGCGGCGATCGCCTGGCCTTCGGCGAGGATCGCGCGCCCGGTCGCGGCGATCACCGGATCGGTGTAGAGATCACGGGGCGCAAGGCCGGTGAGCACGCTGAACGGGCCGGAGGTGAGGTTGAGGAGAAGCTTCGACCAGATCGCATCCCGGATCCGCGCCGTCACCTCGACCGCGAGGCCAGGCGAGGCGAGGAGAGCGGCAAGCGCCTCGATGCGCGGCGTGATCGCGCCGTCGGGCTCGCCGAGAATGAGGCGGCTCTGTCGGTTCTCGACGGCAACGAGGCCAGGGCGAAGCACGGTGCAGGCGGAATAGATCACGCCGCCGATCGCGCGCTCAGGCGCGATCGCGCGCGCGATCACGCCGCCGGGATCGACGCCGGAGAGCGCCGAGCCGGCGCGTTCACCATCGATCCCGCGCAGAAAATACCACCACGGAATGCCGTTCATGGCGAAGACCACGGCGGTCTGCGGCCCGAGCAGTGGCGCGATCGCTTGGGCGGCGTCGGGGAGCGAGGGCGCCTTGACCGCCATCACCACGACATCCTGCGGCCCGAGGGCGGCGGGATCGCTCTCGGCGCGCACCCGCACCGTGAAGGTGCCGTCTTTCGCGTCCAAGGTCAGGCCGCTTTCGCGGATCGCAGCCAGGGTCGCGCCGCGTGCGACGACGCTGGTTTCCGCCCCGGCGCGTGCCAGCCGCACCGCGAGATGGCCGCCGATCGCGCCAGCTCCGAACACGCAGATTTTCATGTCACCTCTCCATCCCGGTTTTCCACCGCCGCGACCAAAGTGTGCGCTTCGGCGAGACGTTCGAGCCGGCGCAGCACGCTCTCGCCGGCAAACGTGCCGCTTGCCCGCGCGAGACGCAGCACCAGCCGCTTGCCCGCGACGCTGAGCGCGGTCGCGGCCAGCAAATCGGGCGTGCCGGCCGAAAGCGTGTAAGCGAGACGGAGTGCCAAGCCCAGCCGCTCCGCCCGCGCCGCCGCCGCCGGGCTGAGCAATTGCCGCGCCGGCAGCAGAAAGGGCGCGGCGCTGTCGGCTTCGTAGCGGATGGCGATGACGAGCGCGAGATAGGCGCGGGCGTGATGGTCGATGCTGACGCCGGGTTGGCGGAGAATGCGGAGAAACGCCTGCTCCGGCCGGTATTCCGGATGGTCGTGGCTGCCGATGTCGGAAACCCAGCAGGCGGCGGCGCGGAGCAGCCGCTCGGGTGCGGTATCGTCGGCGAAAAGCGGCTCGGTCCAGGTGAATAACGCCGGCGGCAGGCCGGGATCGCGCCCGAAGCGGCGGCCTTGTTCGCGCGCGGCGGCGAGCAGCGGCTCTTCGGCGCGGATCTCTGGTGGCATCTGCGAGAGATACCAGCCTTCGCGCAGGCCATTGGCGCTGAACACGACGCGCGCCGCGCCGGTTGCGCGGAGCAAACGGCGAAGCACCACGGCGGCGAATGGCAGATCGTCGATCCGCCGGCGCGGAACCCCCGGCAGACGCTCCAAAACGCGCCGGCTCGCGCCACCGATCAAGGCGGCGAGATCGCGCGCCTCCTCGCGTCCGATCGCGTAATGATGGACGATGTTGAGCGGATAGCCGGTCTGCGCGATGTGGATGCGTGCCAGCGCCCGCCACGCGCCGCCGACGAGATAGAGATCGCGCCCGCCGGCCTCGGCGAGATCGGGGACGGTGGCGATATCGGTCTCGACGATGGCGCGCGCCCGCGCCGGCTCGCCGCCCGCGCGCTCGGCGAGCCGGATCACCCCGAGCTTCAGCGTCGTGGCCGGCCCCACCGCGCCCGCCCGCAGCGACACCAGTTCGAGCGAGCCGCCGCCGATATCGGCAAGCAAGCCATCCGCATTGGGAATCCCGCAAAGCACCCCGGCGGCGGACAATGCCGCTTCCTCGGCGCCGGAAAGCACGCGGATCGGCACCTCGGGCAAGCGGGCGCGGATGTCTTCGACGAACGCGCCCCCGTTGGTCGCATCCCGCACCGCGGCGGTCGCGAGAATTTCGAACGGCGCGGCGCCCATGGCGCGGGCAATCGCGTGATAGCGGCGCAGCACGAGCAGCGCCTGCGCCATGCCTTCCTCGTGCAAGGCTCCGCTCGCCTGCAGCCCGCGGCCGAGCCGGAGCACCGCTTTTTCGTTGAATATGGCGAGTGGGTTGCGCGCCCGGCCTTCGAACACCACGAGGCGGACCGAATTCGAGCCGAGATCGACCACCGCGAGGCGCGGCACATCGGCGGGAGGGGAAAACGGCATGCCGCCCGC
>JAJYXY010000149.1 GCA_021801465.1 Pseudomonadota bacterium
GCATTCAGGCGGGGACATTCAGGCGGCGCGGGCCGGCGCGCCACGGCTGCGGGCGATCGCGAGGAAATTGCCGAGGATCTCGTGTCCGCCTTGGCTTGCGATGCTCTCGGGATGGAACTGCACCCCAAAGACCGGCCGCTCGCGGTGGCGGATGCCCATCAGCACACCGTCTTCGCTCTGGGCGGTCGCGACCAAGGCGGGCGGCAGGGTTTGTTGCGCGACCATCAGACTGTGATAGCGGGTCGCGGCGAAGGGGTTGGGGAGGCCGGCGAACACGCCGCGCCCGTCATGGGAAATCTGGCTGACTTTGCCATGCATCGGCACCGGCGCGCGCACAACCGTTGCGCCAAATGCCTGCCCGATCGCCTGATGGCCGAGGCAGACGCCGAGAATGGGCAGATCGGCCGGCGCGGCGCGGATCAGCTCGACGCAGATCCCGGCCTCGTTCGGGGTGCAGGGGCCGGGCGAGATCACCACCGCCTCGGGCGCGAGCGCCAGCGCTTCGGCGACACTCAGCGTGTCGTTGCGGCGGACATCGCAGAGAGCCCCGAGATCGCCGAGGAAATGGACGAGGTTGAAGGTGAAGCTGTCGTAATTGTCGATAAGCAGGATCATGGGAGCAGGATCACGGCATGTTTCTCAACATCTCACTTACTCCGGATTACCGGTCCTGTCGAAGCCCCTTTTTCTCGCACCCGATCGATCAGGTGGAATGGATTTGACCGGCGGCGATGCTCGAGACGCCGGCGACGAAGATGTGGGTATTGTCGGACAAGGCAAGAACGGTCCCGTTGGTATAGACCGTTGTCGTCGGCTGCGCGCCGCCATAGCCGATGAGATCGATGGTGTCGCTGCCATTCCAGCCGGCGATCGTGTCATCGCCGCCGGCACTTCCGTCGATGAACTGAAAGAAATTATGGCTGTTGGGGCCCTGGCCGCCGGTCATGCTCGCATTGCCCGCGCCGGCGACGAAGTAATTATAATATTGGCCGCCGACCATCGTTACGTAAGTATTGGCCGCCGATCCATCGAAGAAGACATTGGCGCCGCCACTCGCGCTGGCGTTGAGCGAGGCGTTGCCGGTCGCGGCGACGAGGATGTTGCCGATCGCATCGCCGTTGAACATGAGACGGCTCTGCTGGCCGCCAAAAACCGTGACCGGCGCCGCGCTCGCGGCGCCATTCACCGTATCCGCGCCATATTCGTCGAGCATGACGAAGCGTCCCGCCCCAGCATTGAATACGCCAAACCCATTGACGTTGAAGACGGTGCTGTTGCCAAGCCCGGCGGTGAAGGTCGTTGCGCCATACAAATCCGCTTGGTTGACGAAGAGCGTGCTCGAGGCCGCGGTGGGGTCGGCGGTGACGGTATTGCCGCCGGCATTGGCGAAAATGGTCTCGGGGCCAGCGCCGCCCATGACGCTGTTGCCAACGCCGTTTTCGACGATGAAATCGCTGCCGCTGCCGCCTTGCAAATTCGTGCCCGAGCCGTTGAGAAAAACCGTGTCCTGGCCGCTGGCCGCGGTGATGCTGTCGCTGCCAAAAACGCCGAGCGTATCGGCGCCAGTGCCGAGCGCGATGGTGTTCGTCTCCCCCGCGCTATCTTCGAAGAGAAGATTGCTCGCACCGGCGCTCACGGTGTTGGCGCCGGCGCCGTCGTCTTGCACCACCCAATTGCCGCCACTCGTCGTCGGCGCCGCGAAAACATCACCGCCGGCAGCGGCGATCATCGTTCCCGACTGGCCGGCGGCGGCGTCGAACACCGCGTTCCCGCCAACGGCGATCACGCTTTCCTGGCCGCCACCAGTGCCGACGATGGTGTGCGGCGCGCTGGCGAGATCGATCACCCCCTGATAGCCGCTGGCGAGCGTGATGGGCGCGGCGAGGATGCCGGAACTCGCCGCTGGGTTGATCACGGCAAACGCCGGGGCGCCGGTTGTCGTCGGCGAAACCGTTGGCGCATCGCTGAACGTGACGCCGGACTGAGCGAGCGTCGCCGCGAAATTCTGCAAAATTCCGGCCTGGAACGCATGATTATCGGTGCTCGCGAACGAAGCTTGCACGAGACCGCCATTGCCGCTCGGTAGGCTCAGCGTCGTCGTCGCGCCATAGGTGATGCCAACATCGCCGCCGGCATTGCCGAGGATGAAGGCGCTTGCGGCTGCGCTCGTCGTCGGGGAGAGCGTGAGGCTCGCGAGCGTGGTCCCGCCGCTGGTGACGGAGAGAACATTATTGGTGCCAAGGGCGAGCTGATCGCCGCTGCTATAGGGAACATTCCCCAAGATGATCTGATCGCCGGTGCTAAAGCCGCTGATGGTCGCAGAACTCAAGGCGTTGGCGGCATTCACCTGCAAAACATCGCTGCTTCCCGGGGCGAAAATGATCGCGCCACTGGCGAGACCGCCGGACGCGATCTCCATATCGCCGCCGGCGAGCGTCGTGTTGGCGGCAACACCGCCGGAAGAGACGAGTTCGGCGCCGCCGCTCAGCGTGATGGCGCTCGCGATACCGCCGGAGAAAACGCGCTCATTGCCGCCGCTCTCAATCGTTGCGCCCGAGGCGACCCCACCGCTTTCCACCACTTCGAAACCGCCATTGGCGATCACGCCCGAAAGCGCCACGCCCCCGGCCGATGCCGCGTCGCCAATTTCCAAAAACCCGCCGCTGACCGTGGCATTGCTCACCGTGCCGCCGGCGAGGGCGACCTCCAAGCCGCCGCCGTTCACCGTTGCCCCAGAAGCAACACCGCCAGAAAAGACGATTTGAAACCCGCCGCTATCAATGACCGTCCCGCGCGCGACCCCGCCGGAGGAGACGCGCTCGAAACTCGTCGGGCTCGCCAAGACGGTACCGCTTGCGATCCCGCCGGAAAAAATATTTTCTTGCCCGAAACTCTGAACGACCGTCCCGCGCGCGATCCCGCCCGCCGAGATATTCCCATAGCCGCCGCTGGCAACACGCGTCGCGCTGACAACGCCGCCCGACATCGCATTGAGATAGCCGCCGCTATCGACCGTGGTTGCGATCGCGATACCGCCCGCGGAAACATACGCGAAACCGCCATTATAGGCCTGATATTGCGCGGGGGTTCCAGGCGGGGATGCGCCGCTGAGAACCGCGCTTACCGCGCTTCCACCGGAATAGACGAATTCCGAGCCGCCGTTCGTGAGCAGGGTATTGCTCGCGATGCCGCCGGCGGAGACGACCTCGAAGCCTCCCGCGATTTGCGCGTTTTCAGAAATGCCGCCGGAATAGACAGTCTCGTTGGCGACAAAGCCGCTCACCACCGTCCCGCTGGTGAGCCCGCCGGAGACGCTGATGGTTCCGGTCGCCGTGGTAGCACTGGTGGCGCTGCCGCCGGCGTCGACAATGATCGTGCCGCCATTCTGCGCCGATGGCCCGAATGCAACACCGCCTGAGGAGACGACGAGGCTTTCCCCCGGTCCATTGATCGCCGTCGCCACCGCGCTGCCACCGGCATAGACGGTTTCCGTCGCCGAGGAGAGCTGGCTCGCCGATGAGGGGCCATTGAGTGTTGCGAAATTGGTCGCGCCGCCCGAGAAAACGTTGAGGGTGCCGCTGATGAGGGTGGCGTCGTTGGCAACGCCGCCTGAGGAGACATTGACGGTGCCGCCGGCAAGCGTGAGCGACGAGACACTCCCTCCGGCGCTTACGTTCACGATATCGCCCGCACTGATGGTTTGGCCGCTGACATTCGGCGGCACATTGATGGTGTTCATGGCGTCTTCTCCCATTGCGAGGCGAATTTGGTGTCAGTTTGCGCATCACCGCCTGGATCGGCGGCGGCACGCGCGGCGATGGCGGGCACGCGTTTTAAGGTTGCGATCACCTGCGCCGGGGTGATCAAGCGGGTGCATTCGAATTGCCGTGGCGTATCCTTAAGCCGCGGGCACCAGAGAAAATCCTTATGGTCGAACCGGTGCCGCGGGTCGTTCCAGCAGGCGTTGCAAGCGTGGTAATTGATGACGCGATAGGGGGTCGCGAACTCGTTCACGGGATGGGTGAAGCCGGAAATCATCACCACCGGCGTCCCCGCTGCCCAGGCGAGCCACGAAAGCCCGCTTGAGAGCCCGACGAAACATTCGGCATGGCGCAGCCAGCGCACCCGCTCGGCGAGCGGCCGGTCTCCGGTTTCATCGTCGGCGCCGTGCGGGATATGGGTCCAGACCAGGCCCTGCCCATGCACTGGCTTTTGATCGATGCAGATCACCCGCAAGCCACAGGCCCGCAAAAACGCCACCACCGCCTGCCAGCCAAACGGGTTGTTCCAGTATTTCGCCTGCGCACTGCTTTGCACGGCGATGCAAACATAAGGCTCGGGGCAGGGGCGTTCCTCCGCGGCGATGGCAAGGCGCGGCGGCTGTTCCTCGGGATCGACGCCGAGGATATAGCCTGCGGTGCGATGCAAGCCGACGAGGCGGAAATCACACGGTTGAAACACGCGCTCTTCGTCGTCGAAGAAAAGCCCGAGGACATAGCTCGCGTAATAGCGCGCGTGGCGGGCCTCCTCGGCGGTGATGAAATCGATTTCGGGATAGGCATCGCGAAACAGTGGCATGATCTCTGCCGACATCGCGCAGGTCAGGCGGCAGCCGTGACGAGCCTGAAATTTCACCGCATAGGGAAACCAGCCGATGACATCGCCGAGCGTTCCGACCGGAAATTGGATCAGCACATTCTGCCCGCGCGCGTCATAATCGTGGGTGAAAACGAGCGTCTCCTTCTCCCAAATCTCGATGCGGAAGGGAATGAAATAGCGTTTCGTGCTGTTGATTGCGGTCGCGCGGCCTTGGGTTTCGAAAATGATGTTGCCGGTCTCGAGATCGGAGAGCCGCACCCGCCATTCCCCCTCGCTGAGCGTGATGCGGGCACCATGGTTGAAATCGAAGCGGATGCCACGCGGCCCCTTTTGCGTCGGCCGGGTGGGCGGCGGCGCGTAGGATGACACGGCCGGCGCAGAAACCGCTTGCGACCCGGCATCTGGCATCGGCGACGTAGCCGGATCGTCCATGATATTCTCTTAAAACATGTGGGACGAGAGACGTTTCACGCGCGGACGTTTATATACGCAAGAAATTCATAAATTTTTGACAGGCCGCAAAACGGGACGCAATCTATCGGCACGCAATTTTTCGTGAAGCCCGCCGCCCGATGGTCATCCCCCGATGGTGATCCCCGATGGTGATCCCTGGCGGTGATCCCTGGTGGTGATCCCTGGTGGCGATCATCCTCGCCCGTTCAGGGTGGGGCGAGGCTGAGGCGTTGGCGCACCGGCTCACGCCATGGCGCATCGGCGGGCGCGGCGGCAAGCGCCTGGCGGAACAAGGCCGCCGCTTCTGGCGTCACCCGCCCGGCCGCCTCGCTCATCGCTTCCGCCGTCTCCGCCGCAAGGGCCGGATCGAAGCCTGCGGCCAGCGCCCGCTGCCAGGCTTCCGCCGCCGCCGCCGGGTTGCCGCGCGCATTTTCGGCGTCGCCGAGCAAGATGAAGCCCTGGCGAGTGCGCGGCGACGCCGGGTCCATGGTTGCGAGCCGCGTGCGCAGCTCAGTGATCAGCGCCTCTTCCTTGGACGCTTCGGCGAGCCGCGGGGCGAGCGGGGCGGCCGGCAAAAAGGGTGTCCCACCAGGCCAATAGAGCGCGAGCGCGGCGATCGGGAGTAGAACCAACGTGATCAAAAGCGGGCGGCGCAGTGCGCCCGTGGCCTTCGCATCCGGCTCGGCAGCGGCGGCGAGCAGGCGGCGCTGCAGCTCGATCTCGGCCGTCGCATATTCCTCGGCGCCGATCCGCCCTTCTTCCCGTTCGCGCGTGAGCTCGGCGAGCTGGGCGCGGTGAAAGGCGAGCGCCGCCTCGCGCCGCCCGCGCGCGCTAAAGCGCCGGTGCCGCAGCAAAATGGCGAGCGGCGCGAGGCAAAGCGCTGCAACGAGAGCAAACGAAAGCCAGATCACGACTTCAACAAATCCTTGAGCTTGCGCTGCTCGGCGGGCGACAGGGGCGCAGGGGCCGGGCGTTTCTGGCGCGCGGCGAAAGCTACAAACAGCACCCCGCCGCCGAGCGCCAGCGCCGGTGAGGCCCAGAGCAGCCAGGTGAGCGGCTCAAAAGGCGGCCGCAGGCGCACGAAATCGCCATAACGCGAGACCATCCAGGTGATGATCTCCTGGTCTTTCTCCCCGGCCGCGACATGCTGGCGGACGACCTGGCGAAGATCGCGCGCGAGATCGGCGCCGCTATCCTCGATGCTTTCGTTCTGGCAGACGAGACAGCGCAATTGCCGCCCGATCGCCTCCGCCCGCGCCTCTTCTTTGGGATCGGGGAGCATCTCGGCGGGATCGCTGATCGCGAAGGCGGAGGCGAGCGGCAGCGCCAGCAGAACGAGAAAACCAAGCACACGGATCATGCGTATTTCCGCAAAAGGGGCGAGACTTCGTCGCGCACCGTATCCTCGCTGAGCGGGCCGGCCCAATGGCCGCGCACGATGCCGCCGCGGTCGATCAAAAACGTCTCCGGCACCCCATAAAGCCCCCAATCGATCGAGACCCGGCCGCTTTCATCCCGCGCGAGACGCGCATAGGGGTTGCCATCCTCGTCGAGCAGTTTCGCCGCATCGGCCGAGCGATCTTTATAGGCGATGCCCCAAATCGGGACGCCGGATTTGGCGAGCGCCATGAGCGAGGGGTGCTCGATCCGGCAGGGGACACACCAGGAGGCGAAAAAATTGACCAGAACCGGACGTCCTGCGGCGCGGAGGTCGGCGCTGCCAAACCCGGTTTCCGCCGGTGCCTGCGCGGGCAGGGCGGCAAATTCCGGAATGGGGTGCCCGACCAGCGGATTATCGACGGCATGAGGGTCATAGCGCCCGGCTTCCATGCGCCGCAGCAAGAGATAAAACCCACCCCCCGCGGCAGCCGCGGCAAGCAGCGGAATACCGAGCAGGGCGCGCCGCGATAGCCCCCGTGCCGGAAGCCCACTCATGCCGAGACCGCCCGCGCCGCCGCCCGGCGCACCGGCGCGCCGATCCGCAAACGGCGATCGACGAGTGAGAGCCCGCCACCAAACGCCATCACCAAAGCGCCGAGCCAAATCCACGGCGCAAGAATATTGACATGCAGGCGTAGCACCGCCTTGCCGTCACGCTCTTCGCCGAGCACGGCGTAAAGATCGCGCAAAAGATTGGTGCGGATCGCGGTATCGGTGGTCGCGGTGCGTTGCAGCGGATAACTCCGCCGGCCCGGGCTCATGAGGGCGATGGTTTGCCCGTTGCGTGTCACGCGAATATCGGCGAGGCGGGCCGTGTAATTGGGCCCCGGAGCATCGCGCAGATCCTCGAGCGTCCATCGATAGCCGCCGAGTTCGACCGTCTCGCCAGGATGAATGGCGACGATGCGGTGATCGGCGATCGCCATGCCGGCGATGCCGGCGACCGTGATACCCATCCCGGCATGGGCGATCGCCGCGCCCCACGCCGCGAGCGGGATGCCGGCGAGGCGGGCGAGGCTCGCCCCCAACGACACCCGAAAGAGCCGCGCGCGCTCGACGATTTCAGCGAACGCCCCAGCGATCAGCCAGGCGCTGGCGGCAAAGCCGAAGGCCGGCAAGGCATCGGTGCGCAAGGACGCGATGAGGCCGATCGCCAATGCCGCGAGCGCAACCCACCATAGCCGCATGAGCGCCGGCGCCAGCGCCGCACGCTTCCAAGACAGCATCGGGCCAACGACCATCGCGGCAAAGAGCGGAATGGCGAGCGGCAGCACGGTTGCGTTGAAAAACGGCGCGCCGACGCTGAGCTGGGCGCCGGCGAGGAGCTGGGCGAACAGTGGATAAGTGGTGCCGGTGAAAACCACCGCGGCGATCGAGCAGAGCAAGATATTATTGAGCACCAAGGCCCCCTCGCGCGAGAGCGGGGCGAAGATGCCTGTCGGCAGCAGCGAGGGCGCGCGCCAGGCAAAGAGCGCGAGCGCTGTGCCAATGACGAGCGCGAGCAGCACGAGAATGAACACGCCGCGCGCCGGGTCATTGGCAAACGCATGCACCGAATTGAGGATGCCTGAGCGGACGAGAAACGTCCCGCAGAGGCTCATCGAAAACGTGCCGATGGCGAGCAGCACCGTCCAAATCTTCAGCGCGTCACGCTTTTCGACGACGATCGCTGAATGGACCAGCGCCGTTCCCGCAAGCCAAGGAAGCAGGGAAGCGTTTTCCACCGGATCCCAAAACCAGTATCCGCCCCAGCCGAGCACGTAATAAGACCACCACGAGCCGAGCGCGATGCCGCCGGTGAGAAACGCCCAAGCGGCGAGCGCCCAAGGCCGCACCCAGCGTCCCCAGGCGGCGTCCACCCGGCCCTCGATCAAAGCGGCGAGCGCGAAGGCGAAGGGAATGGCGAAACCGACATAGCCGGCATAGAGGATCGGCGGATGAAAGGCGAGGCCGGGATCTTCGAGTAACGGGTTCATCCCGTGCCCTTCTAACGGCGGCGGCCAGAGCCGCACGAAAGGGTTGCTGACGGTGAGCGAAAACAGCACGAACCCGGCGGAGGTCGCGCCCAAGACGCCGATCACCCGCGCCCGCACCGAGGCCGGCAAGGCACGCCCGAACACGCCCACCAAGGCACCGCAAATCGCCAGAATGAGGCACCAGAGTAGAATCGAGCCTTCGTGATCGCCCCAGATGCCGGTGATCTTGTAAAGCAGCGGCTTCACGCTCTGGCTATTTTCGGCGATGTTGTAGACGGAAAAATCCGAAACCACGCTCGACCATAGCAAGGCGCCGAAGGCAAGCGCGAGCGCCAGGAATTGGCCGAACGCAAGCGCCGGCGCGCTCGCCATCAACGCGGCATCGCGCCGGTGGGCGCCGATCAATGGCAAAATCGCTTGCGCAGCGGCGATGACGACGGCAAGCGCGAGCGCGAAATGGCCGAGTTCGGGAATCATGCGCGCCCTCTCATCCGCCGTTTTTGGTCACGGGCAAATTGTTCCAGCTCGCCGCCGGCGGCGGCGGGCCATTCCCTGGCTGCCAATGGCCGGATTTCTTCAGCGCCTCGACGACCTCCTTGGGCATATAGGTCTCATCATGCTTGGCGAGCACCTCGGAGGCGACGAAACTGCCATCGGGGGTGAGGCTGCCGAGCGTGACCACCCCTTGTCCCTCGCGGAACAGATCGGGCAACACGCCGATATAAGAGACATTCACCGAACTCCGCCCGTCGGTGACGCGAAAGCGGACCGCGGGCTGCCCGTCGATGGTGGCGTGCGCGACGCTGCCGGCGGCGACCAATCCGCCGAGACGCACGGTTTCGCCGGCGCGCGCGCGCGTCGCGAGGTCAGAGGGGGTGACAAAAAACACGAGATTGTCACGAAACGCGAACAAGGTCAGCGCCGCTGCCGAGCCAAGCCCAAGGCCGGCGGCCAGCAAAATCGCGAGCCGGCGATGCTTGCGCTTCATCGCCGCCGCCCCGCCTCGAGTGCGGCAAGCCTCGCCCGCGCGGCGCGGACCCGCCGCCAGGCATCGAGCGCAAACAGCGCCGGGATCACGAGTGCCACGGCGTAGGATGGGATGATGAAGGCGAGATGGGTCATGCCGCCTCCGCACGGGCGGCGAGCAGGGCGCGGATGCGCCGCTCCATGACCGCCGCCGAGAGCCGCGCCAAAACCAGGGCGGCGAAGATGAAGCTCGCGCCAAGCGCCGTCAGCAAAAGCGGCCACAGCATGCCAACATACATCGTCGGCGCCCCCGAAAGCGTGATGCTCGCCGGCTGGTGCAGCGTGTTCCACCAATCGACGCTGAATTTGATGATCGGCAGATTGACGACGCCGACGAGGGCGAGAATGGCGCCGGCGCGATAGCCGCGCTCGGGGCTGTCGAAGGCGCGGGTCAACGCGATATGGCCGAGATAGAGAAAAAACAACACGAGAACCGAGGTCAGCCGCGCATCCCAAACCCAATACGCCCCCCACATCGGCTTGCCCCAGAGGCTGCCGGTGATGAGACAGATGGCGGTGAAGCCGGCGCCGACGGGCGCGATCTCGACGGCGGCGAGATCGGCGAGCGGGTGGCGCCAGACCAGAGAGACGGCGGAGGCCAGGGCAAGCGAAAGATAGCCGGCAGAGGCGAGCCAAGCCGCCGGCACATGGACATACATGATACGAACCGCATCGCCTTGCTGCCAATCGGCCGGGGCGATGAACAGGCCCCAATAGATGCCGCTCGCGGCGAGCAGGATGCCGATCGCGCTGACCCACGGCAAAACGCGCCCGGCGAGGCGCAAAAAGCGCCCGGGATTGGCAAAGCGGTGCAACCCGCGTGCCCCGCGGGGCGGGGCGGTGGGAGAAACGGCGTCCACGACAAAGAGCATAGCCGCTCTTTCGCCCGGTTTGAAGCGGGGGCCGGTTGCATCTATTCTCACGCCGTCGTCACCCTGGGGGAAATGTCATGTTGTTTTGCATTGTCTGCGCCGATCGGCCGGGATGCCTTGATTTGCGTCAAGCGACGCGTCCTGCGCATCTCGAGTATCTGAAATCCCACGCCCATCATCTGATCCAAGCCGGCCCGGTGCTCGATGCCGCGGGCCAGCCTTGCGGCAGCGTTCTTCTCATCGATGCCGCCGACCGCGCCGAGGCCGAAAAATTTGCCGCCGGTGATCCTTATGCCAAGGCCGGCCTGTTCGAGAGCACCGTGATCCGCCCCTATCGCATGGTCTTCCGCGACGGCCAGATGGTGGCATGACTGGCGCGATAGTGCCGACCTGGCTGGTGAAATCGGAGCCGGATGCCTTCAGCTGGGCCGATCAGGTAAAAAACGGCACCGAGCCCTGGACCGGGGTGCGCAACCATGCCGCGAAAAACAACCTCAAAGCGATGCGCCTCGGCGAGCGCGTGTTTTTTTATCACTCCAATATCGGCCGCGAGATCGTCGGCATCGTCGAGGTCGTCCGCACCGCCTATCCTGACCCGACGGCGGAGGCTGGCGATTGGGTCGCGGTCGATATGCGCGCGCTCGCCCCGCTCCCGCGCCCGGTAACGCTTGCCGCGATCAAGGCCGAGCCCCGGCTTGCCGATCTCGCGCTGATCCGCCAATCGCGGCTGTCGGTGATGCCGGTTCTGCCCGACCATGCCGCGCTCTTGCTGGCGATGGGGGGTGCTGCTCTGCGCTAAATCAAGACCATCCCGGCCGGCCGTGTTCCCGCGGCCAGTCATTCTTTCCGCCGGCTGGCCTTAGAGCGTGCGGGCCGCGCTATAGGTGGTCCGCGGCGGCAAGCGGGCGGCGAGGTCGGCATCGAGAAGGGCGCGGAACTCGGCCTCATGCTCGTAATCCGGCATCAGCGCCGCGAGGCTCGGGTCGGGGCGGCTTGCGGGATGGAAGTAGAGTTCGCTCAAACCCTCGGGGAGCTGCTGGGCGAGGCGGGCGATCCGCGGCGCTGTCATGTGCCCGCTCCAGGCGATTCCGAAAGCATGGTCGTTGACGAAGAGCCCAGCGCGGCGCGCCAGGTGGCGCAGCACACCGCTCCAACGGTAAAGCGCGCGGGCGCCAAACCCGGCGGCGGTGCCGCAAGCGGCGAGTACCGCCGGGGGTTCGGCGGGGATGCGCAGCGCGGTCAGCCCAAATTTCTGGCCGATGGCGATCATCAGCCGCGCAACGCCGGGGTGGACATGCATGTGCTTGTGTGCGTCGGCATGGTCGAGAGGAAGGCCGGTTGCGGCGAAGGCAGCGAATTGCGCCTCGATCTCGGCGGCGAGCTGGCGGCGCAGAGCAGGGCGAAAACTGTAGGCGAAACCACGCCGCGCTTGATCGGCGCCAAACCGGCCAGACGCATCGACTAGGCCGGGAATGGCCGCGTGCGGCAGCATCGCCGGGCCATCGACCAAGACGAGATGAAGGCCGACGGCAAGGCCCGGGAGGCGCCGCGCCCGCCGCACCGCATCCAGGGTCGCCGGCGCGTTCATCATCAGGCTGGCCGACGTCAGAAACCCACTGCGATGCGCGGTTTCCACCGCCTCGTTGACCGATTCCGAGAGACCGAAATCATCCGCCGAAACGATGATCCGTTTAATCGGCGCGCCCTTCAATCATCGCGCCCGTCAATCATCGCGCCCTTCAATCATCGCGCCCGTCAATCATCGCGCCCGTCAATCATCGCGATAGACGCGTTCCATGCGCTCATGGCGCTCCTGCGCTTCGATCGAGAGGGTTGCGATCGGCCGCGCCTCCAGGCGCTTGATGCCGATCGGCTCATCGGTTTCCTCACAATAGCCGTAGCTGCCGTTTTCGATCCGGGCGAGCGCCTGGTCGATCTTGGCGATCAGTTTGCGGGCGCGGTCGCGGGTGCGGAGCTCCAACGCACGATCGGTCTCGACACTCGCACGATCGGTGATATCGGCCTCGTGAATGCCGCCTTGCGAGAGGCTGGCCAGGGTATCATCGGCTTCACGGATCAAGTCGGCGCGCCAGCGAAGCAATTTTTGCCGAAAATACTCAAGCTGCTGAGGATTCATAAAAATCTCATCCTCGGAAGGGCGGTAATCGGGTGGCAATGTTACCATCATTTTAGCCGTCCTGCTCTCGTTTCCTCTTCAGGCTGGATCGACCGCACCAGCCCGCTCCTGCGAGACAGGGCGGCTTATAGCCGTGCCCTTCCCGCCCGCCAAGAGGCATGCGCGCCTTCGCGCCGCCCGCGCGCGGTTTCTTCAATGAATTGACACAAAACGACAATCAGTCGGCGCGCGGCATGACGCGGGCGCTGATCTTATGGCGCGCTAATTCTACCTTGGCGCGCAGCACCACCCCCGCCACGGCGGCGCGAAGGGCCGGGTCGCCGGCTTCAGGGGCGGACTCGGCCAGTGTCGCCAAGCGCGCCAGAGCCTCTTCACTGGCGCCCTCGGGGTCGAGGAGCGCCCGTTGCAAGGCGGCGAGTTCGTCGAGGATCGCCCGGCCATGGCGGCGTGCGTCGCGGTCGGCTATGGGCTCGCCACCCATCTCTTGCAGGGCGAGCATCGCCTCCAAGCCACCGGTCGCGGCCACCATGGCGGGCGCGGCGGTATCCGGGGCGGCCTCGGCGGGCACGGCGAAGCCGCCTTTGCTCACGGTTTTACGCGGCGCAGCCTCGCCCGCGCCGCCCGGGCCGAATGGACCTCTGATGCCGATCATCACCCCGGCTCCTTCTTCCCGGACAACTCTGCCGCCCGGCAATTCCTGCCTCGCCCAAGTCCGCCATAGGGGCGCCGAAATCGCGCGCCGGTGGCGGATTGCCGAGAAATAGTCCCTGGCACGGCATTTGCTGTGTTTATCACGGAAGCCGTATCGCGGAAACCATTCCCGCCTTCCCCAGCACCGGGCGCCCTCTCGCGTCCTTCTAGCAGGGAACAAGGTGGCAGGGAATTCTTGACGTCTTGCTACTTTCGAGGATCGAACCGTGTTGCGCCCTCTCGCTACGTGTCTTTTCGTTGCAAGCGTTCTGTTCGGAGCCGCGCTCTCGCCGGCCTGCGCGCAGATACGCATCAAGGACATCGCCGATGTCGAGGGTGTGCGCGAGAACCAGCTCGTCGGCTATGGCCTCGTCGTCGGCCTCAATGGCACCGGCGACCGGCTGATGAGCGCGATCTTCACCCGCCAATCGCTGATCGGCATGCTCGAGCGCCTTGGCGTCAATACTATGGATCAGGCGCAGAGCCTCTCGACCAAGAATATCGCCGCGGTGATGGTGACGGCAGAGCTCCCCGCGTTCGCCCGCAACGGCAACCGCATCGACGTCACCGTCTCCTCGCTCGGCGATGCGACCGATCTCATGGGCGGGACGCTGATGGTGACGCCCTTGCTCGGCGCCGATGGCGAGGTCTACGCCGTCGCGCAGGGCGCGATTTCGACCGGCTCGATCAAGGGGAAGGGGGCCGCGCAAACGGTGACGCGCGGCGTGCCGACCACAGGGCGCATTCCCAACGGGGCGACGGTCGAGCGCGAGGTGCCGTTTTCTCTCGCGAGCCTGCAGATTTTGCATCTTGGCCTGCGCAATCCCGACCTCACCACCGCCGAGCGCATGGCGAGCGTGGTCAACAAGGCGCTCGGCGGCCAGCTCGCCTCGGTCACCGACCCCCATACCGTCGCCGTCGATCTTCATGGCCGCGACGTGGTCTCGACGCTGGCGCGGATCGAAAACCTTCATGTCGAACCCGATCAGGCCGCGACCGTGGTCGTTGATGAGGCGACCGGGACCATCGTCATGGGCGCCGATGTGCGCATCAGCACCGTCGCCATCGCTCAAGGCAACCTGACCATCCGCGTCACCGAGACGCCAGAAGTGAGCCAGCCCGGCGCCTTCTCCGGCGGCCAAACGGCGATCGTGCCGCGCACCAACGTCCAGATCGATGATCAAAGCAATCGCAAGCTCGGAATCCTGCAATCGGGAACGACGCTGCAGCAACTGGTTTCGGCGCTGAATTCGCTAGGCATCGGCCCGCGCGACATGATCACCATCCTCGAGGCGATCAAATCCGCCGGCGCTCTGCAAGCCGATCTCGAGGTGCATTGATGGCCGGGCTCCTCCTTCCTCCCGCCAGCGCCTTGCCGCCCGAGGCCGCGCATTTGCCGTCCGATATCGTCAACAAGGCATGGACGGCGGCGCGGGATTTCGAGGCGATGGCGCTCGGCCGGTTTCTCGAGCCGATTTTCAACACTGTCGATCTCAGCCATTCCGCCTTCGGCGGCGGCAGCGGCGAGGAAGCGTGGAAGCCGATGCTGATCGACGCCATGGCCAAGCAAATCGGCGCCGCCGGCGGGCTTGGCCTTGCCCGCCCGATTTTCGCGGAAATGCTCCGCATGCAGGAATCCGCCCGCCACCAAAGCGCGCAGGGCCCCGCTTCACCGTCCACGATGGAGAAAATGCCATGAACCCAGACCTGATCGATGCCGCGCTCTCTCTCTTGCAGGTGATCGCACAGGAGAATGAGGCGTTGCGCAGTTTCGACCTCCGCCACGCCGCCTCGCTGACCGATGGCAAGGCACGCGCCATCGAGGCGTTCATCGCCGCGCAAATCCGCCAGGATCGGGCTAAAAAGACCGATCCCGCCCAACGCGAGGCGGTTCTCGAAATGGCGGCGCGGCTGCGCGACTTGGTGGCCGAGAACCGCCGCCTGCTCGAGCGCGCGATCAGTGTGCAGCAGCGCGTGATCGGGGTGGTAGCGCGCGCGGCGCCACAGGCGATTGCGGCGAAAAACAGCCGCTATCGCCCCGATGGTTCACTCGCCGCGACGCGCCGGATGCCCGCGGTCGCGCTTTCCGCGCGCGCGTGAGCCACGATCGGCGGGCACAATGCCCGCGCCCGAGATCGACCAGAAAAACTGGGGATGGGGGCAAAAACGGCGCCAGAACGGCGCCTCGCCCACCTTCGCGCTGGCGGCGAAATTACTTGATTTTCGCCTCGCGAAACAGGACGTGCTTGCGCACGACCGGATCATATTTCTTCAATTCCAGCTTACCCGTCTGATTGCGGGCGTTTTTCTTGGTGACGTAGAAATAGCCGGTCTCGGCGGTCGAGACGAGCTTGATCTGAACGACGTTGGACTTGGCCATGAAATACCTCTCTCGCGCCGACGCTGGCGGAGGAGTTGGCGCAGGATCAGGAAAAAGTCAAGCCGGCCCACGGCCCCTGTTCGGCACAACGACATTGGCCACGGACTGCGCGCTCAGGCCAGTTTCCGCTCGCGTCCGCTGATGCCGGCGCGCGATCGCCGATCTGACTGCGCGCGTGGCTGATGTCGTGGCTCGGCGCAAAATCAAACGAAAACCGTCCGGCCGTTTGCAAACGGCCGCCCATGTCTCTGGCCGCCCATGTCTCTGGCCGCCCATGCCTTTGGCCGGCTGGCATAACGCTGCCTCGCGCGTCGTCGCCGAAGGGGCCGACCCCGCCGAGCGGGCGCGGGTTTATTCCGAGGGGGCGGGGCGAAGCGCCTCAGCGCGCGGTGCCTCCGCGCGGGAGATGTCGCCGCGCGGAATATCGGCGCGCGGAATATCGGCACGCACGGAATCGCCCAGCATTTCCACCCGGCCGGTGATCTGACCGCCGTCTTCGACCTGCAAACGCCGGCACCGCGCGGTGCCGAGGACGCGGCCCGAGGCGCGGATCACCAGGCTGCCGCGCGCGGTCAGCGTGCCGTCGATGGTGCCGGCGATCTCCGCTTCCTCCACCTCGACCTCGCCCTTGAACACGCCGCCCGGGGCGATGGCGAGTTCGGTCGCATGGATCAGGCTCGCCTCCACCGTGCCCTCGACGACCAGGCGTTCGGCGTCCTGCACCGTGCCCTGGACGCTGATCCCGCGCCCGACGACGAGGGTGCGGCGCTCGCCCGGCTCCTCGCGGCCCGGGCGCCCCATCGGCCGCGCGACTGCGCCAGCGCTGGCCCCCGGGCCAGCCGGTGGCATTGTGGTCGGCGGAGGAGAGAGAGGGGTACGGCTCATCGATGTCTCCTTGGAGGGCGCTGGGCGAAATGGCGGAACGCCGAGACCGGTATCGGCCGTCTGGCCGGCGAGCGCGGCAATCGGCCCGGCGCCACCCGGCTCGCCACGCGCGGCGGGCAGAGGCGCCTGGCCCGGCGCTGGTTCGGCGGGCCGGGTATCGTGGTTGGCGGCCTTCGCCGCCGGCGTGTCTTCGGGTTTGCGGCGTTTGAACACGGTGGCTCTCTCGGTTTGGCCATACGAAGTCTTCGCCTATCATGGAGACGTGGGTGCCGGCAACCCGGCCTGCGCCATGGCGCCCGGGTTGTGCCATGGCGATGACGATGCTACCGCCGCGCCGAGCCCCTCTTCCGCGTCGCGCCTGAATGGAGCCTTTCATGCCCCAACCTCCCGCGTCTCTCGATCTTCTTTGCCTTGGCAATGCGATTGTCGATGTCGTCGCCCCGGTCACCGAGGCGTTTCTCGCCGCCCACGCCATGGCCAAGGGCACGATGCACCTGATCGACACCGAGACCGCGGAGGCGCTTTATGCTGCCATGCCGCCGGGGGTGGAAAGCAGCGGCGGATCGGCCGCGAATACCGCCGCGGTTGCCGCGGGGCTCGGGATCGAGGTCGGGTTTCTCGGGAAGGTCGCCGATGATCAGCTCGGCGCCGTGTTCCGCCACGACATCGTCGCCGCCGGCGTGCATTATCCGACCCCACCGCTCACGGATGGCGCACCGACGGCGCGCTGCCTCATTATGGTGACGCCGGACGGGCAGCGGACAATGAACACGTTTCTCGGCGCGTCGGTCAGTTTCGGCGAGGATGATCTCGACCACGACCTCATCCGGGCGGCAAAAACGCTTTATCTCGAGGGGTTTCTCTTCGATCCCGCGCCTGCGCAAGCGGCGTTTCGAGGGGCCGCCCGGCTCGCCCGCGAGGCCGGCAGACGGGTTGCGCTGTCGCTTTCCGATCCGTTTTGTGTCGCCCGCCATCGCGAGGCGTTCCGCGCCCTGCTCCCGACGATCGACATTTTGTTCGCCAATGAGGCGGAGATCACCAGCCTGTTCGAGACTGATGATTTCAATCAAGCGGCGGCGGCGGCGCGACAGGCGGTGCCGCTTGCCGTGCTCACGCGGAGCGAGCATGGCAGCCTGATCCTCGAAGGCGTGGCGCAGGCGATGGTGCCGGCGGCGCCGGCCGAGGTTGTCGACACCACCGGCGCCGGCGATGCGTACGCTGCCGGCTTTCTCGCCGGGCTCAGCCAAGGGCGGGGACTTGCTGCCAGCGGCTGGCTCGGTAGCCGCGCTGCCGCCGCGGTGATCGGCCATTATGGCGCGCGGCCGCGGATCGATCTCGCCGGTCTCGCCGCCGCGGGATGAGCGGGCTAGGATAGACGCGAGATGGGTGCCAGCGGTTTTCCAATCGATCTCATCCTGTTTGGGATGATCGCCTTGTTTCTGGTCTTGCGGCTGCGCAGCGTGCTCGGCCGCCGGACCGGGTTCGAGCGCCCGCAAACCCCGCCCCCACTCGCGCAAGCGGGCGCGGTGATCGAGGGTCATGCCGAGCCAGTGCCGGCCATGCCCACGCCCGCGCGTGAGTTCCCGCCGCCGAGCAGTAGCGCCGGGCAAACCCTGGGCGCGATGCGGCTGGTCGATCGGGGCTTCGATCCGGCGCAGTTTTTGGAGGGTGCGGAACGGGCATTTCGCCTCATCGTCACCGCCTTCGCCAAAGGGGATCGCGCCGCGCTCGCCCCACTCCTCGGCCCGGAGACGGGGCACGTCTTCGAGGCCGCCATCGCCGCGCGCGAGAGTGCTGGCGAAATTTTGCAGACGGAAATCAAATCCCTCATCTCCTCGGCGATCACCGATGCGACACTTTCGGGCACGCGCGCGGCGATCAGCGTGCGCTTCGTCTCTGATCAAGTCAGCCTGACGCGCGGGCGCACGGGGGAAATCGTCCACGGCACCGAGGCGGTGACCGAGATCACCGATCTTTGGGTATTTGAGCGCGATCTCGCGAGCCCGGATCCGACGTGGCGGTTGGTCGCGGCGCAGAGTCACTGACCATTTGGCACTGACCATTTGGCACTGACCATTTGGCACTGACCATTTGGCACTGACGATTTGGGATGATCATATGAGACTGGGTGAGTGGGGGTCGCGGCGGGCGGTGGACAAAATTCTTTCGCTCGCCTCGGTGCTGGTTCTCGTGGCCTGTGTGGTCGCGCCGCCGCAAGGTGCGCCGCCGCGGATGGCGCTGAGCCCGGTGAGCTTCGCCGATCTTCCCGGCTGGAAGGATGATGATCTCGGCGCCGCGCTCAACAATTTCCTGCAAAGCTGTGCCCGGCTCGGGGTGATACCGCCGGATCAGCGTCTTGGCGGCGAGGGGGCGGCGGCGGAGCGCGGCGGGCGGGCCGAGGATTGGCGCGGCGTGTGCGAGGCGGCGCGGCACGTCGGGCGTGGCGATTCGGAGGCGGCGCGGCAGTTTTTCGAGAGCCGGTTTCAAGCTTTCTCGATCCAGGATGGCGCCGCGACCGAAGCCCTCTATACCGGCTATTATGAGCCCGAACTGCATGGCGCGCGCAGCCCGGGCGGGGCGTTTCAAATCCCGCTGCTGGCCCGCCCGCTCGATCTCGTCACCGCCGATCTCGGGGAGTTTGCCGCCGATCTCAAGGGGCATCACATCGCCGGCCGGGTCAATAACGGCCGACTCGTGCCGTTTCCGACGCGCGCCGAGATCGATGCCGGGGCGCTGGCGAGTGAACGCCTCGATCTTCTTTGGGTCGATAGCGCGATCGATGCGTTTTTCATGCAAATCCAGGGCTCGGGGCGGATAAGGCTGACCGATGGCGCGCTCGTGCGGGTGACGTATGCGGGGCAAAATGGCCGGCCTTACGTTCCGATCGGGCGTGTACTCGCGGCGCGCGGCGAGATTCCCGCCAACCAGATTTCCGAGCAAACGATACGCGCGTGGCTGGTTGCGCACCCCAAAGAGGCGCGGGCGGTGATGGAGGAGAACCCCAATTACGTCTTTTTCCGCGAGTTACGCGATTACCCGGCAAATCTCGGCCCTCCCGGCGCGTTGGGGGCGCCGCTGGCGCCAGGGCGGTCGCTTGCGGTCGATCGCCAATTCATCCCGCTTGGTGCGCCCGTGTTTGTTGCCACGACCGATCCGCAGCGTGGGGCGCCGTTCGCGCATTTGATGGTCGCGGAAGATATTGGCGGCGCCATCACGGGCCCGCTGCGCGCCGACATTTTCTTCGGCTGGGGCGAGGAGGCGGCGCAGCAGGCGGGCAAGATGGATGCGAAGGGCGCGGAGTATCTTCTTCTTCCTCGCTAACCAGTCAAAAGTTTTTGTTCTTTTTACAAAAAGAACAAACACTTTTATCCCCTCATCAATTCACTTGAATAGACTGTAAAACTTCCTCCAATTCCTGAAAACTCGGCATGTGCTGATTGGGAACCATTTTGCGTCCGGTTTCGACGCTGATTTGCGGGGCGTTGCCGTGAAGATGGGCGACGAGGACAGCGCGGATGACCTCGTAATATTTCCCTTCTTCCTCGACCACACCTTTGAGGCGCGCGGCGATGGGGGCCGCGAGGCCATAGGAGAGCAGAACCCCAAGAAAGGTTCCAACCAGGGCGCCGCCGATCATTTGGCCGAGAACCGCCGGCGGGTCGTTGATGTGTGACATGGTTTTGACGACACCGAGCACCGCGGCGACGATGCCGAGCGCGGGCAGGCTATCGGCGACGGTTTGCAGGGCATGCGCGCCGTGCAGTTCCTCGGCCAGGGTTTTCTTGATTTCGCGCGCCATCACGTCCTCGATCTGGTAGGGATCGTCGGCATTCATCCCGACCATGCGGAGATAGTCGCAGATCATGGCGACGACGTGATGGTTGGCGAGGATTTTCGGATATTTCTGGAAGGCCTTGCTGTCGTCCGGCTTCTCGATATGGGCTTCGAGCGCCATCGGGCCCTTGCTCGCCGCGAGTTTGGCGAAGAAGAAGAGCAGAGACAGCAGCTCGATATAGTCGGCCTTAGTGAAGATTGCGCCCTTGATCGCTTTGCCGAAGCCAGAGAGCGTGTGTTTGACGTCGTGCATCGAGTTCGCCATCACCAGCGTGGCCGTTGCCGCGCCGCCGATGGAGACGAATTCGAAGGGGAGTGCCTCGGCCAAGACGCCGATATTGCCGCCCGAGGCGATATAGGTGCCGAAAACGCAGGCGAGGAGAAAGAGCAGTCCGCCGATCGTCAGCATGGGGCGAGGCTCATGGCGCGGTTGCTTTTGAAGGGGCGGCGCTCGCGGCTTTTTGTGCCTGCGGCGCGGCGCGCAGGACGACGACGGCGATCCGGCGGTTGGCCGCCGCCAAAGGGTCGGCGGGCAGCAGCAACTCGCGATCGGCATGTCCGGTGACGCTTTGGAACCGATCTTCCGGTAGCCCCGCCTCGACGAGGTAGCGCCTGGTTGCGTTGGCGCGTTCGGTCGAGAGGTCCCAGTTTGATTTGCCGCTGCCGTGATAGGGGGCGGCGTCGGTGTAGCCGCCGACGGAAAGGCGCTCGGAAAGCCGGTTCAGGACAGGGGCGATTTTCGCCAGCAGCTCGCGCGCGCGATCATTCGGTGTCGAAGCGCCGAGGTCGAACATCGGGCGTTTGTCTTCATCGAGAATTTGGATGCGCAAGCCCTCTGGTGTCTCGTCGATGGCGAGCTGGCGGGCGAGATCGCGGAGAGCCGGATCCCTGGCGATCGCGGCGCGGATATCTTGTGCGGCTTTGTGAAAGGCCGCTTCTTCGAGCTTGGCGGGGTCGGCGTCCTTCGCGTCCGCGGGTGGAAGCGGTGGCATGTTCGCGGCCGGCGGCGCTTTGGCTGCCGTCGCGTTGGTCGCGTTGGTCGCGTTGGTGGGCGGCGTTGCCGGTGCCGTCGCCGCCTTTCCGCCGGCGGCGGCCGGGCCGCTATTGCCCTGCCCTGGTTTGCCGTCTTCGGTGCGGTAGGTAAGGGTATTGCCGGGGAGGCCGCTGCCGCTTCCGGTCAGATCCTTGCCGCCGGGGTTGAGATCGTCGTTCTCATTGGGATCGGGCGAGATTTCCGCTGGCGTCTCGCCATTATCGGCATCGATATTGTGCGTCGGCTCGGCGGTGCCGTTCATGATTTGCTCGGCGCCGCGATCAGAGACCATCATGCCGTCCTCAAACGGTGTTTTGCCCCCGAAAGGCTTGCCCGAGCCCGAGGTTTGATGACTGAAGACATTGGCTTTGCTGAAATAATCCGCCAATCCCCGGCGTTGCGCCTCGGTCGTTGCGTTGATCAGCCACATCAAAAGGAAGAACGCCATCATCGCGGTGACGAAATCGGCGTAGGCGACTTTCCAGGCGCCACCGTGATGGCCGCCCTCGACCACCTCCTCCTTGCGGATGAGAACCGTGCCCTTGCCGTTTACGCCTTTTGCGCCCTTGCCTGCCATCGTCTTCCGTGTCGCTCTTCTCCACGCCGGCGACAGCATGCACGGAGTTGCTTAACCCTTACCTAACGCGGTGGCGAAAAATTGCCGGCGATGCCAGCCGATCATGGCGCGGGTGATCTTGGGGGGTCATGAGCGGGCTGCCGCTGCCAGCGCCGCGCGATCGAGCGCGCCGGCATGGAGCGCGCTCGCAACCAAAACCCCGGCAATCCCCGCCGCCGCCAGATGCGCGAGATCGGCGGCATCACGCACCCCGCCAGCGGCATAAACCGCCCGCCCCTCGGCCCGCGCCGTGATCTCCGCAAGCCGCGCGAAATCCGGCCCCGCGCCCCCGCCGACGCGCGCCAGCGTCATCGCGATCACCCGCGCCGGCCAGTGCGAAACCTCCGCGAGAAGGGAGGGCGGGCCCCAAAAATCCTCGCCCCGAAAATCGAGCGACAGCACCAGCCGCGGCTCGCGCGCCAGCGCCGTAAGCACGGAGAGGTCGGCCTGTGACTCGCTCCCGAGCACCAAAACACCCGGATGGCGCGCCAGCCAGCCGCGCGCCGCCGCCACTGTCGCCGCGCCATTATCGACCCAGAATTCGACCGCCGGGAACCGCGCCGCCAGATCCGCGAGCACCGCCTCATGCCCGCTGCCGCCGGCGATCGCATCGAGATCGGCGACATAGACTTTTCGGAACGGGAAAAGCCCGAGCAGGCCCGAAAGCACCGCCGCCGGCGCCGAACCCACGGCGAGCGGCGTCTCGATCGGGCGGTAAGCGGCGCGCTCGCCGCGCCGCGCATGGACCACCTCGCCGCCCTTGAGATCGATCACCGGGATCACCTCCATCGCCGCCTCCTGCCCGCTATTCTGAGACGCTTTCGAGCGATTTTCTCTCCGCGTCCACCCCCAGCCGCGCCGCCGCCAGCGCCGCGAGCCCCATCAGCACCGCTGCCAGCCCATACCCCTCGGCGAGCGCGAACCGGCTCCCGCGCGCGATCAGCCGGCCATAGAGCGCAGGGCCGGCTACCCCGCCGATCAGGGTGCCGAGCGCGAAAAACAGCGCCAGCGCAAAGCCGCGCATCGCCAGCGGAAAAATCTCGCTGGTCGTGAGATAGGCGGCGGAAGCGGCGGCGGAGGCAAAAAAGAAGACCACCATCCAGCCCAGCGTCTGCGTCCAGGCGGAGAGCAGGCCGAAGAAAAACAGCAGCGTCACCACGAGCAAAAGCCCGCCGGCGGCGCCGAAACTCACCACCAGCATCCGCCGCCGCCCGAAACTGTCGAAAAACCGGCCGAGGATGAGCGGGCCGAGCAAGTTGCTCACGCAAAACGCCAGGAGATAATGGCCGGTCATGCGGTCGGCGACGCTGTAAAATCGCGCCAGTACCAGCCCATAAGTGAAAAACACCGCGTTGAACAAAAACGCCTGCGCCGTCATCAAAGTGAGGGCGAGCGCGCTCCGCCGGCGATAGCGCCCGAGCAGAAGCGCAACGCGCCCCCGCCCCTCGCGCGATGCCGCGATGGGAGCGGCGCTGCGCGATGGCGGCGGCAGCGGGTGCCCGGTCCAGCGCTCGGCGGCGGCTTCCATCTCGCGCACCAGCGCCGCCGCCTTCGCCGCCTGCCCGTTTCGCGCGAGCCAGCGCGGGCTCTCCGGCACCGAGCGCCGCACCAGCAGCACCCCGAGCCCGAGCACGCCGCCGCTTGCGCAACCGATCCGCCAGCCAATCGTGATCGGAAACCAGCGCGTATCGAGAAGCACGATACTGAGCGCCGCCCCCAACGCCGCCCCCAGCCAATAACTGCCATTGACCGCGAGATTGATCCGCCCGCGCAGCCGCGCCGGCACCCATTCATCGACCGCCGAGTTGATCGCCGCGTATTCGCCGCCGATGCCGCCGCCGGTCACCGCGCGGGCGATGGCGAAGCTTTTGAAACCAATCGCAAGCCCGCTCGCCGCCATCCCGAGGAGCGAGAGACCGAGCGTCAGGTAAAAAATCCGCCGCCGGCCGAAGCGGTCTGCGAGCATCCCGAACACAAGTGCCCCGAGCACCGCGCCGGCGACATAGGCGGAGGCGGAGAGCCCGATCTCCTGGGGCGTCAGCGCCAGGGTCTGGGTATATTGCAACGCCGGCGCGATCGCCCCGGTGATGGTCACCTGCAAGCCATCGAGCACCCAGCCGGCGCCGAGCGCGCCGACCAGAACCCAATGCCGCGGCGTCCAAGGCAGCCGGTCGAGCCGCGCCGGAATCCCGCCGCCGTCTTCGTCATCGTCCTGTGGCATGCGTTTCCTCGCTGATCTCTTGGCGTGAGCTTGGCACAAGACCGGCGCGCAGTGCATCCTCTCGCAACGGAGGAGGCGGCATGGTGGCGGTGATCGGCTGGGATATCGGCGGCGCGCATCTCAAGGCGGCGCGGATCGAGAGCGGCGAGGGTGGGGGTGGCGAGGTCGTTGCCGCGCGGCAGGCGCCGGCGCCGCTCTGGCTTGGC
>JAJYXY010000088.1 GCA_021801465.1 Pseudomonadota bacterium
GGCAAGCCGCGGGCCAATGCTTTGTCATTGAGAAATAAAGATATTTTCTGCGGCGGTGGCGGCGCGCTGTCCGCCTATCAGTCATCCTTTGTCCGCTTTTCTGACACGCCATCGTCGCCGCTGGCCTCGCCGAGGCGATAGCGGCGTAGCTTGGCATAGAGAAGCTGGCGGTGAATGCCGTGCTGTGCCAGCAGAACCCCGACGAGGCTCGCCGGGTTGCGGCGTTCGCAAGGAAAAACCGCGATACGCTCCTAGCCCTGGTGCTATAGCAGATGCCGCAGCCCAGACCGGAGCCAGAGGCAGAGCAGGAGCCGCTCGGCTTCGGTATGGGCATGGGATAATCGGCGAAGAGCGGGGACGTCGGCGTGCGGCTCATTATCTTGCTGCGGTCCGGCATTCTGCAAAGAATTCCCAAAGAACAAACGTTGCTATATGGCGCTGAACGCGCATGCGGTTAATATTGCTGAGTAAAATCTCATTGGACGTCCATTGATTGGTGGCGAAAATTACGGTCGGCAGTGTTAAATAAGGCACCGCCTAATCGATGAGAAGATGGAGGGAGGCAACAGGAATGAATGCATCTGGTCAAAAAAAATGGCCGCTACAATCGATTGTGTTGCGGAAAAACCCCAATGACCTTGCCCGCCGCTCAGCTCGCGTTGTGACAATGCTCAGCGAGCTTCATAAGGCGGGCTTCCAACTGCTGCGGGTGATGCCTTCTATGTCGCCGAGCGGTGCTCACTGGCGGCTCGCAATCGGCCCTGTTGAGCTATTTCATCGCAATCACGGGGCGATAATGGTGTCTGAGTTCGACCTAAAACCCTCAAGCAAGCAGAAACTCGAAGCTCTCGTCCGTGGCGTTGCCCTCTATAGCTCGGGACAGGCTGGCGATGGCAGCTTCTTTGGCTGGCAGGACGCAAAACAGGATGATGCGCGAGGACTGGCCTATAAATTTTTGCAGCGCTTCCCGCTGCTGGCTGAGCATGGGCGTGGCTGGGACTATGCCTATGCGGGTTGGTACCAGCGCTTCTGTGGGCTTGTTGAGCAGGGTTTCTTTCCCTACTGCTTTGCAGACACGGAGAGCCCTTCGCGGCATGGTCTACATATCAGCAACATGCGACCAGCCAGCTGGGGTGAATATCACGAACCGCCTAAATTGCCGCTACCACCAGCAGGTTTGCTCAAGACAGTGTACTCATTCGACTAATGCGAGTGAATTTGAGCTAACGAGGCAGTATTATCAGCAGGCGATGGGCTGGAGAGTCAACTGTCGGAGGTTGCAGGCCCTCGACACCCTCGGCGCCGGCCAGCGCCGCGCGCACGACAGCGGCGAGACCTTGCACGAAAGACGCGTCATCGGGCGGGCGCGCGAGACCTGTGGCATAAAAATCATAGGCGCCGGCGAGACGCTCGGCGGCACGCGCCAGTGTCACCTCGGCTTGCGCGATGTGGGCGGCGGTGGAGGCCCGTTCGAGGGCGAAGATCAGCCCCGCGATCGCCGCCGCCGCCGCCAGCGAGAGCAGCCACAGCAGCGTCAACCGCGCCCCAAGCGAACGCAAGCCCCGCGAACGCAAGCCCCGTGTGATCGTCATGCGCGCCGGCGCGGTGCCGCCTACCAGGGAAGCGTCTCTCCCTGATAATCGAGATAGGCGACCCCGCCCTTGCCATGATGGCGGGTGATGGTCGCAGCGAGGCCCTTGGTGGATGTCTCGACATCGAGCGGCGCTTGCGGGCCGCCCATATCGGTGCGCACCCAGCCGGGATGAAGCAGAAGAATAGTCCGCGCCTTGTTCGCCTCGTGGGCGGCGAAACAGACCGCAGCCATGTTCAGCGCCGTTTTGCTCACCCGGTAAAGCTCATAGCCGCCATTGCATTGCGTGATGCTGCCGAGGATCGAGGTCATGAACCCGATCGTCCCGGAAGGCGCAATAAGACCCGAAAGTGCTTCGGCCGCGCGCACCGGATTGATCGCGTTGGTGAACAGAACGCGGGTGATTTCCGCGTCGGCGACCTTGGCGAGCGGCACCTCCGGCGGGCTGGAGACGCCGGCATTGACGAAGAGCAGATCAAAGCTCTCCCCGGCGAGCCGCCCTGCCAGCGCCGCGACCTCCGCCGGATGGTCGATATCGACCTTTTCCAGCCGCAGCGCCTGCGGATGGGCGCGTTGGGCCTCTTCGAGCCCAGGCGCCGCGCCGCGCCGCGTGGCGACAACATCAAAGCCGCGCGCGAGCCATTGCCGGACAAGGCCGAGGCCGAGCCCACGCGAGGCGCCGATGATCAATGCTTTCATGGTCAATCCTCTCTCGAATCGGTTGCGGATCACCGAGCCGGGTTTGGATCGGTCTCGGGGCGAGGATTGAAATCCACTGGCGGCGAAATGTCGATGTGGGTCGCACTAAAGCCGGGCTGGAGATCGACCGGCACGACCCCGATCGCCCGGCAGCCAGCGCCGCCATCGAGCGGCAGTGCGGCAAAGCGCGCGGGCTGGATGGCCGCGTAATCGGGCGGCAGCGGCGGCACGCTTCCTGCGAGGCGGCCGGGATCGAAGGCCGAGAGTAAATCGCCCTCCTCTGGCACGCCATCATCCTTGGGCCCAAGCCAGGGTTGGGCGAATTTTTTCACCCCCTCGGCCCGCGCCGCCGCCTCCTCGGGAAGATCGGCGAGCGGCGGCAGGCCATAGAGGCGGTCGAGGAATTTTATCACGGAATTGTGATCGCCGATGTCATGCGCAACGACATGGGCGCGGGCAAAGGGCGAGATCAGAATCAGCGGCACCCGCGGCCCGCGCGCGAGCGCCGCCCCATCCGGCCCGGTCTCGAAGAGGTGCGGCGGCACATGGTCATAAGCGCCGCCCCCCTCATCGAAAGTGATGATGATCGCGCTCTCGCCCCAATAAGGGCTCGCGGCAATGGCGTTGACCTCGCGCGCGAGCAGCGCGTCGCTGATTTCCGAATCGGCGTAACCGGGATGGTCGTCATCGCCGCGGAATTTTTTTCGCACTGCTGGATCAGGATCGGCCGGCGTGAGGCCGGCGATGTTGAGGAAACCACCGCGGATATAAAAAACGCCACCGGCGCGGGGCAGGCGCTTTGCCGCGACATCGCCGAAGAAATCGCCGAGCCCATGCAAATGCACCGCCATTTGCGGGTTATTCGCGACATAGCCGAAATATTGCGGCCCGTTATGGTGCCAAATATAGGAGAGATGGCTGCCACCCGGCGGCGCATCGGCGCCATCGGTCACTTCGTGGTCATAGCCTTCCTGATACCACCCCCAAGCGAGCGGCCGCGCGCCATGCGCCGCGATCGCTGGAATGTCACCCCGGATGTCGGCGAGATCCCGCGCCGGATCGCGGTCGGCGCTGGTGATCGTCGCGACATGGCTGCCGGCGAAGGTGAGCGGGAGCGTCGCATAGGTCTGATTGATCTGCGGCGGTGTTTTATAGCGCGGATTGCCGGGCGTCGTGCTCTGCTGATCGAGGGCGGAGCCCCAAAATGGCGGCGGATTGCCGGTCATCGGCACGCCGGCGCTGGTATAATCACCGGATTTTGGCGCCTCCTCCGGGTGTTTCACCCATTGCGTCTCACCGCTTTGGCCCGCGATCAGGGCGACGGCATTGGGGGCTGAGGGCGTCAGGCTGTGCTGGAAAAAAGCGTCAAACAACACGAAGCGCGCGGCATAGTTCCACAGAAACGGGATGATGTCGCAATCGACATGGGCCATGGGCAAAAGCCCGTGCTGGCGCGCGCGGCGCGAGGGTTTTTCCCCCGGTTTGACATATTTCATTTCCTCGGCGAGCGCGAAACGGTCCATCGCCGCAGCGCCTTTGGTGACGTCGAGTTTTTGCAGAAGAATGGCATGGCTGTGATCCATGTCATCGAGGTCGGCGGCGAAATCGCGTGGGCCAATGCGGAAGGGATGGACGACGGCGCTCGTGCCGTCGGTATTGATGATCCGCTGATAAAACCCCGGCGTCGCCCCAGGCGGCTGGCTATAGAGCCCGTTGGCGCCGGGAAAACTGCCGAAATAGGCATCGAAAGAACGGTTTTCCTGATAGAGCACAAAGACATATTTCACCCGCC
>JAJYXY010000267.1 GCA_021801465.1 Pseudomonadota bacterium
CTGGATAATGACGGGCGCGGCGGCTTTGCACGCCGCGTTCATGATGGCGAGCAACTGCTCCATGTTATTGATGTTGAATGCCGGCACGCCATAGCGATACTCAGCGGCGTGGTCGAGCAATTGGCGAAGAGTGATAAGAGGCATGGGTTTTCTCTCCGAGTTTAACGGAAGGACGCGATATCCGCTCAGGGTGCGGCGTCAGCGAGGCCGAGCAGCGCCCGGCCGCGCGCCGCGATCGCTGCCGCCGTCAGGCCGAAATGCGCATAAAGCTCGCCCGCTGGGGCGGACGCGCCAAAACCCCGCAAGCCAACGACATTCGCCTCGCTTCCGACATAACGCGCCCAACCGAAGGGCGACGCCGCCTCGATCGCGAGACGCGGCACCCCGCCGAGCACATGGGCGCGGTAGGCTGCGCTCTGTTCATCGAACAGCGTAAAGCACGGCATCGAAATCACCGCGGTGGGAACGCCGCTTTCTTCGAGACTTTTGCGTGCATCAAGTGCGATCGCGACTTCCGAGCCGGAGGCGATCAAGGTCAGGCGCCGCGCCCCGCTCGCCTCCGCCAACACATAGGCGCCGCGCGCGGCAAGCGGCGCGGTGGCGTCGCCCTCGCGGAGCAATGGCAGCGCCTGGCGCGAGAGCGCGAGCAGCGAAGGCCGCGCCGTCTCGCGCAGCGCCGCCTCCCAGCATTCGGCCGTCTCGATCGCATCGGCGGGACGAAAGACCAAAAGATTAGGCATGGCGCGCAAGGCCGCGAGATGCTCGATGGGCTGATGTGTCGGCCCGTCCTCGCCAAGGCCGATACTGTCATGCGTCATCACGTAGATCACCCGCAATCCCATCAGCGCCGAGAGCCGGATGGCGCCGCGCGCGTAATCGGAAAAGGCGAGGAAGGTGCCGCCATACGGGATGAACCCGCGATGGAGCGCAATCCCGTTCATCGCCGCCGCCATGGCATGTTCGCGCACGCCATAATGAAGATAGCGCCCGGAAAAATCACCCGGCCGCACCGGGGTCATGCCACGCGCGAGGGTATTGTTGGAGTGCGTGAGATCCGCCGAGCCGCCAAGCAATTCGGGCAGATGAGACGCAATCACGTCCAGCACCGCTTCACTCGCCTTGCGCGTCGCAACGTTGGGGCGCGACGCCAGTAGCGATTGCCGGTGGGCTGCCAAAGCCGGTGCCAGAGTCTCAGGGAGCGCGAGGCTTTCCGCGCGGGCGAAAAATTCGCGGCAATCGGCCGGGGCCTGGGCAAAACTCTTCTCCCACGCCCGCCTGAGCGGACGCGAGCGCCGGCCGGCGGCACGCCAGGCCGCGAGAATGTCGGGCGGGATCTCGAAAGGAGGCGCCTCCCAAGGCAAGGTGGCGCGGGCCTTGGCGATTTCGTCGGCGCCGAGCGGCGCCCCATGAACGCCCGCCGTGCCCTGTTTTCCCGGCGCGCCGAAACCGATCACCGTGCGGCAGGCGATCAGCGACGGACGGGGATCACGCCGCGCGGCGGCGATCGCCCGCGCCACCGCCTCCGGATCATGCCCGTCCACCGCCTGCGCCTGCCAGCCATAAGCGGTGAAGCGAAGCAGCGTGTCATCGGACATCGCAAGCGAGGTCGGGCCGTCAATCGAGATGTGATTGTCATCATAAAGCACGATCAGGCGGCCAAGGCCGAGATGGCCAGCGAGCGAGGCCGCCTCATGCGAAATTCCCTCCATCAGACAGCCATCACCGGCGATCACGTAGGTCCAGTGATCGACGTATTGCCGCCCCCAACGCGTGGCGAGCATCGCTTCCGCGAGCGCCATGCCGACGGCGTTGGCAAAGCCTTGACCGAGCGGGCCGGTCGTCGTCTCGACGCCGGCGGTGTGGCCGTATTCGGGATGGCCCGGGGTTTTCGCGCCGAGCTTGCGAAAGCGCATCAGCTCATCGCGTGTCATCGCGGGAAAGCCGGTGAGATAAAGCAGAGCGTAGAGCAGCATCGAACCATGCCCGGCAGAGAGCACGAAGCGGTCGCGATCCGGCCAGTCCGGCGCTTGCGGGTCAAATTTCAAAAATTGCGTCCAGAGCACCGTCGCGACATCGGCCATGCCCATCGGCATGCCGGGATGGCCCGATTGCGCGCGCTCGACGGCGTCCATCGCGAGCGCGCGAATGGCGTTGGCGAGATCGCGGTCGGTTGTCGTGCCGGGCAGGGCTTTTGCGGAATGGTTCACGTGCGGTGTCCTCAACGCGCGCGGCGGCGGCGTTCCATAAGGTGCAGGATGAGCGGCGTCAGGATGAGCTGCATCGCGAGATCGAGCTTGCCGCCTGGAATGACGATGGAATTGGCGCGCGACATGAAGCTGTCATGGATCATCGAGACCAAATAAGGAAAATCGATGCCGCGCGGATTGGCAAAGCGGATGACGACGAGCGATTCGTCGGCGGTCGGGATCCAGCGCGCGATGAACGGGTTCGAGGTATCGACCGTCGGCACGCGCTGGAAATTGATGTCGGTGACAGCGAATTGGGGAATGATGTAATGCACGTAATCCGGCATCCGGCGGAGGATGGTGTCCATCACGGCTTCCGTCGAATAGCCGCGTGTTGCGCGATCGCGATGGATTTTCTGGATCCATTCGAGATTGAGCACGGGCACGACGCCGATCTTGAGATCGGCATAGCGCGCGACGTTCACGTCATCGGTGATCACCGCGCCATGCAGCCCCTCGTAGAGGAGAAGATCGCTTCCCTCCGGCAAATCGCGCCAGGCGGTAAACGTGCCCGGCGCCGCGCCATAGCGCTCGGCTTCGATGGCGTCGTGAACATAATGCCGAAAGCGCCCGGTGCCGCTTTCGCCATACTGCGCGAATAACGCCTCCAACTCCGGGAAAAGATTCGAATCAGGGCCGAAATGGCTGAAATGATGGTTTCCGCGCGACGCCTCACTCGCCATCTTAGCTTTCATCTCGGCGCGATCGTAGCGATGGAAAGAATCGCCCTCGATATAGGCGGCATCGATCTTCTCGCGCCGAAAAATCTGCTCGAACGTATGCTTGACCGTCGTCGTGCCGGCGCCCGAAGAGCCGGTGACGGAGATGATCGGATGGCTCAGCGACATGGCGCAAGCTCCCGATCGGTGCGAAAGAGGCCGCGCCGGCCGAACAGCGGCGCGCGCTCGGCGATCGCGAGCTCGCCAGCGTAATAGGCAAGCACGCGTGCAACCTTGTCCTCGGCGCCGAAAATCAGCGGCGTGCGTTGATGCAAACTGGTCGGTGTGCGCGAAAGAATGGGGCCAACGCCGTCGGTCGCCGCGCCGCCCGCCTGCTCGATCAGAAACGCGAGCGGGGCGGCTTCGTAAACCAGGCGAAGACGCCCCTCGCGGTAGCCCGCGCGCGCATCGCCGGGATAAAGATAGATGCCGCCGCGGAGCAGGATGCGATAGGCTTCGGCAACTACCGAAGCAAGCCAGCGGGTATTGAAATCGACACGCCGCGGCCCCTCTGCCCCCGCGAGGCAATCATCGATATAGGCGCGGATCGGCGCCTCCCAATGGCGATAATTGGAACCGTTGATCGCGTATTCGTTGGTCCCGCGGGGCAGGCGGATGGCGGCGTGGGTCAGCATGAATACCCCGCTCGGCCGATGCAGCGTGAAGATGTCGGTGCCGTTGCCAAGGCTCAGCACCAGCGCTGTCTCCGGCCCATAGATCAGAAATCCGGTGGCGCGCTGGGCACTCCCTGGGCGCAAGAATTGCCGCGCCGGCGAAAGCGCAGGATCGGCCGGCAGGATCGAGAAAATGCTGCCGAGCGGGGCATTGACGGCGATGTTGGAAGACCCGTCGAGCGGGTCTATGGCGACGGCGAGACGCCCGTCGGCGCGTAGCACGAGCGGCGCCTCGGCCTCTTCTGAGCCGAGCACCGCAACCGGGGCGTGGCGAAGGGCGGCGACGAACAGATCATGAGCGCGGCGGTCGAGTTCCTTTTGTGCATCACCACCCGGATTGGCGTCGAGGGCCGCGGCGAGATCGCCGGCGAGCGGGCCGAGGGCGCAGAGCTCGGCGAGCTTCCGCCCGGCTTCGGCGCAGGCGAGAACGGTCGCCGCGAC
>JAJYXY010000311.1 GCA_021801465.1 Pseudomonadota bacterium
GAAACCTGGCCCTCGCCCTCACTGATCCGCAAAAGCCGCGCGCCGCGCCCCGCATCGCCGGGCCAGGGATCGCGCACCGGCAGCAGCGGCGCATCCGGCACCCGCACCGGGCGCAAATGCGGCAACACGGCCATCGCCCGCTGCGCCCCACGCAACCAGCGTCGCGGATCGATCGCGCTCATCGCGAGGAGACCGCAAGCGGCGAGGCAGATGGAGCGGGAGAATCGGGCATGATCATGCCTTTATCATAAACGGATCAGCCGCGCCGCAAAGAAACCATCCATTCCCCCAAAAGCCGACCACATCCCGGGATGGGTCGCCATGTCGCCCTCGGCGGTCAGGGCTTCGGGCAGAAAGGGCAAATCCTCGGCCGCCAAGGGGACACGGCGCAGGGGGAGATGGGACATCGCGGCGGCGATTCGCGCGCGCCCCTCCTCTTGCTGCAGCGAACAAACGGCGTAGATCAAGCGCCCGCCCGGCTTGAGCAGCGAACAGGCAGCTGCGAGCAAGGCATCTTGTGTCGCGGTGAGCGTAGAAAGATCGCGCGGGCGGCGGAGATGGGGGATTTCGGGATGGCGGCGGATGGTGCCGGTGGCACTGCACGGGGCATCGAGCAGAACCGCATCGAAGAGCCGCGAAGGCTGCCAGGTGAGGGCATCGGCGCCGACCAGCTCGACATCGAGATGCAGCCGGGCAAGATTTTCCGCAAGCCGCCGCAGCCGCGCCGGCGCCCGCTCGATGGCCGTCACGCGCGCGCCGGCGAGGGCGAGCTGCGCCGTCTTGCCGCCGGGGGCGGCGCAGAGATCAATGACATTTTGCCCAGCGAGCGGGCCGAAAAGGCGGACGGGGAAGGCGGCGGCAGCGTCTTGGACGAAAAAATGTCCGGCCTCGAATCCGGCGAGGCTTGTAACATCGGTGCCCGGCGGCAGCCGGAGGCTGCCCGAGGGCAGGAGCCTCGCTTCCGGCAACGTCGTGGCGCCGGGAAGGGGGGTGAGATCGAGCGGCGGGTCGGCTTGGTGGCCCAGCGCGATCGCCCGCGCCGCTTCCCCCCAGCTCGCCCAGAGCCAAGCGGGCGTGTCGAGACGCGGCGCATCGAGCGTCTCAAGGCATGTCATCCCCTCGGCCGCAACCCGGCGGAGAACCGCGTTCACCAGCCCGGCAAAGGGCGCGAATCCCGTCTCGCGCGTGAGCGCAACGGCGGTGGAGACGGCGGCGTGCGGCGGGGTTGCGAGAAACAGCAACGCCGCGGCGCCGAGGCGAAGAATGTGGCGCACGCCAAGGGGCGGCGCGCGGCGGAGATTTGGTTCGAGCACGGCATCGAGGGTGCCGAGCCGGCGCAACACCGTCGCCGCCAGGCGATGCGCGGCGGCTCGGTCGCGGGCGGGCATCGGGGGCAATTTGTCGAGGGCGACATCGAGCGGGCGATGGCGCTCCAAAACTTCGCCGAGCAAAAAGTAAGCGCCGGCGCGGGTCGGATCCGGCGCTGGGGAATGGTGTGGCATGACGCGTTCATGGCCCGGATTGGCTGGCGGGGCCAGTGCTCTGTTGGAGAAATTTGCCGCCGCATTTCCGGGGGCGAAAACAAGGGGAACTGGCGGCGATGGGATGCTTTGCCTTGACGGCGCGCGGCCATGCCCATAGCTAAAAGACTGCTCCACACACGCGCGTAGCCCCGCCGCTCGCATCAACGCGATCGCGGCCTTTTCCGCCCTCAGCATGGAGAGAAAACATGGCCTTCGAGCTTCCCCCGCTTCCCTACACCGCCGGCGCGCTGGCCGCGCATGGCATGTGCCAGGAGACCCTTGAGCTCCATCACGGCAAGCATCATCAAGCCTATGTCACGGCGCTGAATGGCTTCGTCGAAAAAAACGACGCGCTCAAGGGCAAGAGCCTCGAGGAGCTGATCCATCTCAGCCACAATAAGCCGGATCTCGCCCCGGTGTTCAACAATGCCGGCCAGCATTGGAATCACATGCTGTTTTGGCCGGCGATGAGCCCGACGCATGGCGGGCGCATGCCGGGCAAGCTCGAGAAGAAGCTCACCGAGGATTTCGGCGGCGTCGCGCAGTTCAAGGAGGCGTTCAAAGCCGCGGCGGTCGGGCAATTCGGCTCCGGCTGGGCGTGGCTCGTGCTTGCCGCCGATGGCAAGCTCAAGGTTACCAAGACGCCGAACGGCTCCAATCCGCTGGCCACGGGCGAGGGGCGGGCGCTGCTCGGCTGTGACGTATGGGAGCACAGCTATTATCTCGATTTCCGCAACCGGCGCCCCGATTACGTGCAAAATTGGCTCGACAAGCTGGCCAATTACGATTTCGCCGAAAGCAAGCTCACCAGCGCCTGAGCGCGGGCGGCGACCCTGCGGGCCTCGCGGCGCGAGGCCCGTTTGGAAAAATTTTTTGGTTCTTTTTTATAAAAAAGAACCCCTTACTTATTTTCCTTCAATCTCACTACGACCGCCCAATCAGCCCGCCGGCAAGGAACCCGCCGTCGGCGGCGAGGATATGGCCGGTGATGAAGCTCGCCGCATCGCTCAATAAAAAGCATGCTGCAGCCGCGATTTCGCTGGGGGCGGCGTAGCGGTGCATCGGGGTTACCCGCGACCACGCGGCGCGGATGGCGGGGTCGTGCATTTCGGCGACGAGCGGGGTTTCCACCGGCCCGGGGGCGAGGCAGTTGACGCGGATATTGGCGGCGGCGAGTTCGACCGCCATCACCTGGCTCAGTGTCGCGACCGCACCTTTGGAGGCGCCGTAAGCGGCGCGGCCGATATTGCCGCGCGCGCCCGAAACCGAGCCGATGGTGACGATGGCGCCGCCGCCGGTGCGTGCCATTTCGCGTGCCGTCGCTTGTGCGACGAGAAAGGTGCCACGCAGGTTGACAGCCAAGATGCGGTCGAACTCGGCGAGCGGGGTTTCGAGGAACGGCAGATCGCGCCCGACTCCGGCCGAGGTGACGAGATAGTCGATGCGCCCGAAGCGTGCGCGCGCGGCGGTGATCAGGGCGGTGACGGAGGCGGGATCGACGACGTCGACCCGAAAGGGGAGCAAGCCCTCGCCGACGAGCGTCGCATCGGCTGGTGCCCCGATATCCGCGGCGATGACGTTTGCGCCATCGCGCACCAAGGTTTCGGCGATCGCTGCCCCGATACCGGAAAGCCCGCCGGTGACGAGCGCGATTTTTCCCGCAAATCTCATCCGAGTGGCCCGACGACGGAGGTGAGCGCGCCCCAGGCCTCAGGCCCGAGGCGTTTTCGCCATTCGGCATAAAACCCGGCCTGTTGCAGGGCGGCGCGGAACGACGTGGGATCGGTCGTGAACACGGCCATTCCCTGTCCTTTCAGGGTCTCGCCGAGGCTTTCATTCATTTTTTTGACATCGACGCGCTCGGCGATGGCACCTTGGTTGAATTCATGCGCCACCAGATCCTGAAGCTCGGGCGGCAGGCGCTTGAGCGCGTCGGGGTTGGCGAGCATCCAGTAGCCATCCCACATATGATTGGTGAAACAGAGATTTTTTTGGACCTCGTAGAGTTTCGCGGTCTCGATGATGGCGAGCGGGTTTTCCTGGCCGTCGACGATATGGGTCTGGAGCGCGGAATAGACCTCGCTGAAATTGATCGAAGCCGGGGCGGCGCCGAAGGCTTTGAAGAGGCTGGTCCAGAGCGGGCTGACGGGGACGCGGATCTTAAAGCCGTGAAGATCGGCGGGGGTTTGAATCGGCCTGGTCGCGGTGGTGATCTGGCGATAGCCGTTATCCCAGATTTTCTCGAAGACATGCAGGCCACGCTTTTCGATTTCGCCGCGGACATAGGCGCCGACCGGGCCATCCATCGCTGCCCAAACCTCGTCGTAATTTTTGAACGCAAAGCCCACGCCGTTGAGCGCGGCCGAGGGCACGAGGGTTGCGAGAATTGGCCCCGAGAGGGTGAAGAATTCCAGCGCCCCGCTGCGCAACTGGCTGAGCGCGTCGGTATCGGAACCGAGCTGATTATTGGGGAAAACCGCGATCTCGAGCCGGCCGCCACTTGCCGCCTTGATCCGCTCGGCGGCTGCCGTCGCCTGGATATTGAGAGGATGGCTGGCCGGCAGGTTGCTCGCGTATTTATACGTGAATTCCGCCGCCCGCGCCTTTCGCCCGATGGTAAAGAGAGGCACGCTAAGAGAGGCAGCGAGGAGCGCGCGGCGATACATAATGGGGTTCCTCCAACGGACGGGGGCGGTTTTTAGTGGCCGGTTGTGGCGCATATAGCGATATTTTGGCGAAAGACGGGCGCGATGGGAAGGGCGCGACACGCGCCGTCATTCTCGCTGGCGGCGCTGGGCGGCGGATGGGCGGCGCCGACAAGGCGACGATCCTGCTCCTCGGGCGGCCGCTGCTTACGCATGTCATGGCGCGGCTCGCGCCGCAGGTCGCGGCGATGGCGGTGAGCGCCAATGGCGATCCTGGGCGATTGGCGGCCTTTGGCGTCCCCGTTCTCGCCGATCCGACCCCTGGCCGGCCCGGCCCGCTCGCCGGGATTCTCGCGGCGCTCGCCTGGGCACGCGAGCAGGGGCCGGAGATCGCGGATCTGCTGGTCGCGCCGGTTGATACGCCCTTTCTGCCGGCGGATCTTCGCGCGCGGCTCGAGCAGGCGCGGGCGGCGGCGGGTGCGCGGTTGGCGATCGCGGCTTCGGGCGGGCGGACGCATCCGACGGTTGCGCTGCTCCCCGTCGCCGCGCCGCTCGAAGCGGATCTCGCGAGCCGTCTTGCCCGTGGAGAACGGCGGGTCGGCGCGTTTTTCGCCGCCCACGGCGCCGCAATCGCCGATTATGGCGATGATGACCCCGACCCGTTTCGCAATCTCAACACGCCAGAGGATTTCGCCGCCGCCGAAGCCATCCCGGGTCGACCCGACGTCTGCACCACAAAAAGACCAAAATGAACCTGAAACTATCTGAATTCAAATGAAACAAGAGGAACGCGTATGACCGAAAATGCCCTCCCGCTGAGCGATCGCCGGCGCTTTACGTTCTGGTGCGAGGAGCGCGCCCGCTATGGCGACACCGACCGCCAAGGGCATGTCAATAACGCTGTTTTCGCGACGTTTTGTGAAAGCGGCCGGGTCGGGCTGTTTTACAGCCAGGAGACGCCTTTCGCGCCTGCTGGAACCGAATTCGTCATCGCCCGGCTGATCTTGGATTTTCGTGCCGAAATTCTCTGGCGCGAGCGAATCGAGATCGGCACCGTGGTGCTCGGCCTCGGGCGGTCGTCCTTCACCCTCGGCCAAGGCTTGTTTCGCGATGATGTCTGCGTCGCAACTGCCGAAAGCATTTTGGTTTTGATGGATCTTTCGACCCGCCGCGCCACCCCTTTGCCACCCTCGCTCCGCGCGCGTCTCGGGGCTCTCGCCAATCCTCCCACGCTGAGCTAGAGTAAAACCAATAAGTTGAGAGGGCTCGTCGCGCCGGCGAGCCTGCTAACGGTATGTCAACGGTTTTGCGCTATTGAAGGCAGAGCTGACGAAAGGCGCATGGCGCCGGGGACTAGCCTGAATGACGAGGCCGGATGTGGAAGCGCAAAACACGCGATGACCTTGATCGCTATTCTCGACGACCGGGTGACTAACCGCAATATCTTCTCACGCCTCGCTGCGACGTTGGAAGAAGGCGCGGAGGTACAGGCCTTTGGCGATCCATGCGAGGCGTTGGCGGCGCTTGCCAACGCCGATCCCGATCTCGTGATCACCGATTTCAAAATGCCGAACATGGACGGGGCGGAATTCACCCGCCGCTTCCGCGCTCTGCCCCATGGCGCCGATATCCCGGTGATCGTCATCACCGTCTATGAGGATCGCGGCTTTCGGCTGCGCGCGCTGGAAGCCGGCGCCACCGATTTCCTGCAAAGCCCGGTCGATCATCAGGAATTCATTACGCGCGCGCGCAATCTCCTCAAGCTCAGTAAGCAGCAACGCCTGATCAAAAGCCGCGCGCTCTCGCTCGAAAGCGAGCTTGCCGCCAGCGAGCGCTCGCGCCAGGCGCTGTTGCGCGATAGCCGCGAGCGGTTGGTCCAGGTCATCGACACTATTCCGGCGATGATTAGCGCAACCGACGAAAGCGGCGCTTATATTTTCATCAACGCTTATCAAGCACAATTTTCTGGCGTCGATCCCGCGCAATGCGCCGGTATCGACCCCGTCGCCACCTTCGGGCCCGCCTATGCCGCGCGGAGCCGGGCTTTGGATCGGCTGGTCTTCGAGGGCGGCGAGGCGCTTCCCGCCTATGAAGAAGAGATCATCGATCGAAGCGGCATGCCGCGGGTATTTCTCACCACCAAATCGCCGCTCCATGATGAGACCAACACGGTGGTGGGCGTGCTTACCTCGGCGATCGACATCACCGAGCGCAAACAAGCCGAAAGCCGCCTGCGCCACATCGCCCACCATGATTCTCTGACCCGCCTGCCCAACCGGCTGCTTCTCCAACACCGCTTGCAGCGTGAGCTTGCGCGCGATCGCCGTGGCGGGCGACTTTTTGCCTTGCATTTCATCGATCTCGATCGCTTCAAGGAGATCAATGACGCGTTCGGCCACCAGTTCGGCGACCAATTACTGCACGCGGTGGCTGGCCGGCTGAGCCATCTCACACGCGAATCCGACACCGTCGCGCGGCTCGGCGGCGATGAATTCGCAATCCTGCAAACCGATCTCCGCGACAGCGACGATGCCGCGGCACTCGCGCGCCAGGTGGTCGAGGTGTTGTCGCAACCCTTCGGAATCGAGGGCCAGACTCTGACCTTATCGGCGAGTATCGGGATCACGATCTATCCCCGCGACGGCAGCGTCCTCGATGAGTTGTTGCGCAATGCCGATCTTGCCATGTATCGCGCCAAAAGCGATGGCGGCGCCGGATTTCGCTTCTATTGCGCGGATATGAACCAAAGCGTGCGTGAGGCGATCCGCCTCGAGGCCGACCTTCGGCAAGCCGTCGCGGAAAACCAGTTCGTCCTGCATTTTCAGCCCCAGGTGAATGTCGAGAGCGGGCAGATCATCGGCATGGAGGCCTTGCTGCGCTGGGAGCGCCCGGGGGTGGGCCTCGTCAAACCGGGAGAATTTCTCTCTCTCGCCGAGGAAACCGGGTTGATCATGCCGATCAATACCTGGGTGCTGCGCGAAGCCTGCCGGCAAGCCCGCGCTTGGCGTGAGCGCGGCCTGCCGCCGCTTCGGCTCGCGATCAATCTTTCACCGGTGCAGTTCCGTCGGCAAAACGTCTACGAGCTGGTGCTCCAGGCGCTTGATGACACCGGGATCGATCCGCATTACCTCGAACTCGAATTGACCGAGACGATTTTGATGGAGAATGCCGAGGCGTCGGTGAAAACCCTTCGCGCATTGCAGGCGCTCGGCGTTACCTTTGCGATCGACGATTTTGGTACGGGCTATTCCTCGCTCAGCTATGTCAAAAATTTTCCCGTTGATCGTCTCAAAATAGATCAATCTTTCGTGCGCAATCTAAAGACCGACCCGAGCGATACCGCGATCGTTCGCGCCATCATCAATCTCGGGCATAGTCTCGCGATCCAAGTGGTGGCTGAAGGGGTCGAAACCCGCGAGCAATTCACCCAGCTCGCGGCAGAGGGATGTGACGAGGTGCAAGGCTATTTGTTTGCCCCACCGCTGAGCGCTGCCGATTTTGAGGCGCTCATCGTGAAAGACCGAGCGCTCCCGCATCCCGTGTGAAACGCGCCAAAAACTATCACGATAGAAAGATAAACCCGAGCGTTCGCCGCGCCACGTCGTTGCAAACATTGTATTTTATATTTTTTTTTAATCAAATTCGGCATTATATGTTAAGTTCCTACCCCTGGCGTCGCTGCGCGAAGGAAGATCTGCATGCTCATATCCCGTCTGGGTGCCATCCTGCGCCGGCTGATCGGCTTTCGGCGTTTATGGCACGGTGGCGAGCAGGAGATTTCGTTCAATCGCCTAATCTTTCTCCTGACGGGGATAGGCTATATCGCCGCGGTCCCGTCGCTGCACAGCCGCGGCATGCTCTATGCCGTGACACTATATTTATTTGCAACGCTGGCTTTCATCGTCGCACAGATCCGCAACCCAGCCCAATCATCGCCGCGCATTATCCTCGGCATAATCGCCGATGTCGCCATAATCTCTTGCTGCCTGCGCATCGGCGGCCAGGCAATGACGGTGTTATATTCCGTATTGCTTTGGCTCATTCTCGGCAATGGCTTTCGTTTCGGTATCCGCTTTCTGCTGACGGCGATGGTCATCGCCATCATCGGCTTTGTCACCGTGGTCGAGACCACGGCTTTTTGGCGTAGCCAGCCGGCGCTCTCTTTCGGGCTTGCGTCCGGGCTGGTTATCTTGCCGCTTTATGCGACGACGCTGGTCCGCAAGCTCTCGCAAGCAAAAGAAGCCGCCGAGGATGCGAACCGTGCGAAAACCCGGTTTCTTGCCAGCGTCAGCCACGAATTGCGTACGCCGCTCAACGCCATCATCGGCTTTAGCCGGCTTCTCGGCGAGACGAGGCTGGATGGCGAGCAAACCGGCATGGTCCGCTCGATCACCTCGGCGGGGCGCACGCTTCTCGACATGATTTCCAATATCCTCGATTTTTCACGCCTCGAAGCTGGAAAAATGCCACGCCAGGCTGAGGATTTCTGTCTTCGCGCCCTGCTTCGCGAGGTGTACGATATGCTTTCCACCGAAGCGGGCGCTAAAGGGCTGCGGCTCGGGGTTCATATCGCCGCCCGCACGCCGATGCGCTTCTTTCATGCCGAGCGCGGCCATCTTCAGGAAATTCTTCTCAATCTCGCGGCAAACGCGGTCAAGTTCACCGCGCGCGGCGAGGTGGTGATCGCCGCCGACGTCGCGATGCGGGCGGATGCGCGTTATTGGCTTCGCTGTGAGGTGAGCGATACCGGGATCGGCATCGCGCCTGAGGCGAAGGAGCGTATCTTCGAGCAGTTCACCCAAGCCGATGCCAGCGTTCTCAATCGCTTCGGAGGCACCGGGCTCGGTCTTGCGATCTGCAAAAAGCTCGCCGAGCTCATGGAAGGAACGATTGGCGTCGAAAGCGAGCCCGGGCGGGGCAGCGTGTTTTGGTTCGAGATCCCGATCGCCCTCGCCGAGACCAGCGATGAAGCCGAGAGGGAACGCGGCGCGTCGCCAATTCCGCGCATCGCGATGGTGTCACGCGATCCAATGCTCGCGTCCCGCCTGGTGCCGGAAGGGGAGGGGGAGGTAGTCGCGCTGTTTTCCTCGATCGCCGCCGCCGAGCGGGCGATCGCGGAGGAGCCGGTGCCGCTCCTTCTGCTCGATGAACGCCACCCCGATGCGGCGCGCGAGGTGCTGGTGGCGTCGGGCGCGTTGCCGCCGCTCGCGCTTGTTGCCGATGAGGATGCGCCAGGGCTCGCCGCACCCACGCTTCGCGCCTTCGCCGCCACGCGCCTTGCGCCAAACCCGCACGCCTTGCGAACCGCCCTTGCCTTGGTGGCACCGTTCAGCGAGGAAGCCCCGCCGGCGCCAGCGATCCAGCCTTCCTCTCGCGCGCTTCGAATCCTTCTCGCCGAGGATAATCGCACCAATCAAAAAGTCGTCGTCAAAATCCTCGAACGCGCCGGCCACGCGGTGGAAATCGCCGAAAATGGCGAGGCCGCGCTCGATGCTTTGGAGCGCGAAAATTTCGATCTCGTGCTGATGGATGTGAACATGCCGGTGATGAACGGCCTCGACGCGGTAAAGCTCTATCGCTTGGGCGAATTCAACGGCAAACGGCTGCCGATCATCGCGTTGACCGCGGATGCGACGCCAGAAGCTGAAGCGCTTTGCCGTGAGGCCGGGATGGATGCGTGTCTTACCAAGCCGATCGAACCCGAGCGGCTCATCCGCGCCATTGCCGATCTCGTCCCCGACGTCTCGTCGGTGTCGGGCGACGAATCTGTCACCGAAATTACCAGCCATCCGCGCTTTCGTGCTGCCGGCGGCAATGTCATCGACGCCGCGGTGCTCGCCGATCTCGAAGCACTCGGGGGCAAGGAATTCGTTGTCGAGTTGATCGATTCCTTCCTCGCTGATTCGCGCGATCTCGTCGCCGAGATGGCGGCAGCGGCCTCGTTGCGAAATTCTACCGAGTTCCGTTCGCACGCCCATGCGCTGCGAAGTGCCGCCGCCAATATCGGGGCCAAAAGCCTTTTCGAGCTCTGCCTCTCCTGGCGCTTGATCCGAACGCAGGAACTCGAGAACGAGACGGAGGAACTGATCCCCCGCCTCAATGCCGAACTCGAACGCGCGCGCGGGCAACTGCTTGCGCACCGCGCGCGGCTGATGGCCGCCGCGCAAGACGGCTGAGGAAAAAGGCCGCGCCGGGCGGCGCGCTCAGTTCGCCGTCACCTTGACATAGCGCCCCGGCGCGTCCTCGATCGGGGAAAGGCCGCCATCGCCGGGCTGGCGCTGCGCAACCATCGCGCGCCCCCGCGCGGTGATCCAGCGTTGCCAATCCGGCCACCATGATCCCGCCATTTCCGTTGCCCCGGCGAGCCAATCGGCCGGCTCGTCGGGGAGATCCTCGTTGATCCAGTGGCTATATTTCCCGGCTTCTGGCGGGTTGACGACACCGGCGATGTGGCCGGAGGCGGCGAGCACGAATCGCTTTGGCCCGGAAAGCAGGCGCGCGCCGAAATAGGTCGTGCGCCAGGGTGCAATGTGGTCATCGCGCGTCGAGAGGAAATAGGCCGGTGTCTTGATGCGCGACAAATCGATCGGCACGCCATCGAGGACGATGCCGCCGGGATGCGCGAGGCGATTTTCGCGATACATGTTGCGCAAATAAAATCCGTGCATCGCTGCCGGCATTCGCGTCGAATCGGCGTTCCAGTAAAGCAGATCGAACGGAAAGGGCTCGTTGCCGAGGAGATAATTATTGACCACGAACGACCAGATCAAATCATTGGCGCGCAGCATATTGAAAGTGCTCGCCATCTCGCTGCCTTCGAGATAGCCGCGCTTGTGCATTTTATGCTCGAGCGCCTGAATCTGCTCCTCGTCGATGAAAACGTTGATCTCGCCCGATTCGCGAAAATCGAGCATGGTTACGAAAAATGTCGCGCTTTTAATGCGATCGATGCCCTTGGCCGCGAGATAGGCCAGCGTGCAGCCAAGCAGCGTGCCGCCAAGACAATAGCCAATGGCGTTGACCGCCCGCTCACCTGTCGCCTTCTCGATGGCGTCTAGGGCCGCGAGCGTGCCCTCTTTCATATAGTCCTCGAAGCGTTTTTCGGCGAGGCGTTCATCGGGGTTGACCCAGCTGATCATGAACACCGTGTGCCCTTGGCTCACCGCCCAGCGCACGAAGCTATTCGAGGGACGGAGATCGAGGATATAAAATTTGTTGATCCAAGGCGGAATGATCAGAAGCGGCCGCTTGAAGACCCGCTCGGTCGTCGGGGCATATTGGATGAGCTGCATCAGCTCGTTCTCGTACATCACCTTGCCGGGTGAGACCGCGATATTCTCGCCGAGCCGAAACGCTTCCATATCTGTCATTTTGATATGGAGCTGGCCCCGCCCGCGCTCGAGATCGGCGAGCATGTTGTTGAGCCCACGGAGCAGATTTTCGCCCCCGGTTTCGGCGGTTTTGCGCAGCACCTCGGGGTTGGTGAGGAGGAAATTGCTCGGGCTCATCGCGTTGATGAACTGGCGGGCGTAAAAATCCACCTTGCGCGCGGTATCGGGCGAAAGCCCGTCCACCTGGCGCACCACATCCTGCACATAGCGCGCAGAGAGCAGGTAGCTCTGTTTGATGAAGTCGAAAATCTCGTTTTCCTGCCACGCCGGATATTTGAAGCGGCGATCACCGGCGGGTGGTTCGATGACCGGCGGCGAGGCCATGCCGAGAAGGCGGCGCGACGTGTGCTGCCAGAGGGTCATGTAATCTTGCCAAAACCCTAGTTGCGCCTTCACCAGGCGTGCTGGGTTGGTCATCAGCCGCGTCGTCATCTCAAAAAAGGCACCGGCAACATTGAGCGGGTCTGGCCTTGGCGTCTCCTCGCCCTGACGCTTCAGCCATTCCGAGACGATGCGTTGCGAGCGCTCGGCGATATCGGCCATGTTACGCGAAAGCACTTCCGGGTCCGGCATGCGGGGGGCGGAAGGATCGTGCTTTTCCTGATCGGCCATGCGTTGACATCCTTTCCGGCCAGGGGGGGCCGCGCTATGTGAGAGCCCTTGATGAGTTTACCGGAAGGCTAGGAATGCGAACAAGTCGCGGTCGGCAACAAAATCGCGAACGGCGTCGGCGGTCGGCGGGCGGGTTGTGCTCAGCACTCGCGCTTTCGGCGTTGACTGGCTGTTCGTCACTGCCATCTTCGGTCAATCCGGTCAATTGGTGGGATAGCCTCACCGATCATAACCTCGCAACCCAGCGCCCGCCGCCGCCGCAGGCCGATGCGCCATACCCCAATCTCGCGACCGTTCCCGGGAAGCCAGCGGCGGCAGACGCCAAGGCGCATCAGGCGATCGTCGCCGGGCTGGTGGCCGACCGTGCCAACGCCCAATACGAGGCAACCCAGGTGCCGATCGCCGATCCGTCGCTACCGCAAGCCTCGCCCGAGCTCTTTGGCGGCAGTGCCCCCCCGCCTGGCGCAGCGCCGTCGGCGGCCGCCACGGCACCACCTGCCGCCGCGGCCTCGCTCGCCGCCGCCACGGCGCCACCCGCCAACGCCCCCGCGAAGCCGGCGCCCGCACCCCGCAAATCGGTCGCCGAAGCACCGCTCGCGCCGCCCGCGGCCCCGGCGAATAACGCCAGCGGCGACACTGCGAAACAGGTTGCCGATGCGGCGCCGCCGCCCACCATGCCGACGACACCGCCGCCGCCGCCCAAAATTCCCGGCACCGACATTCCACAAACCACGCCCGCGGCGCCGCCCAAAAAGCCGCCGCCGCCGCCGGCCAGTAAACCGCCGCTCAGCGCCGACGAGGCAAAGCCGCTCACCATCGGCTTTCCGATCGGCTCGGCGGTGGTCCCGCCCGCGGAAATGGACACGATCAAGGCGCTGGCCGCCCGCCGCGGGAATCGCTCGATCGCCGTTGTCGGCTATGGCGATGCCACCGACGCGACCCCCGAGACCCAAACCGAAGCGGTGACGCTGGCTTTGGCGCGCGCGCGCGCGGTGATCGCCGCCCTCACCGCCGCCGGCGTGCCGGCCGACGCCATCGCTATGGACGCCGAAGCCAATGGCCACGGTGCGCTCGCCCGCCTTGTCGAATAACGCGACTTGCACAAAAAATCCGCCCGTTGAATAGCATGTTTTCGCAACCTTGATCGGATTGGTCCCATGCCCGAGGAATTCCACCGTATCCGCCGCCTGCCGCCCTATGTGTTCGCCGAGGTCAACCAGGCCAAGGCCCGCGCCCGCGCCGCCGGCGAGGACATCATCGATCTCGGCATGGGCAACCCGGATGGGCCGACGCCGCCGCATATCGTCGCCAAGCTCGTCGAGGCGGTGCAGGATCCGCGTACCCATCGCTATTCGACGAGTAAGGGCATCCCCGGCCTCCGCCGCGCGCTCGCCGGCTACTATTATCGTCGCTTCGGCGTCGGCCTGGACCCCGAGACCGAGATCATCGCGACGCTGGGCTCAAAAGAGGGCCTCGCCAACCTCGCCGCGGCGATCACCAGCCCCGGCGATACCATTCTTGTCCCCAACCCTTCGTATCCGATCCACCAGTTCGGCTTCATCATCGCCGGCGCCTCGGTGCGCTCCGTCCCCGCAACCCCCGATGAGGAGATGCTGCGGGCGCTCGACCGCGCCGTCCGCCACTCGGTGCCGAAGCCAACGGCGCTGATCGTCAACTACCCCTCCAACCCGACGGCGATGGTCGCCGATCTCGATTTCTATCGCGAAATCGTCGCTTTCGCCCGCCGCCACGAGATCTTCGTGCTGTCCGATCTCGCTTACGCAGAGATCTATTTCGGCGATCGGATTCCGCCCTCGATCCTCGAAGTGCCGGGGGCGAAGGACATCGCGGTTGAGTTCACCAGCCTCTCGAAAACCTATTCCATGCCGGGCTGGCGCATGGGGTTCGCGGCCGGCAATGCGCGGCTGATCAGCGCGCTGGCACGCATGAAATCCTATCTCGATTATGGTGCTTTCACCCCGATCCAGGTCGCGGCGACGGCGGCGTTGAACGGGCCGCAGGACTGCGTCGCCGATCTTCGCCGCCTCTACAAAGAGCGGCGCGACGTGATCGTGCGGGGCCTCAACGCTGCCGGCTGGGAGGTGCCGAGCCCCGAGGCCTCGATGTTCGCCTGGGCGCCGATCCCGCCGCGCTATGCCCATCTCGGCTCGGTCGGCTTCAGCAAGCTTTTGCTCGCCCGTGCCAAGGTCGCGGTCGCGCCGGGGATCGGCTTTGGCGAGCATGGTGACACCCATGTCCGCATCGCGCTGGTTGAGAACACGCATCGCCTCCGCCAAGCGGTGCGCAATGTCCGCGCGTTTCTTCAGGCCGGCTCGAACGAGGCCGTCCCCTCGCTCAGCGCGGCCGACGCATGAGCCGGCCGCTTTCGGTCGCCCTCGCCGGGCTCGGCACCGTCGGTGTCGGCGTGTTGCATCTCTTGCGCGAGAATGCCGATCTCATCGCCGGCCGCGCCGGGCGCCCGATCGCCGTCACCGCGGTCTCCGCGCGTGATCGCGGGCGCGACCGCGGCCTGACGCTGGCCGGGCTGCGCTGGTATGATGAGCCCGAGGCGCTCGCCGACGATCCCGAGGCCGATGTCATCGTCGAGGTGATCGGCGGCGCCGAGGGGCCGGCGCGCGCCCTGGTCGAGCGGGCGCTCGCCGCCGGCAAGCCGGTGGTGACCGCAAACAAGGCGCTGATCGCGGTCCACGGCGCGGCGCTGGCCGCCCGCGCCGAAGCGTCCGGCGCCGCGCTCGCGTTCGAGGCGGCGGTCGCGGGCGGGATTCCGGTGATCAAGGTGCTGCGCGAAGGGCTCGCCGCCAATCGTTTGTCGCGCATCAGCGGCATCCTGAACGGCACCTGCAATTTCATCCTGACGGTGATGCGTGAGCGCGGCCGCGAATTCGCCGAAGTCCTCGCCGAGGCGCAGAAGCTCGGTTATGCCGAAGCCGATCCCGCTTTCGACATCGACGGCATCGACGCCGCCCACAAGCTCGCCATCCTCACCGCCCTCGCCTTCGGCCGCCCGGTCGATTTCGCCGCCGTCCATGTCGAAGGCATCCGCGCGATTTCGGCGCTCGATATCGCGCTTGCCGGCGAACTCGGCTACCGCATCAAGCTGCTCGGCATCGCCCGCCGCACGGCTGCTGGGATCGAGGCGCGGGTCCACCCGGCGATGGTGCCGGCCGCCGCCCCGATCGCCCGCGTCGATGGTGTGTTCAACGCCGTCGTCGCCGAGGGTGATTTTGTCGGCCGGGTGATGCTCGAGGGCCGCGGCGCCGGCGCCGGCCCGACCGCCTCGGCCGTCGTCGCCGATCTCATCGACATCGCGCGCGGCCGGGTGACCCCGGTTTGGGGCGCGGCCAACGGCGCGCTCGCAGCATTGCCCTCGGTCGGGATCGAGGCGCATCAGGGGGCCTATTATCTCCGGCTGATGGTCGTCGATCGGCCGGGGGTGATCGCCGATGTCACCGCAATCTTGCGCGATCTCGGCGTCTCGCTCGAATCGATGCTCCAGCGCGGCCGCGCGCCGGGCGAAGCGGTGCCAGTGGTGCTGGTCACGCACGAGACCAGCGAAGCCGCGATGCGCGCAGCCATTACCCGTATCGCCGCCCTCGACGTCGCGGTGGAGCGGCCGGCGCTGATCCGCATCGAGCCGGCATAAATAAGGCAAAAATGTTCTTTTTTGAAAAAAAGAACCAAAAAACTTTTATCCGTTGGGCAGTGCCTGCGGCACTGCCCGCTCCGAGAAAAGGATCGCCGCATGACCAGCCAAGCCCTTCATACTGATCGCAATCTCGCTCTCGACCTGATTCGTGTTACCGAGGCGGCGGCCATTGCGTGCTCGGCCTGGATGGGGCGGGGGAAAAAAAACGAGGCCGACGGCGCCGCCGTCGAAGCCATGCGCCGGGCCTTCGATACCGTTCCGATCAGCGGCACGGTGGTGATCGGCGAGGGCGAGATGGACGAGGCGCCGATGCTCTTCATCGGCGAGAAAGTCGGCGCCGGCGGGCCGGCGATGGATATCGCCGTCGATCCCTTGGAAGGCACCAATATCGTCGCCAAGGGCGCCGCCAACGCGATCGCCGTCGTCGCGTTGGCCGAGGCCGGGAATTTTCTCCACGCCCCGGACATTTACATGGAAAAGATCGCCGTCGGCGGCGGGCTGCCCGAGGGCGTCGTCGATCTCGATGCGCCGGTTGCGGAAAATCTCCGCAACCTCGCGCGCGCCAAAAATTGCGCGATCGCCGATCTCGTCGTCTGCATCCTCGAGCGCGACCGCCACGCCGAGCTGATCGCCCGCTGCCGCGAGGCCGGGGCACGCATCACCCTGATCGGCGATGGCGACGTCGCCGGCGTGATCGCAACATCCCAGCCCGAAAGCGGGGTCGATATTTATATGGGCACCGGCGGCGCGCCCGAGGGGGTGATCGCGGCTGCGGCGCTGCGCTGCGTCGGCGGGCAGATGCAAGGGCGCCTCCTCTACGAGAACGAGGCACAGAAGACTCGCACCCTCGCCATGGGTGTAACCGACCCCAATCACAAATTCAGCGCCGCCGAAATGGCGCGCGGGGACGTGCTGTTCGCCGCGACCGGCGTCACCAGCGGGCCGATGCTGCGCGGGGTTCGGCGCTCGGGCGCGCGCGCGATCACCCATTCGGTGGTGATGCGCAGCAAATCCGGCACTGTCCGCTATGTCGAGGCGCACCACGATTTCTCCACCAAGACCTGGGCCGGGCATTCCGCCGCCGGGCGGTGAGCGGCTTTGCACGGAGAGAGCGACTTCCTCGGCGTTGCCCGCAGTCTCTGCGGGCGGCGCTGGCGGGCCGATCATGACGCGCTCGGCGCGGCGCCGCGCTTTGGCGAGGAGGTTTCGGAAATCGTCGCCCGCCTGCTCACCGCGCGCGGAATCGGCCCCGAAGCGGCGGCGGATTTTTTAAGCCCGACTCTCCGCGCCCTGCTGCCCGATCCCTCCCTTCTTCGCGACATGACGCGCGCGAGCGAGCGTCTCGCCGATGCCGTCATCGCACGCGAAACCATCGGTATTTTTGGCGATTATGATGTCGATGGGGCCTCGGCCGGCGCCCTTTTGGCGGAGCTGCTCAGCGCGCTTGGCTGCGAGGTCTTGACCCATATTCCCGACCGCTTGCGTGAAGGCTACGGCCCGAACACCGAGGCGCTTGCGAGGTTCGTCGCCCGCGGGGCGCGGCTGATCCTGTGCGTCGATTGCGGGACAGCCGCGGATGCCGTGTTCGCGACGATCACCGGCGCCGACATCATCGTGCTCGATCACCACCAGGCAGACGGCCCGCCGCCGCGAATTTTCGCGACCATTAACCCGAACCGCCTCGATGACACCTCCGGCCTCTCTGGCCTATGCGCCGCCGGCGTCGCATTTCTCGCCGCGGTCGCGCTGCTGCGCACGCTGCGCGGGCGCGGATTTTTCGCCGGCCGCGCCGCGCCCGACCTGCTGCGCGCGCTCGATCTCGTCGCGCTGGCGACGGTGTGTGACGTCATGCCGCTCACCGGCCTCAATCGCGCCTTCGTAGCCCAAGGCCTGCGCATCATGGCGCAGCGCGAACGGATCGGGCTCGCCGCCCTTCTCGATGTCGCCGAGAGCCGCGAGGCGCCAAGCGCTTTCACCTGCGGTTTCCTGCTCGGCCCACGCATCAATGCCGGCGGGCGGATCAGCCAGGCCGATCTCGGTCTCCGCCTTCTTCTCAGCACCGATCCGCGCGAGGCAGCGGGGCTTGCCGCACTCCTCGACCAGATCAATCGCGAGCGTCAGGCGGTTGAGCAAGCCGTGCTAGACGCTGCCTTGGCGATGGCCGCCGAACAGCGTGCGCGTGGGCACGCCGCCTTGCTCGTGTGCGGCGAGGGCTGGCATTCCGGTATCGTTGGCATCGTCGCCGGACGAATAAAGGAGCGTTTCAACCGACCGGCTTTGGTGGGCGCACTCAAGGATGGGGTGGTGAAAGGCTCGGGGCGCTCCGTGCCCGGGCTCGATCTTGGCGCTGCTGTGATCGCCGCGCGCAGGCTCGGGATTTTGCAAAGCGGCGGCGGCCACGCGATGGCCGCGGGCTTTACCCTCGACGCCGCGCGCTGGGAGGAATTTCAGGCTTTTCTCGATTCTCGCCTCAGCGCAGGCGCCACACTCCCCGACGCCGCCGATCTGGTGATCGAAGGCGCGGTCTCCGTCGCCGGCGCCGATCGCGCACTCTGCGCCGATATCGCCCGGCTCGCGCCGTTTGGCCCGGGGAACGCCGAGCCGGTCTTGGTCGTGCCGGGTGCGCGCATCGCCTATGCCGAGCGGATTGGGCGGGAGGGCAAGACACTGCGCTGCAGCCTTGCCGGCGCGGGCGGGGAGCGGCTCAACGCGATTTTATTTCGCGCCGCCGAAAGCCCGCTCGCTGAGGCGTTGCTTGCCCGCCCGCCGGCGCTCCATCTCGCCGGCCATCTTCGGATCAATCGCTGGCAGGGTCAGGAGAGCGTGCAATTCACCATCATCGACGCCGCCCACCCGTGATCATGCCGCCGCGAAGGGATTTTCGACGAACGGCCACTGATCGCGCCGCACCTTGCGATAGGGAAGGGTGGTGAGATCGGGCGAGACCGATCCCGGCGCGGTCACGTAGATGATCTCCCCGGCGATCGGGGCGAAGGCTGCGTGGAAATGCTGCATTGACTTCACCACCAGCACACGGCGCTCCGTCGGTGCGATACCGACGGCACTGAAGGCGACCGGGCTGAAGCATTGGGTGCGGATCGTGCTGCAGATGACGGCGATCCCGCCAATCTCGAACGCGGCGACATCACCCGCCGGCGCCATCGCCCCACCGAACGGCAGTCGCACGGCGTGCGCCAGGCCCGCGACCCGCGCGCGGAGATCGACCGGCCGGCCCGAGTGTGGACCGAGCTTGCCGCCGATGCGAGCATCGAGCATCGCCCCGATCCCGGCCTCAAACGCGAGTCTGACCGCCATCGGATCCCAAATCAGGCCGATCGCGGCGCTTTTCAGCCCGCGCGCGAGCATTGCCTCTAGTATGAAGGTGGAATCGCTCGCAGCGCCCCCGCCGGCATTGTCGGCGACATCGGCGAGAACCAGCGGGCGCGCCCCACGATAATGCGCGGCGCAATCGATGGCCTCATCGAGCGTCACATAAGGCGGGCTGATCGCGGCCCGAAGGCCGACGAATTCCCGCCCGAGTTCGGCGGCGAGACGATCCGCCTTATCCCGGTCGCCATCCGCAACGACGAGGATCTTGCTGCCCATATCGGCGACATCGGCCCACGGAAAGCCATGCACGATCGAGACCGAGAGCACGCCGTCCCTCCCCTCGAGGGCGCTAGCGCGATCGACGAAGCCGCGCATCGGCTGGCGCGTGGTATGGAACACGCCGATCATGCGGCAATCGAACCAGCCGATCACCGGGCGCGTTTGACCCTCCAACGCATCGGCGATGATCGTAAAGAGTTCGCGTGCCCGCTCGCCGACATCGATATGCGGATATTCCTTGAACAGCACGAGCGCGGTCGCATTCTCGCATTTCGCGCGGCTGACATTGGCGTGGAGATCGAGTTCGGCGCCGATCGCAACGTCCGGCCCGACGATGGCGCGCACCCGCGCAAGCAGGTCGCCCTCGGCATCGTCGTAGCCGTCGGCGATCATCGCGCCATGCAACGACAAAAGCACCGCATCCACCGGCATCGCGGCGCGGAGATCGGCGAGGATCTCATCGCGAAACGCCTCATAGACCGCGCGCACCGTGGGGCCTGCCGGTTGGGCAAAGGCGCAGAGGCTTTCCATCACCCGCCAGCCACGTGCCGCCGCCATCTCGCGCCAGGTGGCGAGCGGGATCGCATAAAGCGGCACCTCCGCGCCGTAATTAGCGTTGCGGAAAAGGCAGGTTTCCTCGAACATCCGGAGCCCGGTCGGCAGCGGCGAAAAACTATTGGTCTCGGTGCCGAGCATGGCGGTGAACAAGGTTTTCATGACTATTCTCCCAATGCCATTGCCATAAGCCGGCTTTCAGAGCGTGTCGAGAAATGTCTCGGCCGCCGCCGTCGTCGCCTTACGCTGGGCTTCGGGCATTTTATCCAGGCTCTGATAGATGACCCCAAGGCGCGGATTGCCTTTCAGACGATCGCGGTTGCGGTCGAGAAAATGCCAATAAAGCGCATTGAACGGGCAGGCGTGCGGGCCAAGCTTTTCGGCGACGTTATAGCGGCAATGCTGGCAGTAATCGGACATGCGATTGATGTAGGCGCCGCTTGCGGCATAAGGTTTGCTTGCCAAAACGCCGCCATCGGCAAACAGCGCCATGCCGGTGACATTCGGCAACTCCACCCATTCGTACGCATCGGCATAGACGAGCAAATACCATTCATTGACCGCCTGCGGCGCGATCGCGGCAAGCAAGGCGAAATTGCCGAGCACCATCAGGCGCTGAATGTGATGGGCATAGGCATTGGCACGTGTTTCCAGGACGGCTTGGCGAAGGCAATTCATGTCTGTGGCGCCCGTCCAGTAGAATTCTGGCAATGGGCGCATCGCCGAAAGCGCGTTCTCGTCCGCGTAGCCCGGCATTTTCAGCCAATAAACGCCGCGCACATACTCACGCCAGCCGAGGATTTGGCGAATGAAGCCCTCGGCCGCATTGAGCGCGACCCTGCCCGCGCGAAACGCCGCTTCGGCCGCGGTGATACATTGAGACGCAAGCAGCAAGCCGCAATTGAGATAGAGACTGATATGTGAATGAAACAGCCATGGCTCACCCTGGCGCATCGCATCTTGATAATCGCCGAATTGGGCCAAACGCTGGTCGATGAATTGCCGCAGCGCCGCCTGCGCCCCGGCGCGCGTTACGGCGTAGGAAAACGGACGCAATTGGCCGAAATGATCGGGAAAATGCCGCGCAACGAGGGCGAGCACCTCCTCCGTCAGCGCGTCCGGCGCTTCAGCGTAAGGTGGCGGAATGACGATTTCATTTGGCAATCGCTTACGATTTTCGTGATCGAAATTCCATTTTCCGCCTTCGGGCATGTCGCCTCGCATCAAAACACCGTGGCGCGCGCGCAGGCCGCGATAAAAAAACTCCATGCGCCAGTGTTTGCGCTCTGCCGCCCACGCGGCAAAATCGGCGCGTGTCGCGAGAAAGCGCGTGTCCTCGACGAGAGAGACGCCGAGATCACGCAGCAGCACGGCGATGCGATATTCGCCGGGCCAGGTCGCGATCACCTCCCGCGCTTGATGGCGCGCCCGGGCGCGGGCGATTTCACCCGCGAAATCCTGGGTATTTTCTGGATCATCGAGCCTCACATAATCGACGCGCCAACCCGCTCCACTGAGCTCCGCAGCAAAATGGCGCATGGCAGAAAAGAGAAACGCGATTTTCTTTTTGTGATGGCGTGGTGCGGTCGCTTCGGCGCGCACTTCCATCATCAGTACCACGTCGTCATGCTTATCCGCACGCGCGAGGCTCGCGAGTTCGTGGCTGAGCTGATCGGCGAATACCGGAAATAGGCGGGTCATGCGAAAAGATCTCCACGCGCTTGCGGCTTTTGCCCGCGGCGCTTTGGCCGCTTGCGGCTGCCATGTTTCTCGACGATGGCATTGGCGATGCGCCGATGCTCGCCGCTTTTGCGCAAGTCATAAAGGCGCGCGGCCGCCGCTTTGCGCGCCTCTGCCTCATCGACAATCGGCGACGGGTAGGCGGGCGGCGACGGGTAGGCGGGCGGCGACGGGTAGGCGGGCGGCGACGGATAGGCGGGCGTTGGGTTTGGCGCAAGCCACGGGGTGTGGATCAGGCTTGCCGGCAAATGCGCAATCTCGGGGATGAACATGCGAATGAAGCGCCCTTCAGGGTCTTGGTCAAACCCCTGTTTTATCGGGTTATAGATCCGGACGGTGTTGATGCCGGTTGTGCCAGACTGCATTTGCACCTGGGGGTAGTGGATGCCCGGCTCGTAATCGGCGAATAGCCGCGCGAGATGGCGCGCCGGCTCCCGCCAGTCGAGCCAGAGATGTGCGCTCGCAAAGCTCACCAGCATCGCCCGCATGCGGAAATTGATCCAGCCGGTCGTGATGAGTGAGCGCATCGCAGCGTCGATCATCGGAAACCCGGTGCGTCCCGCCGCCCAGGCGGCGTATTTCGCCGCGTCACCGGGGGCGTTGCCGCGCAGCCCGTCATACGCGGGATGAAGGTTTTCATATTCGATTCGCGGCTCGGATTCGAGTTTTTGGATGAAATGGCAATGCCAATGAAGTCGCGCGGTGAAGGCGCGAAGGGCAAGCGGCCAGCCGCCGCGACGATCGGCGGGCAGAGCCGCGACCTCGCCCGCGCGCCGTCGCGTCGCCTGCACCACTTCGCGGATCGAAAGCGCGCCGAGGGAGAGCGGCACCGAGAGCCGAGAGCCGCTCTCGGCGGCGGTGAGCGGGGAGGAGATGCCGCGCGCATACCCCTCGCCGGCGGCCGATAAAAATATCCGCAGCCGCGCGATCGCCGCGCGTCGGCCGGGGGATAGAGCGGTTGCATCAAAGCCCTGCGGCGCGGGCAGAGGTTCGCTCGCCAAAGGCAGCGGTGGCGGAAGCAGCGGGGTGGGAAAGACCGGCTGGTCCATCACCGCCCGCCAGCGCCGATCCCAGACATCGCGGCTCGCAAGCCTGCGAACCACGGCACCATTCTGATATTCCCGCCAGATGATGCCACGTCGCCGCGCCCACCGCGCGACCTCACGATCGCGGGCATAGGTCCAGCCATTGCCGGTCTCTTGATGCGAATGCAGGGTAAAGCCAGGGAGGGTTTGCGTGAGCCGTTCCAAAACGGAAACCGCGTCCCCGATGCGCGTGACCAGACGCTGGCCGCGTTCATGCAAGCTCCGCGCGAGATCGGCCAGCGCGGCATAGAGACAGGCGTAATGACGCGGGCTGATATCGGCCGCGCGCCATAAATCGGGCTCAAAGATATAGAGTGCGACCAAAGGTCGTTTGCTCTGCGCGGCATGCCAGAGCGGGGCGTGATCGGCGAGGCGAAGATCACGTTTGAACCAGACGATCTCTGTCATCGGTGCGGAAACTTGGCGCGATGCATGGGCCATGAGTTGACAATGGCTGGAATATCTTCAAGCTTTCCCCGCAGGGTGGGCAAAGAAAAACATGGGACCAGAAGGGCGGATGTCGCCGTCAGGTGAACACGCGAAGGTGAGGCTCGCCGTCGATATCGGCGGCACCTTCACCGATGTCGTCCTGGAAAGCGGCGAGCGCCGCTATACGACGAAGCTCCTGACGACCCCTGCTGCCCCTGAGCGCGGCGTTCTCGACGGGATGCACCGGATTTTGGACGCAGCCGGCATGGCGCCGGACGAGGTCGCGCTCGTCGTGCATGGCACCACCCTCGCAACCAACGCCATCATCGAGCGCAAGGGCGCGCGCACCGCCTTCATCACCACGGAAGGTTTTCGCGATGTGCTCGCGATGCGCAACGAAAGCCGCTACGATCAATACGATCTCAATATTGAGCTGCCTGAGCCTTTGGTTGCGCGCCATTTGCGCTTCACCGTGCCCGAACGGCTCGATCGCGCCGGGCGGGTGTTGCGCCCGCTGGACGAAGACGCCGTGTGCGCGCTCGCGCCGACGCTGACACGCGCGAAGATCGAGAGCATCGCGATCGGGTTTCTGCATGGTTTCGTCAACCCCGCGCATGAGCGGCGCGCGGCCTCGCTGCTCGCGTCATTGCTTCCCGGCATTCCGCTCTCGCTCGCGGCCGAGGTCGCACCGGAAATGCGCGAATGGGAGCGGTTTTCGACCACCGTCGCCAATGCCTATGTCCAGCCCGCGATCGCGCGCTATCTCCGCCGGCTGGAGGCCGGGATGCGCGAAGTCGGGTTCACCGCGCCGGTT